>CAYYCV010000001.1:0-51624 GCA_964470405.1 uncultured Caryophanales bacterium
GGGGTGTTTATATTTTCAGAATTATTGAATTTGTGTATATTTTTTAAATAAACACTCTTTTTCTTAGTATAATGTACGCAGGCACCCGCAAGCTGGCGGGCAATATTCCGGATGCCAAGACACTTTATAATGGACTAAGAAATTCAGACAGTAAATAGGGAGTAAAGTTAGTTGTATGAGCACGATGCGAAGAAAGTTGACACCCGAGCAAAAAGCACAAATCGTACTGGAAATTTTAAAGGAAGAAAAGTCGGTTTCACAGTTGGCTTCCGAACACAGCATCCATACGAATGTCCTCCAACGGTGGAAAACAGAAGCCATTCAGATGGCTGAGCCCCATGATACTCAGCCGTAGAATGTCTCGATACTTGGTCATTCGGGGACCCTCCGCTGGATATTTGCGTTCCGATTTCGGACACGTATCCATCCTTTTCCGAAAAAGGTGGGGGTGCTCTCACTCATTAACTCAATGGCTCTCTGGCACCGAAATACTCAGTCCAGAGTCTATGCCGGCGCAAACAGTTCATAAATTTGATCCGCGGAAAAGCCAAAATCCTGCAACTGACTTTTAATTTGAGGTAAAAACTTGCTGATGGAGACCGCGATAATCACTTTTTCCATCCCGCTTTGATGGAGAGACTCAGGAGGTTGAATTCGATAACCTTCTATCTCATCGCCCACTTTCCGTTCCGAACCGTCAATCACCATTTGGAGATTCATTTTTTTATGCGGAAGCTTCACATACGTTCTTAAAAAAGCCAATCCGCCTGCTCCCGTTCCCCATAGAGCTACTTTCGTGCCGATCGGGAATAAATCGTTCACATACGGAACCTGTATTTCACTTAATTGGTCGGCAGCGTTGGCATTGTAACAGAACGAATTTCCATGCCTTCGATAGACATATAGCGTTTCCTCGCATTTCGCCACATCCCCGAAAGATTTAAGCCGCAAAAAAAACTCCCAGTCCAGCAACTGTTCATAATGTTGGTTGTATAATCCGGCGGCGATGGCATGGTCTTTATCATACATGGCCGTACCATTCGCAATACAGCTCCCTTTAATAAATTCTGTATCGATCCGCTCGCCGACGCAAGCATTGTACCAAGTCAAGAAGTTCAACGCAGATTCTCGGAAAGGCTTAGTCGTATTTTCTTCGAATTTCAATTCCATTCGCGTGCCTAGCAGTACTACGCTGGGGTTTGATTCCATGAATCGATATTGCGTTTCCAACCGGGTTGGAAGGCTGATATCGTCACCATCGTGGATGGCAATCCGCTTGCCTTTCGCTTCTTGAATGGCGTAATTCATGGCGGCGGCGATGCCCCGATTGTTGGCGAATTGAAAAAGCCGGATTCGCGAATCTTCATGCGCATATCGTTGACAAACTGTATACGTATGATCCATCGAACCATCATCTACAATTAAAAATTCAAAATCGGTAAAGCTTTGGCTCAGAATGCTTTCTATCGATTCTTTAAGCCATATTTCATTGACATTGTAGACAGGCATGACTACAGATATTTGGGGAGCCATTACCCACACCTCATTCCATCTCTTCAGATAAACAAACGAGTTCCTTCCACGACCATACTCTCATCGATTCGCCCTCTAATATCTTCTTTAATTGCTGACGGGCTTCTTCGTCATAGTCGCCCTCAAAAGATAAAATAATGCCATCGATCTGGGTATAATGATCCTTAAGCCAATCGGGATGATGAATGGAGATTCCGTGCATGGATCGACCGATCCTGGTTGGGTTGTTGTCTAAAAACGCTTTCGCGCGGATGCCCGATTTCTGTAGATCGGCCAAGACATATAAAGCCATTTCTCTTGTGCCAAACAAGGCGACCTGGTTAATTTGATATGAACGCAGAATCCGTGAGATGGTACGATCATGCAGCAATAATACTTCCAGCCATTTCTTATAGAACGGCATATTCACGTCTGAGGGGCCAAATATCCTGTTTGTATCCGTACCCCAGTGTTTCTGCACAATCGTATTCGTTTCTTGCCGCGTTAACACACTATTCCTTAAATTACTGGACATGCCTCCCAAGCGGAAGATGGAGATAATTCGATCCAAATACCTTGCTTCTTGCTGATGTTCTTTAAACATTTTCATACTGAGATCAAAATCGCTGGCAATTCTATATTGTAAATCGAATCCCCCTAAATCAAAAAAAAGTTGTTTCTTTGCAAACATCCCTGGGTGCGGCGGGAGTATTCCTTTCTTTAAATCTTCTGCTGTTACGGCCTTGCCTGTCACAAAAGAATATCCATTCTTCACATTTACGATTTCGACATTGCCGTATACCACTTTTACCGAACGTTGCGTATTGAAGATCCCCGCTATATCCGCAACCACCTGATCATCCGCAAAATAATCGTCGGAATTTAAAAAACAAATGACGTCTCCTTTCGCTGCCCGGATCCCTTTATTGAACGCATCATACACGCCTTGATCCGGCTCAGAAATGATGTGATCAATTCGATCCTTATATCTATTAATCATTTCCATCGTACCATCTGACGAGCCGCCATCGACAATAATGTACTCCACATCAGGATACGTTTGTCCAATTACACTTTGAATCGTATCCTCTATATATTTCTTGCTGTTGTAGCAAGCTGTGATAATGGAAATCTTCGTCGGAGCCATTTCTGCCAATTTGCCATCCTCCTGAAACCATGTATGGTTGTCCTAAATCATTTATCGGCTCACAAGCCCCTGTTATTAAGCACAAATCCCCACCCTTGAAGCGGGCGGGGACCGATTCTAACCAGTTTTAAACTTAGTCGCAATTCTACTTACGGAGTATAGTTCATATTCTCAAGACTAGATATTTTGTCCTTAATAATATATTGCTCCCGGCTGACAAACGGGCCTAGATTGAAGCTTTTGCTAATATCATAGTAAGGGCTTCCTGTGGCTGAATAATACCATGTCATGAAAGATTCTGCTTCAGTCTGTGATAAATTGTATTCAACCTGTGAGCCATTCTCTAAGATTATCTTTAACAAACTAGCTTTTGTTGCAGTATCAGGAGTATGTGTGGCCACGTTTACTGTTGAATATGTTTTCACTTCAAAAGTCATAATTTGATCAAACGCCAGATAACTCTTTCTCGCATCAAAAGGCCCTACATTATATGGTTGACCGAATTCGTAATACTTTAATCCAACTCCAGATGCTCTATCATCATACCAGTTAATAAAATCAGTTACTTCGCTCATGCCCAAATCATATTCGTAAACCGTAGCATTCGTCATTGTGATCGTCAATAAAGCTCTATCAGTCACAGGGGGAGTTGCGTAAACTTCGTTGGAGTTCACACTTTGTACTCCATACTGGTTTTCCGAAATAACAACATAATAATATGTTGTACCACTTGTGATTTCGGCATCTTGATAACTTGTGTATACCGATTCGCTTACTGTCGTATACGGACCCCCAGATGTAGTAGACCTTTTTATTATGTAATGACTTGCATCCGTAACGCTGCTCCAATTCAAAATAACCTTTCCCGGAACCGTTGTTGAACTTAGCGCAGGTGCAGCAATATCATCATATACGTCGAATTCACTAACGGTTACCGGCGTATCGAAGTCATTTGATAAATCAACCATTCTGACTCCGCTTATAGGTTCAATATGTTGGAGTGAACCATCATTTTCCGAGGATAAAATTATTTTTATAACGTTACCCGATTTATCTAAAAATGCAATCTTAGGATGCCCCGGCGCATTCGTGATTAACCTGTACGCACGTACTGTATGATCAACAACAAAGGAAATCCACATATTATCATTTGGTGAATTTTTCTCACCCATCTCATAGCTGGTATTTACATTACCGTCGGTAATATGACCTGTTAATCCGCTAGAGGCTTCAACCCCAATCCCATAATGGACTTGCTTACCATCCATTAAACCCCCTGGATAGGAAAAAACCAAAGAACTCGAACTGAACAATAAAAGAACCACTACCCAAGATAAAACAAATAATTTTCTCATCATACAACATCTCTCCTCGTATATATTCTTCGGTGTTCACCGAAGCGGGAGGTTTGTTTATAACCCACCTTGCAATATTATCGGTTCGAATATTACTAATATTTATATCCAAAATAAAAAAACCCTATATAGGGGTGAAAAGGAACTTAACCAAAATTATACTTTTAGATTAGGTACCCGCTCATCACTGGGTTCTAATTATAATAAATCCTGATTAGTTTATTTTCGTCAAACGACTCCTTCAATTCTTCATAAACTTCTCGTTCATAAGAGTAGGATGAAATGAGGATATAGTCCACATTCAAATCGGTTATCGATTGATAATCGTACACGGTATGCCCATATAACAATTTTCCATGTAAATCACGATTTTTATCCAACAGTCCGCAAATCGTTATATCTTTAAAATCGACTGTTTCCAAAAGTTTTTTGGTATGCCCTCCCGCGCTAAATATATATATCTTCTTGTTACGACATTTTTTCAATTTAAATTGCATATATCGATTAAATTCGAGCGTAATCAGCCCCAACTCCAAATGGTTTGTTTTTTTATTCTGAAGACGCGGTGCATGCATCCGGCTTTCCAAATTTCCATTCTTAAACAGCGTACATTGTAAAAAACCATCTTCTTCCATCGGATAACGAACATAAATATAATTGGAAGCAAGAGGGCTCCCCACAAGTTTCAATGCACACGTCATACACTCACGATCTTCGATTTCGGAAATCATAAGCGTGAGGAAGTTTCTCGAAACGAATCCACCTTCCTCCAAAAACCAAATAAAATCTTCTTTTATATCCGACAAATTGACCTGGATACCGTCGCCTATAACCACCTTTTTATGCTGTAACGTCTGCTCCATCATACATCTGTAAGTAAAAGAATCTTCCGGATTGGTTCCTTTAGGGTTATATATAATACAAACACTTTTATTCTGAATCTCATTCGGTACAATAACCAATTCCTCTGTATTTTTTTGCAACCTTTCCAGAACGTAATTGGCACATTCGGTAATCCTGTCCATTTTCGAACCGAATGTCATCCCTAGATAGAAGGCAATCTTACTGCCGAACAAACTCCATAGTGTCTCTTTCCAATTGACCGTGTGCTTCACATGGTAGGCAAACGGAATATTCAATCTTTTCGTTGGTATCCCATGAAGCATAGGGATCAATACCGCCCAATAATCCCACCAGGGTAATCCGATGCAGAAATCCTCCTTTGGATAAATCGATAAGATTTCCCTGTCAAAGAAAAAAAAATCAAATCCCAAATCGTAGGGCACTCCATCGGATCTATATTCCAAGTCATGTACATCAATTCTGACGCCATAAACCATGGAGCCTACCGCTTCATCATATAATTTGGACATCCATGTTTCATTCAACCGTCTGAGATAAATATCCGAATTCACAATACCGCAAATGCGGGCATTACTTTTCCTAAAATAATTCAAAACATCATCAAAGAAGATGTAGGGTTTTCCAAATTGATCAGCGGCATTCCTTTCTGCCCTGACAAATTCAACATTTGTGAATTCACTCTTTAATATATGGATCTCCTCAAGCGCGTTCATCGACAATACTTTAAACCCGTTTTCCACCCAACTGTCAACGGCTTGTCTTTGAATAGCGAAATCTCTTGGTGCCAATGATGTAACAATTGCGATTTCCTTGTCTGGCTTCATTTACCCCTTCACTGCCTCCTAAAAGCTATTCATTTGATTGATTTGTTATAAAAACTAGTAACTCTGTAAAGGCTGGCTAACTGTAAAATCGGTGTGCAGTTCAAATCCATTGTTTTTTAAAATCTCAATAATTTCGCTCTTATAGGAAGATCCAATAATAAAATACGGGCGCTGGTTTCCTTGATCGGTCAAAGCGGTCTGTGGATTATAAATCGTAACGCCTTCAATCGTTTGTCCCCATTTCTTGGAATCGCTGTCCACAAAACCTTCGATTATAGTATTGCATCGTTCATAATACTTCTTTGTCTTGATCCCGCCGTCACCGGCTCCCCAAATATAAATCAACCGGAATTGGCTTGATGGCGGCAGCAAGTAGTCGAAAGATTTATTGTTTGCACTGAATGGGTTCTCATAACTTCCCTTTAATGCTTCATGAGTACGAAATCTTACCCTTGAATTCTTATCTATTTTTTCTCCGTTATCAAAATACCCATAACTCCATTCCAGCAGACTTAACTTTTCCTGGCCACAATCCTTCAAATCGGAAACGTATTGGTCTCGTATTTCATAAACCGCATTCGACTGATCCGGGACATATTTATGGATCATGTTCTCATTTCTCCCGTTATCGAAACCAGAAAAGTGATAGAAAACCAAGTCATCACCATTAACTTTAAATCGGTTAACTCCGACTTTTTCGATCTTTCGCTTCGACATATTCCACGATGCCACATTATAACCGGAATTTTTAAAAATGCAGACATCAAAGTAACACGGTGCCAGGTCTATCCACTTTTGATCAGTGTATAACCCCCTATTCGTCATATTATCATAGCAATATAAGGACAGACGATTTGTCCACCAATCGATGAATTTTCCGGCTTCATCACTCCTTCTGACGGCAAGAAATCCAAGGTTGTAAATACCATAGGATAGAGCGGAATCAATCTCATTATCCGTAATGGCAACGATATCATCATCATCCTCCGGTATCGTTAAGTGGGGCGTTAAAACAATGGGGGACTTTTTAAGGACAGTTTGTAATTCATGAAACTCTCCGTAAACCTTTATATCCGGATCTAGATATATGAATTGGTCATGATCTGAATAAGTTTTCATTAAATATTTAAATAATTGGCCCTTCACTGCAGTAGAGGCTTCAATAATATCATACTGGAAAATGAAGTTCTCAAAATTCGTAAATCCAAGATCTTTGGCTAAAATGATCTCATCCACAGCATCAGTATATTGCGTTAACGAATCTTCTACTGTTCTTTCTACCAAACAAATAATAAACCGCACATCAGGATTATGTTTTTTTACAGACTTTGCTAGCACCGCTGCTTTAGGCAAATAATTTGCACAGATAGATGTACATATTATCATTAAATATCGTTCCCTTCTATAAAATACATCTATTTCTGCAACTTAATTCTCCTCTACGTGCTTACTTTTTTATAAAAAGGCTCCTAAGTGATAATCTACCCCTTCACTATATCCCCATTGCACTAACTGCTTTTCAATATCTTCAAAATAGGATGAACCAATAACAACAAATGGTTTAACGTCTTTATCGTTATTTAAAATATTAGGAGAATAAACTACCTTATTCTCTAATATGGTTCCCCACTTTAAAGAATCCGCATCGATAAATTTTGTTATGTCCAAATTGTTACGTTGAATATAAGCCAACGTTTTACGTCCCGCACTTCCCGCACCCCAAATTACAATTGGACGATTAGAAGACTCCAATTCTGACAGCCTTTTTATTAAATTATTTTGAATTATTTGTTTAGACCTTAATAAAATTGGCGAATGAATCTGAAACACATCACGTTCCCCCGCCAACTGAATAAGATCTTTATATTTAAAATTATATCTAGCTTCCAATTCTGCAACTATGTTGCGATCTTCAAACAATTTAAAAAGTTGGTCATACGCAAAATAGTAATGAGCTGGTGAAGTGCTTAACTCCATTGCCAATTTGGCAACGTAATAAGGTATGAATTTCGATTCCAAATCTGGACCGAATGGATGATTAGGAAATATTTTTACAAAATCATCAATTTTCAAATCCGTGTAGTGTCTTAATAATTGAATATACTCATAAACAGATCTTATTGCTGTATCGCCCCTGCTACCACTAGCATTTAAATTATGATCTCTAATCCGATATTTAACCAACCTTTCTTGCAAAATGTGCATCTCGTATTTTTTGCTGAATTTTATATAAAAATCTAAATCTTGTATTTGATGAATTCGCGGATCATACACCTCAACTGAACCATATGCCTCCCTACGGCACAAAATGCTAGGATGACAAAGACAATTTCCGTGATAAAAAAAATAGTTTAACCATTCGTATCGCGAACGATTACTTCCTTTAAAGGCACTAAAGTAAAAATGATCTTTATTTTTAAATTGATTCCCATTCTCATCAATAAGCTGGGCGTTAGAATATACCGCAGCAATTTCCTGATGGCTTTCTAGAAACTCCAACTGCTTCTCAAGTTTCTCCGGAACAAATACATCATCCGAGCCCAGACCAGCAATAAATTCCCCGGTCGACATCTGGAAAGCTTTATTATAAGCGATACTTATTCCATGATTATTTTTAAGATCGGTAAAGTGGATCCTAGGATCGCTGAACTTTTGGATTTCGGATACTGTATTATCAGTTGAGCCATCATCAACTATAATAATTTCAAAGTCCCTAAAAGTTTGATCCAAGACACTTTGTATCGCTTCGCCCACATATTTCTCGTGATTATACGACGAAATTAATACGCTAATCTTAGGCACCTCAATCATCCTTTCTATGAATTTCTCTATTCCATTTATTCCTAAACATATGAATTTCTTCGTCAGTGTAGAAGTGCCTTGCATATTTAGAGGAATATATTTTATCAATATAGTCTCCTGGCAACTTAACATCTTTTTTGAATTTCTTATACGCTTCTCCATAATCTTTGTTATTCGCTACATTCTCATTTTTCAATTTAAATCCTTCAATATTTAGAAATTGACTAATCACTTGCTCACCGCACGATGAAAGGTTTTCCAATCTAATAAGCAATAAATCAACGTTATCACCATGATAAATATGATAACCTCTCTCCTTGGGAAACTCACTATCATACACATCAATATGAAATACACTTTTCATTTCGAGATCAAACCATTCTAATGGCATATCATGAAACTCATGTTTCTTTAAAAATAGACCCAATACTTCATTAACATCGATGGAGCCATTGCTAAAATCAGGGGAAAAGTTCCAATATTCTATCTCATGAAAAAAAGCCGATATGTTTCTTTCAAGGGGATCCCTCACCAGTGTGATTATCTTCCATCTATGGTCTATTCCCATTTTAATTTGATTTCTCAGATACAACATTTCCGTAATTTCTAATCTGTTATATTCTTTTAGACGATCATCAATTGCATATCTGAAACGATATTCCATTGCAACCAGCATGTATTCAGGATTTAATCGATGCACATGATAAATTGGTTGGTCAAGATAGTGGCGTAGCGAATAAAAAACTGTAACCGATCCAACTTTACCCATTTGATAAACAAGAATCGGTTGCTTAGTATTAATTCCATTCAGATCTACAATACGTATACTTGTCGGGAGTTTAGTTGATAATTTGTTGAAAATCTCCATAGAAACCAAGGTGCTTTCCACTGAAATAACAAGATATTTGGGCATAAATTTGTGAATTGTCTCAGGCGAAATGATAGAGATCCCCTGCATCATTGCATTCTGTTTTTCTATGTTACGATCGGCCAAAGCTATAATTTTTTCTTTGCAAGTTAGGCTTATGTTATTTAAAAGGTGCTCAGTAGTTTTTCCTGCGCCATAAATGATCACATTGCCGCGTCTACTTAATTCCTCAACCACGTCCACTTTCTGTGACAGATTCACGTTATCATCTCCAACCATATCTTTTTAGAAAGAATTTACCGCTAGTTTGATCCGATCTAAGTCACGAATTAAAAGCCTAGGACTCATTGGCAAACTTAACACCTCATCATGAATCTTCTCTGTAACAGGAAAACTTTCCAAATTCCATTCGTTATAAGCCTTCTGTTGATGCGGGGCAATCGGATAATGCACCATAGCCTCAATTCCTGCATCCAATAAATACTTCTGAAGTTGCTCTCTTTGTTTATTGCGTATCACAAACAAATGCCATACATGAGAGTCTTCATTGCCATTAGCAACTTGCGGAAGTATGATGTTTTCATTTATTAAATGCTCTCGATAATAAGCGGCGATTTTCCTCCTCGCCTCATTATCTCGATCTAGATACCGAAGTTTTACCCTAAGTGTTGCTGCTTGAATTTCATCCAATCGGCTATTAATGCCTTTAAGATGGCATTCATATTTCCTTAAAGAGCCGTAATTTCGAAGCGCTCTTAATTTATCTGCCAATATATCATCATTTGTTGTAATAGCCCCTCCATCGCCTAGCGCGCCAAGGTTCTTTGTTGGGTAAAAGCTGAAGCCTGCTGCATCTCCCAAACTGCCGACACGTTTTCCGTTGCACATCGCACCATGCGCTTGGGCAGCATCTTCAATTACTTTCAAATTGTATTTTTTAGCCAGCCCGTTGATACGATCCATGTTTGCACATTGCCCATACAAATGCACTACCATAATTGCTTTTGTTTTCGGTGTAATCTTTCTTTCAATCAAAGATGGGTCAATATTATAAGATACCAGTTCGGGCTCAACCAAGATCGGAGTAGCTTGACATTCTGAAATCGCAAGGATGGAAGCGACAAATGTGTTAGCCGGCGCAATTATTTCATCCCCGGATCCAAATTCATACGCGCGTAGAATCAACCTTAAAGCGTCAAGTCCGTTGCCTACTCCAATGCAATGCTTAACACCACAATAACGAGCAAATTCGTGTTCAAAAGCTTGAACCTCATCTCCAAGAATATACCATCCTTTGTCAAGCACCCGACTTATTGCATCTCTTATTTCAGGCAGATACGAAGCATTGATAGATCTCAAGTCGAGGAATGAAATCATTACGTTTCTCCATTTCTTATTTAAAAATTAAATCATGACCATTTCTTGAAACACTCGAACAACATACCGTTCTTCATTGATATCCTTTAAAAAAGAAGACGGAGCATCTTCAGCCCCCCCCCAAATTGATAATGCCATACTTGTCAAATCCCATCCAATAACGGAGCTTAATGCGGTTCCAGCACCGATTCTTAAATTCAAATCAGTCACAACCCACTGCCCGATTCCGTTTTTCATGAATTGGACACACGAAGCTACGGGAAGGTTTAAAATAGTTGCAATGTTTTCAATAATAGAATTTAACTCACTATCAAAAAAAATTCTTGCTTTGGTACACACTCCAGATTTTACTTCGATTCTCTCACGACAAATTGTATTTATTTGATTGTTACGAAAAAAAACCTCCACGGTTACTTCCGGTAAATTACAGAGTTCTTGCACAAGCCACTTTGACCAATCAATGGATTTCACATACCGGCCTACTATTTTACTCACATTTTTCGAACCAAAACCCCTTCTTGGCTTTACAAAATATTCCTTTTCTTCTTGTATATCATCTGGGTCATATACTTTAGGACACACAATTTGATTCCCTGTTAAAAAATCAATTATTTTTCTTTTGTCACTACATAAGTCTATTACTTTTTTAGTTGGAGCCGTCGAAATAACCCCTAGTTGTTTCAAGTCCTCACTATCGCAAGGAAAAAGTTCCAGATCAAAATCAATCAGCGGAACAAAAATATCAACCTTATTTTCCAAAAAAATATTAAGCATATATTGGTAATACCCTGGTTCATTGATTGCCGGAACTTGTATAAAATCATCTGCTATCTTTGAAGCGGGAACCAGATAAGGCGGATTCATGTCACACGCCAGAACGGTGAATTGATCTTCAAAATTCTTTTTGGCAGTATTTATCATATGCCAAGCTGATGCTGTACCTGCAGCAGAAACTAATACTTTCTTTTTCATAAATTAAACTCCCACCCCAACTATTTTGAAGCAATCACATATAATTCCGCCGCAATATCCGGATACCTTTCCCCCAATTGCATATAAGTCTGCAATATTTCTTCCGACCATTGTTCTTCAAGTTGTCCATTTGATAAGGGTTTTAACCAGTAACCACCGAATATGCTTATATTTAAACCTGCGGCAATAAAATCTGATCGGAACGATTCAGGATCATACACCCTACGATGGCCATGATGAAGATCGGTTTGATTTAATTCGCGCTCATGTTTGATTAACCCCATAACCACTGCTGCCTGACGATGTAAACTTCTGCAATTCGGAACAGCCGCAAATATTTTCCCATTTTCAGCAAGCCATGTTTTGGCCAATGTCAAAATTCGCACCGGATCATCCACATGCTCTAAAACATGACCTAAGATAATGTTGTCGTAAGTTTGGGTCGTTCGAAAATCTTCAAAAAGAGAATGAATAACCTTAACATTTGGAAATCTGTTTTTTATACTTTCCGAAAAAGATTTTGAGCCCTCGACAACCGTTATATTATTGTGCCTTTTAGAAAGTATTTCCGTCATAACTCCTTCCGCCGGCCCAAGTTCCAAAATAGAACCTTGACTTAAAAATCGCTCAAAAATCATTCCGGAATATTCAATGGTCTTTTTGTCCAAGTCCTTCGCATACCAACTATCTTTGGATATATTCTCCAACGCTTGCAATTCAGCCAAATGATCCAACTCACTCACCCCTCAATATTTCTTTATCGAATTTCGCTTAAAAAACCTTCATAATTTCTGATATAGTCATTCTCATCATAATATTCACTGGCCAATACCATTAAAATACAATCGGACGAGAAATCGAACATTTCCCGCCAAATCATCTTTCCTATATACAAGCCTGCGGAACAATCATTTAATAAAAGAAATTCTCGATTTTCCCCATCGTCCATCAAAATCCGACAACCTCCATTTATACAAATTAAAACTTGTTCAAGATTTCTATGAGCGTGACATCCTCTTCTAACATCCTCCGTGGTATCAAATATATAGTATACCCTTTTTATAGTGAATGGAATATTTTTGTCCTCTTCAAGCGCAATTAATGATCCCCTCTGGTCGCCCATTATCGTAAATTTAATCATACGTATATTCATAAACAACCCCCTTCCACATTCATACTTTCCGTATTTAGCACTTTACTGATTTATCGGTTTATTTCTTTTTATTTTTTAGGCCTAAATTCCGGCTAAGTTCATCCAACGAATAAACCGTTTTCTCCGCTTCGTATTCCAGCTCCACGATGTCTCGCATATGATCCCCTATATCACGGACGATCCGAATCGTATGCATTCCCAAACGGCGAGCTGTGACGAAATCCTTTTGAGGATTATCGCCGATGTATACACAATTCTCTGGCTTAAGTCCAAGACGTTTCGTCGCTTGAAGATAGGTCGCCGGACTTGGCTTCCAACATTCATTTCCTAAATCGTCTGAAACAATAATGCAAGGAACCCTTTCCCTTAACAGAAGTGCTTTGATTTTCTGCCATTGCATGGTTTTATCGCCGTCTGTAATGATCGCACGAAGAACGTTTCGCTCCTCCAATAATTTAAGTAGACGATCTGCATCCGGGTAGAGGGAGATTCCAACGGGCTGATGCTCCCGATAGACCTGAACCAGAGCAGGAATATCCGCCGGCCAACCATATTTTTCGCAAACTACATTGAATATCCGCCTTCTGTTGCTAACCTTCCACTCATCAATAAGCACTTTATATATAAATGACTCATCTAAAGCACAATTTTGTTGTAGTACATTCGCAACTGCGCGTAAACCTGAACGGACATAATCATGCTCACAGTACAGCGTATCGTCCATGTCAAAGATCCAGCCTCGGATATCATTCATCCTGATCCCCTCCAATAAACCTCGCATCGTCATAACACAATATCATCGTCCCGCCGCGATAAGGAAGCAATGTCGGAAAATTTGAGGAATCAAGCGTTAGAGGCAACATGGCAGAATCTTCAGTATAAGCTTGACGTAAGAAATCCCCGCTTCAATCGATAGGGACGCCCCTTGCACGCATTGGGTATTCATAATACTTCGGATGATTAAGAGTCTGTCCGACAAAGCAAAATGGGCGAATATTTATTCAAAGAATGTATTTCGGAAAGGAATTGCCTCCCCGTCTCTATTTAAATTAAGTTGCTTTGATCGTTTAAATTAGGTAGCAACCCGATCTTAAAAGGCGGTTGCAGCAAGCTGCTTTTCAAGACCGCCGAAGGCTACAAGCGATTGCACTCAGTTTCACCTCGACCTCGCCATCGAACTTGATCCTGCAATAGATTTGTTTTTCTCGCTCCAATACGGCCTCGAAGCCTTTTTCGACCAGATTTCCCCACAAGTTCGAACGGTGCTTTCACTGGCATTGTAGGCTTTAGCAATCCGGGTATCCAACCACGACGGTCGTGCGCGCCTTCATCGGCTTTCAGCAACATCTGCGCATGTTTGATTTTGTAGCCAGCGACTTTTCCTTTGTTGATCAGTTGTTCTAATTGTTCACGTTCTTCTTAACTCAATTCGACGATCTACTTTTTTCCCATTTCCAGCCCTCTGATCCTTTTTACTGGATATATCGGGCTCGTTAGGGGCGTACCATTAATTCCCGTGGTTAAGGAGTACTAATATATGAATTAAAGTTAGCTACCTCAATATATACATCGGGTGAAAAGTCATTTTTTTAAAGTCCATATGGGATACGAGTTAACCACAAGGAAAGAAAGGACCGCCAATTTCAGCAGTCCTTTCTTCAATCCGTTTAATTTCCAGCATATTCATTGACCTCAAACATCAGTATTTTATCATAGATAATATAATCTTTTCTACTAGAAAAGGGGCCTTGGTTGTATCCTTTATTCATTATATAAACAGAAGAACCTGCTCCATTCGCCCTTCCTTCGTACCACGATAGAAATGTCGAGACATCAGCCATAGGCAGATCATATTCCTTCCCTAAGCCATTGGACATTGTGATGACCAACAAAGCTCGGCTATCCACTAGTTCTTGCGGTGTCGCCGATACTTCATTGGAATATTGGCTTTCAGACTCCCCGTTCAAAGCCGTTACAACGAAATAATAGGTTGTTCCCGGAGTTACTGTATAATCTGTGTAGGATGTTCCATAAACATTAGTTTCTACAGTTGTGTACGGCCCGCTCGATGTGGTAGATCGTAAAACATGGTATCCAGTCGTATTGATGATAGAATTCCATGATAATTCAACCTGCCCGCTCCCACCTACTGCTATGAGATTCGTCGGAGCGTCCGGTTCAGGAATATATTCTTCGACGGTTTTTAACCCGGCATTAATAGAGCTATCTTGTGTCCCTCCCATAACATATAATGTACCATTGCTATTTATCCCCTCAAGTCCAACCCTTGGTATTGAGATATTCTCGCTACTGGTCCAAATATTGCTCGTTGGGTCATAAATGTACACAGTATTGACAGCGCTTGTTGTTAAACCACCGATACAATATATTTTCCCGTTATATACCACCGAAGATACTCCTCTGATCGCTACCGGCATACTTGCTTTGGAGCTCCATGTTCCAGCAACCGGATCATATACGTGAACAGCAGCAGTATTACCCGGTTGTGTCAAATCATAAATATATCCTCCGAATAGATAGATTTTTCCATCGAATACTGCTCTTCCTGCACCGTGTTCGATATACGGCGCATTCGTTCTTTGAGTCCAAGTATCCGTATTGGGGTCATACACTTCCACGTATGAGCCATTACGCCCTCCAATGGCATATATCATTCCATTCACTGCTGATACGCTTAACCCTCCCCTTGGAGTTGGCATGTCTGCTTTCCTTACCCAAGTATCCGTTGAAGGGGTATACTCCTCAACAACACTTAAATGTGTTCCTGCTGCATCATATCCACCAATCGCATAAATTTTTCCGTTAATCATCGTTACACCTAGCCCATGCCTAGATACGGACATACTTGCTTTAGAAGTCCATGTACCAATTAACGGATCATACATCTCTACTGAATTTAATATATTGTTTCCGTTTCTTCCACCAATTATATAAATCTTCCCATCTACTTCAACCGATCCGAAAAAAGCTCTTCCATTTGACATATCGGCTTTGTCCACCCAACTACCATTTGCCAAAACTGCGGGCCCGTAACTCAGCAACATCATGATCACTGCGAATATTGCAACACCGTACATAGAAATCCTTCTAACCGCCATTTTTTACTCCACCTTTATAGTTAGTATTATTGATTCTTAAAATGGACGAAACTACTAGCGTTCCCCCAACTACAGAAATGTCCTTGGGCTATAAGTGACGATAATCATTTTTTTAAAGCAACATTAATTGCTCCATCTTCTTAGTCATATTCACATCTCCTTTGAATTGAAATTTATATTAATAATTCTATATAAGTTTATAATTCCCTTTAATTTCATTTCCGCAGGTATTTTAATATTTCAAACAAGACAGCAGTACCACCAAGATTATACAATTGGCAATTATGATGTTACTCATGAAATGTGTTGCAATTAGCGGTCATGGTTCATGCAAGGACTTTATATGTAAAAAAGGACTCACTTTAGAGTCCTTCTACATTTGTTTTAAAAAAAATTTTCTGAAAACTATCTTATTTCAGCAATGCGAAAGAAGAATGCTGGCCTATCATGCTGCAATCTGTTGAATGGAATCCATTCTTTCCTAAATCAACCCCTCAGCAAACAGCCACTCCCGCAGCGTTTCCCGAGAAATGACATTCTCGTCGGACGGAGTAATCTTCAATTCGCCGGATGTCATTTCGTTCGGGTAAGTGCGCTTTCCTGCATCAAACAACGCGGGAAGGATATACATCTCTTTCGTTTCCAACGCGATCCGCGCCTCATCATCGGTCATTAACTCTTCGACCATTTTTTCTCCTTGCCTCAGGCCTATTTCCTCCACTTGAATGGAATACTCCAAATTGTACTTCTGCGATACGGCTTCCTTCATTACGGCCACCAAATCCGAAAGCCGAACCACCGGCATTTTCAGCACGAATACTTCCCCGCCGTATGCCATCCGATTTGCTTTCAACATCAACGTTATGGCTTGGGACGGGGTCATCATGTATCTTTTCATCTGCGGGTCGGTCACGGTAAGCGTGGCATTCTCCAGGATCTGCTTGCGAAACAAAGGGATGACGGAGCCGCGCGAGCCCATGACGTTGCCGAAACGCACCGAGGAGAAGACCGTCTGCTTCGGTCCTTTTTGAAATTCTGCCGCGGATATCAAACGCTCTGCCATCAGTTTGGTGGCCCCGTAGGTATTCGTCGGCGAGATGGCTTTATCCGTGCTGGCAAACATCACCTTCTTCACTCCCGCCGAAATCGCGGCCTGGATGACATTCTGAGTGCCGATGACGTTAGTCTTCACCGCTTCGAACGGGTTGTATTCGCAAGAAGGGACATGCTTCATCGCTGCCAGATGAAACACAAAATCGATATCTTCCATCGCCCTGGCCATCCGCGCTTCATCCCGCACATCGCCGATGAGATATCGGATATTCCGATGCTCCCCCATCTCGTGCTGCATTTCAAATTGCTTGTGCTCGTCCCTGCTGAGCACCCGCACCACGGCAGGCCGATACTCCAGCAATCGCCTTAACAGGTGCCGGCCAATCGTGCCCGTGCCGCCGGTAATCAATATTTTTTTGCCGCTGTAAAACTCCTCCACCTGCTCATCGCCCCGTTTCCGCATGCCGACCTACATATTGATCTATCGCCTCGTTCATACGAAGATACCCCTCCGTCATGCGTTCCAAATCTTTCTTGCAGCTTTCCAGTAATTTCCCAATTTGTTGAATCACACGATTGGCTTTCTTGATCAAATCCTTTTCTTCCCGAATCATTTCAATCGAGTGATTCAAAATGTCAAATTCAATCCGGTTCATCGGCAACAAAACGGTTTTAAAAAATAAATTATCCGTCAATCTCTTGACGTCCCGATCAAACTTCGGCAGCATCTTCCCGATATTCGCCGACTGCTTCAATCTCGCCGCATCCTCCAGCTTGCGCAGGCGGCGTTCGATCATGCGAAACGCGTCCTTCGCCGCATCAAACGCGCTCTTCATCTCGTCCGACTTTTTCGCCAAATACGCCTTGTCGAACCCGCTGCCCGCCCGAGTGTGCCATTCCGAATCGACCGCGCCGGGCTTCAGCCTCGACTCCATCACCTGATCTAATTCGACGAAGGCCGTTCCCTTGATTTTCGCTCCGCCTTTGGTCGTATTAACCACTTCGCAGTTCAAGCTTTGAATCAAACGTTCCATCCCGGTACGCATATATTGAAATCCAAGGTTGGTCCGAATCTGGTTGCCGTGTACATCCTCCACATGATAAACGTTCTTTAAGTCCCGCTCGCCCACTTGTCCGGAACGCCCCTCGTACTCAATGCCCCTAGCGTAAAATTGCTCCCCGCGGTAGGCAAGGTTCTGCCCGACCAGGATGATCGGATGACAGCCCATTTTGCTCGCTAATTGCAGAGTGACCATCGCCACCGTCAACGCATCCTGGACGCAATCGAATTGGCCGTCTTTGCGCAAAAAATAGCGGGATAAGGTATCCTGGCTTGTGATCATGTGAAACTTCGGGCCGGGGTATCTGCGCAGCGTTTCATAGCCCACGCTGGTCCCGAACAGGAGCGGAATCGAGTCAATGTTCATCTCTTCGACTTGGTGAAACACGACATGATTGTGCGGCATCGGATCGTACGTGCAGGCGGCGTCGGGATAAATACCGTGCGCCAGCAAAGCGTTGATCGCCGATCCGACAGAAAACAGATAAGCCGATCCTTGTTCCTTGATGCGCCTCAAATTTTCTATTTCGTCCTGCAGCGAGGGGCCGGCGGCCACGATCGCCATCGGTTTGCCTTTGAAATAGGGCGCCATGTCCAGCAGCATATCCGACGTATTCAACGTGTAGGGAAAATTGGCCATGCTGTTCATCGTCCACAGCTTTTCGAAGCGCTTGTCGGTCGCCACATTAAACCGCCGCTGAATGACGGACTCGCGAAATTGGCCGGAAAATCGCTTGAAGTCCTCAACGAAAACCCGCTCATAAGCCGGCAGCGGAATCAACGACACCTCTGTCACGATGCGATCTGTAAAATAAGTCAGATGGGCCGCTATATCTTCGCGCTCCCATTCCACAAACCAATGCTTCAGCAGCGTTCCGGCCAAAGGTTTTAAAGATCGATGCGAGACATACCGGTAGAAAACTTCCGGCCGAGGCTCATAAAGGCTGAACGGAACATCCGGATACTGCTTGGCGAATGCTTCCACATGGTAACCGAGGCCCACACCATAGAAAAACACATGCTTGCCTTCGGACACCCCCTGCAATTGCGCAACAAAACGCCGCGCTTCTTCCTCCGGATTATATTTGCTATGTATGTACACCGAACCCTGTTCATCGCGCACCGCCAGCGTCGGCATATGGCTGTTGGAAGTGGCGATCTCCAATGCCCCGGCATCCGCTTCCAGGCTTTGCCCATACAAAGCAACCTTATCCCACAATTCGGGAAAAAGCCGCTTCAAGAACATGGCATTCTCAGTTAATATCATTTCGCGGTACCTCGTTATCGATCGTTTTTTGAACTTCCGCCTGGATCGACTCCATGAAAGGCACAATTTCATAATTCAATAGGTCCCCGATCAAAATCGAATCGGATCGTTCCACGGCCGAAGCAAGCTGCGGCAGCATATGCTCGAGACGATCATACAGAAGAATATACGGCTCGGTCTGGCCCACGGGAAACCGTTCCTGCTTGATTCCGGACAACACCAGATGAATCCACTGCAATCCTTCCAGAAATTCCGCCAGATTACCCCACGATTCCTCGTTCAGCCCTTTATAGCAAGCATCGACCAAAAACCGCATTCCCGGCACCGCTCTCGATAAATAATCGGAGATGGAGAGCAAAACCTCTCCCGCGTATTCCTTTGGCGTTCGGAAGACGATCTCAATCGAATGAATCTCCCTCCAACGTTCGATGACATAATCGAAAGGATCCTCGTATATCTCCTGATCGTCAATCACCATATGACTGAACAACAAATTTTGCTTATCCGCAAATTCGTCGATCAGACGCACTACTTCTTCTGCGGAATCCTTCTTGTTTTCCAGCTCCACGATCTGATCCGGCATGTGGATGTGCATGAATTCACCTCGGATGATTCAACATTTAAATCTATCAAAGCTTATCATATCATGTCGAATCGTTCTACGACCAGTGCCGTTTTCAAAAAAAAGGCTCCGGAATGTTCCGGAGCCCCTGTTTTTTCAGGCCTGAAATTAACGAAGCAATTGCAGTACGCCTTGAGGCGTAGCGTTGGCTTGAGCCAACATGGCTTGCGAAGCTTGGGTAAGGATGTTGTCCTTGGTGAACTTCATCATTTCCTGAGCCATGTCTACATCGCGAATCCGGGATTCGGCTGCGGTCAGGTTCTCGGAAGTGGTTCCCAAGTTGTTGATCGTGTGTTCCAAACGGTTTTGATAAGCCCCCAGTTTCGCGCGCAGATCGGAAACTTTGGTAATTGCGGTATTGATCGTCGTGATGGCGGCGCCGATATCCGCACCGCTGGAGCTGATGTCAATTCCTGCCGTCACAGTCGCCGCCGCACCAGCAGTGGAAGCTGTACCAGAACCGTTATCCACTCCCAGCGTTTTGGCATCCATCGCGTCAATCGTCAAGTTCACCGTTTGACCTTCGTTAGCGCCAATTTGGAAGGTTACGCCCGATCCGCCTGCGCCCACGCCATCCAGCAACGTCTTGGTGTTGAATTCGGTCGTATTGGAAATCCGGGTAATTTCCTGAGCCAACTGATCCACTTCGTTTTGAAGGGACGTACGATCGGCATCCGTGTTGGTTCCGTTGTTGGCTTGAACCGCCAATTCACGCATACGTTGAAGAATGGAGTGCGTTTCATTCAACGCGCCTTCCGCCGTTTGAATCAAGGAAATGGAATCCTGCGCATTCCGGGTAGCTTGATCCAGACCGCGGATTTGTCCGCGCATTTTTTCGGAAATAGCCAATCCGGCGGCATCGTCGCCGGCGCGGTTGATGCGGAAACCGGATGACAATTTCTCAATGGATTTGGACACGTTCTGCGTGTTCGAAGTCAACTGGCGATACGTGTTTAAAGCGGTCAGGTTGTGATTGATTCTCATAAATATTCTTCCTCCTTGAAATGTTGTATTTCCACATCCGTGTGGGTTGTCCGCTTCACAGGTCGGCCGCCCTGCAAATTGGACCTTATCTTTTATATCGTACAAAAAGAGCTATTCCTAAAGAAACAAAAAGCATCGAATTTCCATGAATTCGGCATTCATCCTGGAATTTCAACGGCCAACAGGGCTATTCTGTCCCAATATCTCACTCTTTCTCCGGTTTTCTAAGCTGTTTGGATAACAAGTTCAGATCCACCGTCGTTTCCGAAGCTTCTTTGTTCGATTGCTGAATCGACAAATACACTTCCCTGCGGTATATCCCCACGCTTCTCGGGGCGTTGATGCCCACCTTCACCGCATCCCCCTCAATTTCCAGGATGGTCAGCTCTATATTTTCTCCGATCATCAGGGACTCCCCTTTTTTCCGGGTCAGCACAAGCATGGTTTCATCCCCTTCCCTTTCGTTGGATCAATTCGAGTGTTCAGGCCGGAACGAGCGGGTGCTTGGTTCGATACGGGGTGTCGTGGAGAATGACCTGCTTGCCCAAACGCAGAGGAACATTAACGACAATCGGCCCCAGCAGATTCATGGTTCCCTCGCTCAGGCTGTCCCTTACCGAGGCGATCGTCCAAATCATCAAATCCTGCTCCCGGGAAATTTGCAGTTCTTCCTTCACGTCCTCGGACAAATCAAATTCATAATCGGGGTAGAACAAAAAGGGGTTGACCGCCAGAAAGCAGACCTGTTTCTCATCCACGGCCTGCATGTAGGCAAACGGCGACGGTTCTTCAGGGTAAATAAAAATGTATCGCCGGATCTGCTCAAAGCCTGGAATGCCCTGCGGGAACTCAACTATTTTCTGCTCATCAATTTCGATTTCGGAGAAATACTTGGACTCGATGGTCAGCATCTTTCGTGGCCCCTCCATTCTTTATCTTCACAACGATGCCTATGCTCTGATATCGATTTGCGAGGTAATCGTGACGCTAGCGTACTGCTGCATGTAAATATTCACCTGGCCCGGATGGTACTCCATTTCCGGCGGCCTGGCCCAAATCCGCGTATCGGTCCGGCCCGGCACATATTCCATCTCCGGCGGATGGGCGACGTATTCCATGGCAATATTTCCCGAACTGGCGTATCCCACCGCATCCATCGGCCAGGACCGGAAGAAGCGGTCGCGGGCGATTTCGGCGAATGCGTTGTTCGGGTTGGTGATATCGGCCATCCGATCCCCGTCCTCCATCGTTTGCGCAAGCCCTTGGAGGAAATCGTTCCGGAAGCCGGCGTACACCCGCTTCCTCACGTGCAGCGCCCCGCCCTTGCCCAGCGCGTCCCACGTCTTGCTATTATCCACATGAAGCTCCCCGTGGGGCTGACGGATGTTCAACCGAGCCGGCGTGGTGTGAAACGCCATGTCGGCCTTCGGCTGATGAATATCCAGCCTTGCCGGAGCCGAATCCATACCGATTTTAGCGTACTGTTGATGGATCTGCAAGCTTGGAAGGGAGAACATCAACCAGCACCCCGCTTATCTGAGGAAATCAATCAGGCTCGGCTGAATCAGCTTCGACCCCACCGACAAAGAAGCTTGATATACGTTCTCGCTGGCTTTGAAATTCGTCAGCACCTCGGCCATATCGGCGTCTTCCGTTCGCGACTGCAAGGTTTGCAGATTGGTGCTGATGTCTTCCAATCGCGATTGCGACAGCTCAAGCCGGTTCACCTTGGCCCCCACTTCAGCCCTTATCTCCAGAAAATGGTTAATGCGGCTGTCCAGGTTTTCCAATCCCATGCCCACCGCGGCCGAATCTCCATTTCCCAGATCGGCAATCATCTGATCCAGAATTTGAAAAACATTATCCGTCGAACCCGCATCGCCAAACACCTGGCTGCCGGAAATGTTCACGGGAATTCGGACGCCCGCTCCGATTTCAAACTGGATTTGTCCGGCATCGGTGACATCCATCGCCGCCGTGGAAGCGGAATAAGGCTCGACATCCGTCATTTGGCCGTTAAACACATACTTCCCGTTAAATTGACTGTTGCCGACGGTGACCATTTGGTCGCGCAACTGAATCACTTCACTCTGGATCGCGTCCAGCGCCGTTTGCGGGTTCGTTCCGTTCGCGCCATCCACCATCAACTCGCGTATTCTTTGCAAAAGGCTGTTGGCCTGATTCATCGCGCTATCCGTGTATTCCAACCATGAGACGGCGGAATCGACATTTTTCAGATATTGATCATTGGCCGCCAAACCGCTGCGGTATCTCATCGAAAAACTGATGCCTACCGGATCGTCGGAGGGCTTGTTGATCCTTCTCCCGGTAGCCATCTGATTTTGCAAATTGTCCATGCGGTTCAGATTTCGATTTAAATTCAGCAGGAGCTGCGAGTTCATCATCCCCTGCGTGATTCTTGACGACATCCATTCTCACCTCTCGGTCGGGCATTCAACAAGAACGCCGAATTATCTTCCCACCACGCCCATGCCGTTGATGATCTTATCCAGCATTTCATCAAACGACGTCATGATGCGGGCGGCCGCGTTATACGCATGTTGAAACTTGATCATACTGGCCATTTCCTCATCCAGAGACACCCCGCTGACCGATTGCCGGCGCGAATCGACCTGGTTGACCAATACGGTCTGATTGTCTTTCTGGCGTCCCGCTTCTTCCGTCTGGACGCCAAGCTGGCCGACAAAAGCGCGAAAAAATTCATCAAACGTTCCGGAAGTAAGCGGCGTGTCCCCCGTAGCGGCCGGATCGAAATTAAACCGCTGAATGCGGAACCCGGCAATCGCCAGAGCCAAATCGTTGTTCCCCTTGACCACGCTCTCCGTGCCGTTGTCGTCATACACTCGGAGCGAGGCGGCGATGTTGGATACATTATCCGCGATATCCGGATTGACGGTGACGCTCTCGGCGGTGAATTCCGTCGCCCCGTCCTTGAGCGTGAAAAAAGGGATGCCCGTCTTGGGCGGATTGGAGAACGTATAGCCCAATTCATGCATACCGTTGATCCCGTTGACCACGGTTTCCGTATCCGCCGCCAGCGTGCGGCTGGCGACCGAACCGGTGTAGGTCACGCCGTTAATCGTGGCGCCTTCCGGCACGACGGTGCCCTTGGGCAGCGTCACCTTGACGCTCCCCTCCACCAGCGTCTTGACCATCGTGTCCATCTGCTTCCTGTAATCGGCCGCATATTGATCCCGCGACACAAACAAGCCGTGAATCTGCCCGCTGTCCAGATCCCCGGACTGGATGCTGTCGGCCATCGTCTGCGCGTCAAGCACCGTCGACACCGCAATGCCGTTGACCAAATCGATGTTGCCCATTTTGATATTATATCCTGAAGAAGTTTCATTGACGGAAATATTGATGTTCCGCGACAGTTCATCGACCAGCAAATCCCGCTGATCCCTCAGATCGTTCGCATTGTCCCCGAGCCCTTCAATCCGGAAAATCTCATTGTTCAATACGGCAATTTGACTCACCTTGGTGTTGACTTCCGTAATCCGGACATTGATATTGTCCGTGATATCCGCGGACAAATCGGACATCTGCTTGGACATATGATTGAACGCATCGGTCAAAGCCAACGCGCTTTCCTTTAATGCGGCGCGAGCGGTCAAATTCTCCGGCTCCTTGCTCAGATCCTGCCAGGCGTTCCAGAAGTTCTCCAGCACTTTGCGCACGCCGGTATCCGAAGGCTCGTTGACGATCGCCTCCAGCTTCTCCAGCATATCGCTGCGCACGGTCCAATCGCCAAGCGCTTTGTTTTCGTTATAATATTGATGGTCCAGAAACCCCTCGCGAATCCGGTTGATCGCGTCGAATTCCACGCCCAGGCCCAACTGCCCGGGAGTGTTGCTGCGCTGCAAGCCCGGCGCCTCGATCGGGCGCGAGGCGATCAGATTGACGCTCTGTCTCGTATACCCCACGGTATTGGCGTTGGCGATATTATGCGCGGTGACCTGCTGCGCCGTTTGCTGGGCAAACAGGCTGCGCTTGGCAATTTCCAAACCGGTAAATGTCGATCTCATTTAACCACCTTCTTCCATTCAGGCTTTTGTATCGAACATGCGGTTTTCCCTAGTCCCCTTATGGGCTTGTATCGGATGGCGGTAAACCGCATCCTGTTCGGAAGGGCCGCTGACCAAATCAATGGAATAATCGATAAAAGCCAGGGATTGTTCAATTAACTGCTGATTGAGCGCGTTGATCTTCTTCAACTGCTCCAGCGTCCCGCTCAACCGCTTCTGCACTTCCTGCAACGCTTGGCGGTCTTCCGCATGAAATACCAGCTTCAGCATTTCGGACACGGTCATCATCGGCTCGGGCCGATATCCCTTGTCCGCAAGGAAATCCGCCGCGGCCTGCACCCATTGCTGATTGATCCCGCTGATGCTTCTCATTAATCTGCTTTCCATCTGGGTGATTTTCGACAATTCGTCCACCTGGCTTTGGATCAGAACCTCTTTCTTCTTCTTCTCCAGTTGCAGCAAATCGGTATGCAGCGCATCCAGTTGTTCCAATTTCTCAATCACGGTCCGGATTGACATCGGGCTCCACTCATTTCTATGATCAATTCCACCTGCGTTGAAGATCGAATCGCGGCGCTATCCTACAGGTTAAAATACGGGTACATCTTCTCCGCGAGCACTCCGGTTTCCACACGATAGGTTCCGGACGATACCGCCTGCTTCAATTCCCGCACTTTCTCGCCGCGCTCGGCCGCCCGCGCTTCCAAAAGCTGCTGGGCCTCCGAAGAAATCTGCACTTCGTCCTTCCGGCCCCGCTTCGCCACGCCATCCGACGCTTTCGGGTTCATCTCTTTCCGGTACAGATTCACAGCCCCCAAACGCTGGGTCTCATTAATCTTCATTTTCAGTACACCTCTTCTAAAAAATAAAAGCCGATAACGCATCTATATACATTATCGGCACAAAAACAATATTTTGTTATAGAGCGACTAGAAATCCCGTTTAATATTGTACGTATTCTTGCGGGCTTCCCGCTCCTCCTGAAGCTGTTGTTCCCGCCTTTGATCTTCCTTGATCCGGTTGACGTCCCTGGACAGGCGCTGGCGGCAGGAATCGCATATCGTGCCCTCCCGAATCAGTATGCCGCATACATCGCAGGGATAAGACATATTCGGCGCGTCCATCAGCGAAATGCGCCCTTCGCGAATAAACCGGGTAATCTGCTTGATCGAGACGCCCGTCTCCTCGCTTAAATTTGCAATATTCGTGCCGCGGTTGTCCCGCAAATATTCCAGGCATTTATCGTACATTTGGTCGATTTCCTTGACACAGGCCGGGCAAACATCTTTGATCCCCTTGACAAAAATCCTGCCGCATCTCGGGCAGTTGTCGATATGATTCAACCCCATTCCTTTACCTCCGTTCGCAGAAACTGAATCCATCATCTATTTTTAGTTTAACTCATGTCCGAAACGTTGTATATGAAAAAATTACCTGGCCCAGGTTAATCCGTACACTTCCGCGCCGGTCGATTCAACGATCGCTTTGGCGCATTGATTCAACGTGCTTCCCGTCGTATACACATCATCCATGAGCAGCATTCGCGCGGGGCGCTCCCGCGGGACTGCGTTCCACTCGCGAACCGCCTCCGGCACCACGGCAAACGCATTTTGCAGATCGTTCAGCCGCTCCGCCCGCGTCTTCAAGCTTTGCTTGTCGGTGTGCCGGGTTCTGGTCAGCAGGTTGAGCACGGGGAGTTGAACGCGGCGCGACAGCGCCCGAGCCAACCGCTCCGCCTGATTGAATCCCCTCTCCTCCAGCCTTTGCCGGCTCAGGGGAACGTGAATGATCGCGTCAATGGCACGCCCGTCCAACCGCAATTCCGCGGCCACATTCCAATACGCCTGAACCAGCATCTCCTCGAAAACGGCAAGCATTCGCTCGTCGCCCCGGTATTTCCAGCGGGCCAGCCACTGTTTCATCGCCGCATCGTATTTCACCGCGCTGCGGCTGAACACGAAATAGGTGTCCTTTCTGCGCGGACAGTCTCCGCACGGCTCATATCTTCCGCAGGTCGCGCACGCGATGTGCCGAATCCACGGAATCGCCTCACAGCATGCCGCGCACAACGGAAACGCCCCGGTTGGTCCGGCATGCGGCTGCGAGCACGCCAGGCATGGACCGGAGGTCCCGTTCCACCCCTGGCGAAAAATCCGGCCCATTTCCGCCCGCACCCTTTTCCATATCGCGATCGCCGGAAGCCGGTCATGGCGCGCGTCACGCATTCTCATTCAAAAACCCTTTCCTCCGCGCCAGGCGGTTCATTTGCCGGATCTCGCGGATCGCCAGCCGCTGACTGCGGGTTTTCTCCGCCGCGCAGAAAAACACCCGGCCGCAGGGGTCGGCCGCCGACCGTCCCGACCGCCCCGCCATTTGCACCAGTGCGGCGGCGTCGAACAGCGGCGAATCGGCCTGCAGGATGAACACATCCGCCTTCGCGATCGTGACGCCCCGCTCCAGAATGGTCGTCGTCACCAGCAGGCGAATCCGGCGTTCCCGGAACTGCCTGACCTTCTCCTCCCGCAGCGCGTCCTGCGACGAGGTGCCCTGAATCGCCTCGGCGGCCAACGCGCCATCCAGCGCCGTTCGCAAACGCCGCACCAGCGGATCGATATCCCGGATTCTGGACGCGAAGGTGAAGATCTGCGCGCCCCGATCGAGCGAAGCCCGCAGCGGCTTCATCCACTCCGGCGACCCTGCGCCCGCCGACCGGAAGGAACGCCGGCTCGTCCGGATGCGCCTGGGCACAGGCAGCGGATGGCGGTGGAAGCGCGCCGGCACGACGGCGTAAGGCAGCCTGCCCCGGCGCATGTCCCGCTTGGCGTGCGCCGGAGGCGTCGCCGTCAGCAGCACGAACTTGCCGTCCGGCCGGCAAGCTTTCGCCGCCGCAAATTCGAGCATGGGATTATTGTGAAAGGGGAAGGCGTCGATCTCATCCAAAATCACCAGGTCGAACCGATGCCGAAAGCGCAGCAGTTGGTGCGTGGTCGCCAGCGTAATCTCGCCCTGCGCCCAACGGTTCCCGCTGCCGCCGTACAGAACGGCCGGCTCATGCTGCGGGAAGGCCCGGCTCACCCGGGGCGCCAGCTCCAGCACCACATCCTTGCGCGGCGTGGCGACCAGCACGTTCATCCGGCGTTGCAGCGCCCACTCGATGATCGGGAAGACCATCTCCGTCTTCCCCGCTCCGGTGACCGCCCAAAGCAAAAAACGCCGCGGGTCGGGCTTGGGAGCACGCGCCGCTCGATGGGCCGCAAGACCGCGCGGCGCCGCTGACGCGCGCGCCCTGCAGGAAGGCGATTCCCGCTTGGGACGCTTCCCGTTGCGCCGGGCTCAAGCCCCAGCGATCCAAGCCGGCCGCCTCCCGCGGCGCGATCCATCGGCGCAGATCGGGCAGCGGCTCGGTATCTTCGCCCCAGTTGGGGCGGTCCGCCTGCCGCGCGCCTTCAATCAGCGGCGTGCAAAAACGGTTCTTGCCCATGTTCAGGCATTCCTCGCAATAAGCGCAAATTTCTCCGCAGGAGGCGCACATGGTTTGATAAAACCGTTCGCGCCGGTCATTGCCGCACCTTTTGCAAGTATAGCGATACGCCGTTTGCAGAAACGGAAGCGTCCTGCGGGAATCGCGTTCAATCCCGCCCGTGAATGCGGCCAAGCCAAGCAAACAAGCCGCCTGAACGTATTTTTTCCACTCCGTTTGGCCTTCTTTGCAGCCCGTCTGCGTCAGCAGGTCGGCCGCTTCCCCGGGCAGCAAGGCCCTGCCCTGCAAATGGCGGGCGAATTCCCGCAGCGGCCCGTTCCCGTGATGAAAAAAGCCACGGAGACCGCTCCCCTGCTCCGTGGCTTGCATTTTCCTGAACGACAACCCGTCCGGCAAGACCCATCCGTTCCGCCGGCGCTGAAGCCAATGCCTCCATTCCACCGCTCGCCCCAAGGGCAGAAGGGAATCGGAAACCATGACGGTCCGTTCCTCCAATTCCGTCGATTCGGACCAATAGTGCAAATCCACCTGCAAATCCAACGAAAGATGCCAATTCCAACGCTGCGATTGACGCACAGCGTATAAAGCGGCTTTCATCATTCACCTCCATAGTCGTAAGCGTTTTCCGCATCTTACTGCCACAACGGCAGCTTGTTCACATCCTCCTTGTTGTTTAATTCCACCCGAACCACTTCTTCATCCTCGCGAAACGCCGACAGCGTGACCTGACTCTTGCCATCCTCCCGCGATTCGTTCCATGGGCCGTCGCCGATCAGCCTGCGAATGATGGGAAGCGTATCGTCCTGCGAGCCTTGATCGAGAATTGTCCATCGGACCGGCCTGCCTTCCAACCAATGAAACACGAGCAACGAACGGATATACCATTCCACCTGAAGTTGGTTATTGCATGTAATCAGCACATAGCGAACCGCTTTACGGGCATCGCGATACAATAGGCGATACAGATGCACCGCCGCCATTCCGGCAGCATAACAGCCGATAAACCACAGCGCTCCTTCCACCATAACCGCCTACCCCCCTTTACCTGTAATATATGCCTTAAAGGGGTGCGGGGTTCCGGCGGTTGACGCCGGTTTGGCCAGAATAAGCCCGGCCTGTGGGCAGAACGGACAAACGGGTTGTCGGTTGCTTCGCTACAAGGTGACCCAGCCATTTTTAATGGAATTAATCACCGCCTGCGTGCGATCATCCACCTCCATTTTTTGCAAAATACTGCTGACGTGATTCTTTACCGTTTTTTCACTGATAAACAAATACTCGCCGATGAGCTTATTGCTCTTGCCTTCCGCCATCAGCCGCAGCACTTCCGCCTCTCTCCGGGTCAACGGGCTGTTGTCGTTGTGTATATATTTCACGCCCGCTTCTTTCACTTCCGAACCGTTGGCCATGATGCCCACATCGTTCAAATACGTCATCCTGCGCAGTTGATTGATCAGTTTGCCCGTTACTTTCGGATGAATGTAGGCATGCCCGATCACAACGGAGCGAATCGCTTTAATGAGCGCTTCCGCCTCCATATCTTTCAGCAAATACCCGGAGGCGCCTTTGCGAAGCGTTTCAAAAACATAGCTTTCATCATCGTGAATGGAGAGAATAAGCACTTTGATTTCGGGGAAAAGCTCCTTCAGCCTCTCCGTCGCTCTGACTCCGTTCTCCAAGGGCATATTGATATCCATCAACACCACATGCGGATGCAACTGGCCGCACAATTCGACCACTTCAATGCCATTTCCGCATTCACCGACCACCTGGAGATCGTTCTCCATGTTCAAAATACGCTTCAACCCTTCGCGAAATAACTGATGGTCATCCGCAATCACTAAATCGACCATACATCTATTCCTCTCCTTTCTGCGTCTTGATCGGAATCAATATCGTATTCCTGGTCCCTTCCTGTGGAGCAGATTGTATATCAAACCTCCCTTCCAGCAATTCGACTCTTTCTTTCATTCCGATTAACCCGAAATGAGATCCGCCGCTTCCCATCTGCTTTGCGTTCAGGAGATCCGGATCAAATCCGATTCCATTATCTTTTATCACAATTTTAATCATATGTTTCTGGTAGACGACCTCCAATGAAATAAAAGAGGCTTCGGCATGCTTCAGCGCGTTGGAGAACGCCTCTTGGACCAAACGATAAATCGCCACTTCCATGGCCGAAGGCAGCCTGGTTTCTTTGCCGAACAACTCGAACTGCGTATGAATTTTCGTCTTTTCCTCAAAGTCCTGCACATATTTCCGCAAGGTGGGAATCAGGCCCAAATCGTCCAGGGCCATCGGGCGGAGGTTGAAAATAATTTTGCGTATCTCCTCCAACCCGTCCCTGACCTCGCTCTTCAAATCGGCAATTTCCGTCTTGACGGCGGCAAATTCCTGTTTTCCAATCAGCCGCTCGGTGATCTCGGTCCGCAAAACCACGTTCGCCAAGGACTGGGCAACGCCATCGTGTATTTCCCGGGCAATTCTTTTTCGTTCTTCCTCCTGGGCCAAAATGATTTTCAATCCTAACAATTGCCTGTTTTTGGCCGATTCCAGAATGCGCGTCACCTGGTTCAAATCGCCGGACAAATACTCCAGCACGACATTCATTCGCGAACCGAGCGATTCCGCGCGCTCAATCGATTTTTCTATATTTTTGAGACGTTTATGCAGTTCATCCCGGCGAACCTTCAGATGGCTCTCTTTTTCCCGGTGAATCATCACATCCAGTTGAAATGAAGTGGCTTGCTCGTAAGCGGTTCGAATATCTTCTTCCCTGAATTTATGAAAAGCTTTGCTTACTTCGGATAATCGGGTGCGAGCCAGCCTGAATTTCTCCTCCAGTTGGTCCACGAGTTCTATGGTAAGCGTCAAGTCCTCCATGGTCCGCAACAGCTCACGATCCAGCGCATTCCGCTCCGCTCGGGCGCTTTCACAAATTTCAAAAATCTGATATTTGCTGTCCTCCATCACGGAGATGGCGTGCTTGATCACTTTGTCAACGGCTTCGACGTGCAAATCCACAAAATTCCCTTCTCCTCCGACTGCAAGATCACTGCCTAGTTCCATAGTACCATATTTCCTATTCCAAAACGATAGATTTTGTCTTCTCATCCCAGGTCACTTTCCACCCGAAATTCTCCGTCAGCAGTCTTAAAGGAAGCAGCGTCCGATTGTTTTTAAGCATCGGAGGCACTTCGGAAGCGACGCGCTTTCCGTCCATCACCAGATCGGGCTGGTCGATCCACATTTCAGCCAAATGATCCCCGTTGATGACCGTCACTTTCTTTTCCTTGTTGTCCCATTGAACCTGTCCGCCCATGACATCGACAAAAAAGCGAACGGGAAGCAGGGTGTGATCTTTGACGATCAGCGGCGCCTGATCCAATTTCTCTTCCCGGTTATTGACCAAAGCGGTGGTTCGATTGACCGCCAGCTTGACCGTCGCTTTGGGCTGCGCGGGGAGTTCCCCCCTATACTGAAACTGGATATCGTCAATCGCCACCTCGCCGATCGGCTCCCGTTCATCCTGCCCTTCCTCCGGATCGACGATATAGATGCGCTTCAACGTGATCGGATAGGCTAAATGATAGCCCGACAAGTCAACATCCAATTTTCTCCATCCAAACCAGTCGATATGTTCGTTTAGATCGATTCTTTGCAGATTTCCTTTCGCATCCGTCACTTCGGCCCGCAGCCAATTGAAGCTCTTGTCGCCGTATACGTCCATCTTGATCCGCAGCGGCTCTCCCTCGATCTTCATGCCGTTCTCCCCGAACGCGGCGTAAACGGCCTTGTTTCCTTTTCCTTCCTTGAAATTATACGACATGTACAGCGATTGATTCGTTGCCGCTTTACCCGGAAATCCTTTGACCACCTTGGCCGCGCCCCGAACCTCCGAAGGATACTGCTGGTAAACGACAGGCGGCGTCATTTGATCGAAATCGGCCCATTTCTTGTCCACCCCCCCGGGCAAAGTCAGCATCGTCCCGAATCCGTCATACCTGGCGATGATCCGCCCGACGTCATCTTTGGGAGCGCGTTGGACCGTCAATACGCCATCTTTCATGTCTCCGTCGAATCCTTGCAGCTCCCACTGGATCGCCTCCGCCGGAACGGTGCGCTGCTCGCCGTCGACGGTCGTCGCGACGACGGGGAGGGCATACGTGTTGCCGTCCGCCAGAATAAAGCCCGGCGTATTAAATTTCAATTCGGCGATCTGATCGCGCCCCACCACATGGATCGGCTTGCTTTGCTTGGCTTGATCCACGCTCGCCGTCAGCATGGTCTGCCCCGGCTTTTGGGCGATAAACCGATTGCCGTCGAACACGCCGATCGGCTCGGACATCGACCACTTCAACGACAGTTGGTCGGTTTTCACAGGGTTGTAGTACTCATCGTAGGCCTTCATCTCAAATGTGGCGGCTTCGTGCATAAACAACAAGGTGTTGCCTTTGATCGTCAGCCCCTTGATCTGGCCTGCGGGAGCCGTGGTATAGACCCCTACGCTGTTCACAATGTTTCTGGCCACGGCGTATTCCGTTGTATTCGCCAGCTTCACATCGAACTCGCCCAACGGACGAGCCACCATTTGGGTGGACCCGCCTCCATCCAGATTCAGGCCCTTCCATACGCCAATCCCGATCATCAACTCCTGGAACTCCTTCAAGGACAAACCGTCGCTGTCCTTTGAACGGTCCGCCGTGATCACATAGACGTATCTTCCGTCTTTCGAATATCCGATGCCCGTCCGGTGACGATTGCCGCCAAGACTGGAAACATCCCTGGAAAACTTCGCAATTTTCCCTTCATCGACCAGAATCGTGTGTCCGCCGATCATCATTTTATAGTTATTCGGATCGTATTGCTTGCTTCCGTCCGTAGATGCCAAATGATAGCTGACGTTCAACACGTCGCCCACTTTGATGTTCTTCTCCACGAAATCCGCCGCTTTGCGGGAAGCCCACAGAACATACTGATTAGCGTTCGGAATTTGATCGATGATGCCATCCTTGACGATTTTCTTCACCACATTATTTTCAACCAGCATTTCCGTGTGTTTGACAGAGCCGTTATTCACCCGGTCCGTCTTTCCCCATGCATCGGTGTAAATGTACAGGGCGTCAAAGTGGCTGTAGGATTTGTCCGACTCTTTCCAATAATAGGTTTTGTTGACGCCCGCGAGCGGATAAGACGCGCCGGTCGGCGCGGTCACCGATCCTGCAAACGCGAAGGTATCGATCACCGGCGTGTTGCTTTTCGTAATGGCAAAAGCATACATGCCCTTGTAGTCGGAAGGCGAGGAAAGAAATCGGCCGTCGGCAATTTCCGGCCCAAGCGGCGCGCCTTCCGCGTTGATATCGAAATAGTCGCCGTTCACTCCGGCAACGGCTCCCGTCTTCTGCGCCATCTCCAGCGTCGTCTGCCTTTTGGCAAACTGGCCGTCCACCCCGGTCATCACGCTCAGTTGAACATAGGGGTTGCTTAAATCCACCTCAATGACGTTGGTCTTTACATTGGCTTGGGTGCTGCCCCGCATGAAGCTCCAATTGTATTTTTTCAGCGTGGCTCCCGACGTGATCGGTTCCTGACTGAGCAGTTGAAGCGCCGGCAAATTCGACGTTGCTGCCTGACTCTGTGCCTGGGTCCGCATCGTTCCGATCGACGGACATAACAAAGCGGCCGCGAGCAAAACGATGGCCCATTTGCGTACCCCAACAAACCGTGAAGCTGAATTTCTCATTGCCTTCTCTCCCAACTTTTTCTATCTATATTCTCCTATTTATCCTTACTACTATAGACTCCGTTTAGGTAGAAAAGGTTACGATATCTCCGGGTGATTTTTTTTGGAAGCGATGCGGATTAAAAAAACGCCCTCCGTATTTGGAGAGCGTTCAGGTCGATGCGATTATTTTTGCTCGTTCACCGAGGCATCCTGTTTCAACAGTTCGGCTTTATCCGTCCGTTCCCACGGCAGATCGAGATCGGTGCGGCCAAAGTGCCCGTAAGCCGCCGTCTGTTTGTAGATCGGGCGAAGCAAATCGAGCATTTTGATAATTCCGGCGGGGCGCAAATCAAAATGTTTGCCGATCAAGGCAACCACCGTTTCCTCGCTGACCTTTCCCGTTCCAAACGTATCCACGCTGATCGACACCGGACGAGCCACGCCGATCGCGTAGGCCAATTGAATCTCGCATTTGGCGGCCAAGCCCGCAGCTACGATATTTTTGGCCACATAGCGCGCCGCATAGGCCGCCGAGCGGTCCACTTTGGTCGGATCCTTGCCGGAGAACGCGCCGCCGCCGTGACGGGCATATCCGCCGTATGTGTCAACGATAATTTTGCGTCCGGTTAGCCCGGCATCCCCCTGCGGGCCGCCAATGACAAAACGGCCGGTCGGGTTGATGAAATATTTCGTTTCGGCGTCCAGAAAATGCGTCGGAACCACAGGCGCGATCACCTGCTCTTTGATATCCTTCGTAATTTGCTCCAGCGTAATATCTTCACGATGCTGCGTGGACACCACAATCGTATCCACCCGCACCGGCCGATTTTGTTCGTCATACTCGATCGTCACCTGCGTTTTGCCGTCCGGACGCAAATAGCTCAACACGCCATTTTTGCGCACTTCCGACAAACGACGGGCAATGCGGTGAGCGAGTGCGATCGGAAGCGGCATATATTCAGGCGTTTCATTCGTGGCAAAGCCGAACATCAAGCCCTGATCTCCCGCGCCAATCGCTTCGGCGCTGCTGTCGTCGTCGCCGCCCCTTGCTTCCAGAGCCGTATTCACGCCGACGGCAATATCCGGCGACTGTTCATTCAATGAAGTAAGCACCGCGCAAGTGCTGGCGTCAAAACCGTATTTGGCCCGGGTATACCCGATATCCCGAATCGTATTCCGAACGATCGCCGGAATATCCACATAATCCGCCTGGCTGCTGATTTCGCCGATGACCAAAACCAGGCCGGTCGCCACCGACACCTCGCAGGCCACTCTGGCCAGCGGGTCCACTGCCAGAAACGCATCGAGAACCGAATCCGAGATTTGGTCGCAAATTTTGTCCGGATGGCCTTCCGTCACAGATTCCGAAGTAAATAAACGCCGTCCGCGTTGAACCGCCATATCCTCTACCTCCAGTACATCTATTCAATAGGATGACAATGATGACACAAAAGCAACCTTTTCCGCTTGGAAAAGGCAGCACCGACAACCTTCAACTATTAATGTTAATGGATATGGCGAATCGTGTCAAATAAAGAATAAGCCCCTGCATAGAGGGGCATAATTACAAAATCGATCTATAACGAAAATGAAGCCTGTTCCGCTTGCTGAACCAGCCGGCGCGTAATGGCGCCGCCAACGGCCCCTGCGTCGCGGGCGGAGATATGCCCCCAATAGTCCTCCCTCATGGAAGCCGCCGGGATTGCGCCCAACTCCGTTGCGAATTCAACGTCCGAATGGGAGGCCGAAAGCCGTTTGCCCACCGGCAATCCAAGCTCTTCGGCGATTTCGTATTTCCATTGATCGATTGCCGCATGGCATCCCGGCACCAATTTCGCGCGGCCTGACTGTCCTTTAGCCACGGATATCACCTCCTTGCGTTTCGATATGACCATAGTCTCACCGTCTCGTCGGAAGTTTACCCGTATCAGTACTTGTCACTCAGGGAAATATCAAGGAGTGATCGTGTTCCCGTCCTTGTCCAAATGAAGATAATTGCCTCGAACCATAACGTAAATGGCGCCTTTGTTATCCGAAGCCGCTTTAATTCCTCTGCCTTCCCTGGGGAAAATAAGCAGATGATTGTTCGCGATCGCCGTTCCATTGGGCAGGTCCTTGCCCCCGGTCACATCCGGGATGCCGTTGCCGTCGTTGCTGTAAGCGACCGCTTTGCCGGTACGAACGATAAATTCCGCGCCTTCTCCAGCATAAAGCGTCTCCCCATTGTTGAACGTGACAACGCTCAATGCCGAGGCGCCGCTCGGACTCTTCTTCAATTCCGCCGCTATCATCTGTTTGATCTGATCGGAACTCAGGTTCAACTGGCTCAACTCATTTTTGACCAGTTTTTGGACCGCCTCGTCAACATAGCTTTTCGTTACTACCGGATCGCCGACCGATCCGGGTTGGTTCGCCGCCGTTAATCCGTCCGCGTTGGAGACGATCATCGAGCCTGCCCACAAGCCGGAACCGAACAGCAGAGAAGCCAACACGATTTTGCTTACCGATTTCAAGATGCCTCTCTCCCCTGAAATATAATGTCTAATTTGCAGTGATGGAATAAATATACCTGGATGCTATTAGTTTCTTATGGCCCTCATATTGATCGTAAAAATTGATTTTAAAGTTATCGAAGCTGCGAACCTTTTCCAATGGATCTTGAATATTCATATCCAGCGTCATTTCAGCCAGATGGTCTCCAATCAACAAATCCTTTTCGAATTCAAATTCCTGGGTAAACGTATGCTCCCCATCCTCAACCTCGACCAACAATTTGTGACCTTCGGGAATGATTTCATATTGTCCGTCTCTTTCCAGCTTGTAGTTGAATTTAATGTTGCCAACCGAATTGTTGATCGAAGCAAACAAACTCTTGATTGTCATGTTGTAAGTGTTAATTCCAATGTTCTCAAGCTTCTCATTCACTTTGTTGTTTTCAAGCGGCACGACATAAGCACTGGCTTGGACAAAAGCGGGATCATCCTTATTATCGATCGCCTCTCCCACGATCAATTTCGATTCCAGCAAGGAATACGATTGCGGCACCGAAACCCAGAAGGAAACAAACGCCTTGCCGCCAGGGCTGATTTTCTTATCGTAATCGGTTATGTTCATCGGGAAATACACATTATCTTTCGTTTTTAAATAACCGATTAATTTAGGCAAATTCGTTGTTCGCTTCTCATCATTTTTTAACGCCGTATCAATAACGACAACTTGAGAATTAAAAGCTTTATAAACATTCAAATCATGAACGGCAATGGTGGCTCTTTTCCCGATATCCTCTATTTTTCCTGTTTTATCTTTGTTTACAACGGGCAAGCTGAAATCGAAGGTGTAAAATTTAAACTCGGAGACAGGGAATTCTTCCGCTTGCTCCCCGCTGGTCCTCTTTTCGTTTAAAACCAACGAAACGTTGGAATAACTATAGGTGTAAGGAATTTTCGTATACAATATGAACTGAGTTACTTCATCTTTATGCAAGGTTAGCAGATTGTCTTGTTTAATCACATTGAGTTGGGATTTATCCGTCTTCACTCCATCCAACTTGATGTACCCGCTTAATTCCGGAATGGGCAAATTGGCATCGTCCCGATTTTTAACCGCGATCTGGAAAGCCAGTATGTCCTGATCTTCCCAAGGCAATCGTTGGAGTTGTTTAATCGCGACTCCATAGGTTCCATCATTGTTTTGGTAGTCATAAAATTCATTGATTTTTTGAACGCTCGAATTGAAGGAAAGCGGAAGTTGGAACACACCGATCGGAACATCTATCTTTGCGGATTCAACCGTTTCCGTCACTGCCAATGTCCAACCTTCAAGTTCCACTCCCTCAGGAATCGTGCCCGATAGTTGCAAAGTTTTTGCAGCCTTCGGGGCAATCGTCACATTTTCGGCATTCAATGCCTTTAGCGAATACATCAATCCCGACGAAGTCATGACATAATAATTCAGTGCCGGCAAATTCAATGACCAACTTCCCTGATTGGTCAACTTAAGATAAATGGAAGCATGGTAGTCGTGCTCGTTTTTATTTAAAATCGTTTTATCGATGGCCGATTCTAAAATCACATTGTTTACAACCATGGTTCCTGTGCGTTTTTCCGGCACCACATTGGTATAATCATCCGGCAAAAAGATGCTGCCTATCACCCTTTGCCAATTGGAATCCGGTGAGGAAAAATCAAAATCCCATTTAATACATTCAAAGACCAAATCGCGCACATCCACGTTTTTGCCTACAATAGCATAGTATTGAAAATCCCTTTTGGTGTTCGGTGAAATTTTACTCTGATCTCCATCCTGATCCGATTTCAACAGCTTGGTCGTATATTTGGCGCCCGATCGCGTCTTCACATTAAACCAATAATTGAAAAAATCCAGATCTTTGGACTCCCTGTTATACACGCTCATATTAAAAGAGACCACTTGCCCCTGCTGATAGGGGATTATGTTTACATTATTTAATTCTATGTAGCTGTTCGACAAAATATCGACTTTCCCAATGTTGGTGTTAAACAGCTCTTGGGTATCCGGAGCATCGGCCATAGTGGGTATAACCAGCATCAGACTCAACATAAGGGAAAGTATACCTGCAAATACCTTTCTAAATTTCATTTCTGATTTTCCTCCTTTTTCATAAAGCACTCCATCCTACGTATATAAGATGACTAATAATTGATTGTATAAGTATAGACGCATGAAAGCATCATTTGGTTTCGAAAATACAAAAAAATAAACCGGAGAATATCCCCGGTTTATTTTCCCAAAAAAAAGAAGCCGGGGGTTTCCCGGCTTCTTCTTCTTTTACTATGCTTTTACCTTAACAGTAAATGTGAGAGCTTTACCATTCTTTGTTACTGCAGTAATGTTGACGGAATCGCCATCTGCCAAACCAGTCAAATTACCAGAACCATCTACATCCACGGAAGAATAGCCCGCTGTAACACCATCTGCAAGTACTACACCATACTGGTCTTTCACTTCCACAGAAGCTTGCGCAACTTGAAGCGGAGACTTGCCATTGATTTCTGTGGCACTTATCGATACAATGCCGTCGCTTTCTTTCGTTACATTGATCGCACCCGTATTATCCTTCAGAGCAAGCGTTTCCGCAGCCGGAGCAACACGGCTAACCGTTACTTGTTTTACAATGTTTTGGCTGCCGTCCTTGGTGTTGACAACAACAACTACAGCAAACGATTTGTCTTTTCCTAGCTCAATACCAGGGTCAACGTCTGCATTGCCATCGACGGTATCATTATTTGCAGACAATTTACCGGTAGAACCATCATAAATCAATCCGTACACACTTTCGGATACGCTGAAATACGTTGCGTCATTCGTCGGCAAGGTTACTTTCGAGCCATTTTCCAACACGCCTTCGACTTTCAACGCTTTCGCATAGTCGGATCCACCTGCATAAACCGTGGCGACATCAGCAACTTCATAGGATACGATGCTGTCACGCTCAACGACTTTAGCCGTGAAGGTGTATGCACTATCATCCACTGTATCGCCGGCTGTTTCTTTCAGTTCCAGTTTAATAGTGGAATTTCCTTTGCTGACAGCCGTCAAAGTAGATGTTTTCGTTGCTACGTTATCTACCGTTCCTCCGACCGTCGATACACCGGTATCGCTGGATGTGATTACCGCTTCATAACCAGTGAAATCGCTCAAATGTTTGGTTCTGCCATATTGGTCCACAACCTTGATCTTGTCGTTCTTGATGGTGGTCGTTGCACCTTTGGCCAAAGCTGTGTTGATATCTTCAACACCTGTAATGGCAACCGGTTTCTTGGCCGGCTTCAGGGAGAAGCTGAGCGTTGCATTTTTGTACGAGCCATTGATAACAATATTGATATAGACAGTTTCCGCACTCGTAATACCGGAAGCATCAGCAGTATCAAGCTCCAACTGTGCCTTGCCTGTGGCATAAACCGTAGCGAATTTCAGATCTTCTTTTTCAAGGTTTGTTCCTGTTACGCTTCGGCTGGCGACACCTTTCTCCAAATCGGAAGCCTTTGTGATTTCCTTGCCAAATTGATCAAATGCTTGGAACGGAATGATAACTTTCTCACCAGCCACCGCATATTCAGGTGCTGACAAGCTCAAGGAATCCAGCCCTGCCGATTCGGCAACGGTGAAATCATAAGTGGTCTTTTCACCGCTCGTTTTGGAAATTATAACCAATTGAGTGGTTCCGGCTTTCAAAATAGAAGTGCTACTGCTGTCCTTGCTCGTTCCGAAAGCTAACGGCAAAGCGTACTTGCTCTTTCCGTCAATAGTTAACTTCACAAACGTAGTATCCACATCGGCAATCGAATTATTGACCACGCGAGCTATAACATCGCTGTTCAAATCTGCTTCATCAATGCTGTTGCCATATTGATCTTTACCTTCAACGATGAAGTAGAAGTCTTCAGGATTTGTCACTGCGTCGGTTAATTCCTTGCCATCCTCATTGTACAATTCAACCACAGTCGTGGTGCTTACACTGGCTTCGGGAGAAACCTTCAGCGTCGCCGTTGCAAATGTGCCGCTGGCTTTATCCAGCAAGCTGACAACAACAGTTTCGTCTAAAGAGAACGAACCGGCAGTTACCGTACTTGTAATCTTGCCTCCATCAATCGAAACCACATCACCCTTTGAAACTGTGATAGCATCGTCTAAAATACTCGACGCATCGTCTCCGTATTGGTCATAAATTTTAACAAACGCATTAACCGTGTCATTCGGAGTGGAAGGATCAGAAGATGACAAAGGTGCTTTATCCGAAGTAAATTCAATCTTCGTTATTTTTTGAGCTTCAACGGAAACCGTTTGGGTCAAATCTTCATCGCCAAGACCAGAGACAACGACAGTGTAATCGTCTTTGGCCAGTTTCGAGGTCATATTCAACGTAACGGTTGTCTTGTCATCGGAATACTTTTGCTCGGTAACGTTGACCGGGAAACTGCCTTTCTTCACAACAATGGTAGCCTTGGTATCATCAACCGGTTGGTTGAACGTCAACGTGAATTCTTTCGCGCCGGTTGCCTGGAAATCAGCAATCGCCACTTCTCCGGCAGGTTGCTCGGTAACCGCAGCATAAGCTTCATAAGTTACATTCACCAATGCTTCGCGGGTTGCGTTTGAGGTCCATTCGGTTACATCGCTGAACAATCCAAGATCGGTGGCAGCTTTGATGTAAGCTTTCGCCCAATCGTCTGCATCCACATCAGCGGTTGCCGTCAGGTCGATTTCCGTACCCGTTGCGGCAGCATAAGTTTTAGCAACCATAACTGCCAGTTCTTGCAGCGTAACCTTGTCGTAAGGAGTGTAGGTTCCATCTCCGTTACCGACGATGATGCCGGCCTTCACAGCCGCTTCAACGTAGCCATACCAAGGTTGGCTGTCGTTTACGTCGCTGAAAGTCGGTTCAGCAGGGGTCGTCGTGTCCAGTTGAGCCAGTCTCGCTACGATAACGGCAGCGGAACCGCGGTCCATTTCTTCAGCGAGCGCTGCGTCGTCTGCATCACCGGTACCGGTGAAGATCCCCGCTGCTTTCAACTCGTTGAATTTATCCATTGCTGTTTTATCAGCAGCAAACGCTACGGAAGCAAACAGTGAGAACACCATAGCAATGGATACGATTAAAGATAAACTTTTTTTCATAACCTTTTTTTCTCCTCCTCGATATTGTTTCGGTTGTTGAGAGTTTTGTTTTAAAAAATGATAGCTCGTTTCCCTCATTAGCCGATTCACCCCCTTTCCAGAGTTGAGCAAAATTTACTATGAATTGAGTCTGCGACAAAATGCCGCAGAAACTAGTAATCCAACCATCAATATCGCCCCATGCAAGCAAACAAAAAAAATCATGGGCCGCTTGCCACTATCACATTATACAATGACAGTATGCCGCAGTAAAGGGCAAATTGTGAAATAGTTCCAACAAACGCCCGTTTCCCGCCAGAAAAGTCACCGAGTGTGTTCATGTTATTAAACGCGCGGTGTTGAAAAAAGTTGCGGTTCGCAAAAAATAATTCCGGGCGATAAAAGTTATGCCGTCACATAATATCTCTCCACTACGAAAATTAGTATACATGGAACGCCCTTTTTCGTCATTGCCAAACATTTACCATCCGGTCAACCAAAACAAAGGCCCCGAATTTCCATTCGGAGCCTTTGCCTGAAAACCTATTACTTCGGAATTTTCTTTTGGTCGCGCAGCACATTAATAGCGATAACCGCGGCTTCCGCTCTGGATAAATTTTCCTTCGGATCAAAGCGGAAGGTCGCCTGCTTCTGCCCCTGCTGCAGCACATTTTCCTTGCCGCTGATCAGCTTCTTCTTGGCGATGGCCTCGATCGCGGGCTGCGCGTACAAATTGATATCTCCCGCGTCCGTAAACATCTTCTGCAGCGCCTGCAGCGTCTTCTCGCTGTTCGTGCTCAGCTTCAGGTTGTTCGCTTTGGCGATCATCACCGCCGCGTCTTCCCTGGTAATCGAATTGTCCGGCATGAACCGCCCTCCGCCGAAGCCGCGGATAATGCCCGCGCTCGCCGCCGTTTCAATATACTTGTAGTCATAAAGCCCGTTGGTGAGCGGATTATACCTCAGCACGTCGATAAAGGTCGGCGAATCCGAATAATGCAAAGGAATATCGAAAGCTTTGACCAGCAAGGTGGCGAACTCCCCGCGGGAAATCGGATCGTTCGGCAAAAATGCGTTCGGCGGCGCCTTCGGCAGCATGATTCCTTTGGAATATAAAGTATCCAGATCGTTTCTGGCCCACGGATGCCCGATCACGTCATCGAAGCTTTGATCCATTCGCATGACCTGATAGTAGCCGAAAGTGTCAAGGGGCACGGTGATGGTCTGCTTTTTGACGTCGACCACGCCGCCGAGATTCCGCCAACTCGGCCGAACAATACCCGTGCTGTCTTCGGAAATATCAAAGTGAAACACGGTCAGGTATTTCCACGAATCATCGCGAATGATCGGATCGTATTTCAACGTGATCGTGCCGCGCTCGGTCGGAACAACCAGATCGTTGCCGCTCCGGGTATAGAACGTGGATGCGTCGTACGGAAGGCGGCCGCTTCCGTTGTACGCTTTCGTCAAATCGCCCTCGTTCTTGTCGATCGTTCCCGCGTCGGTCCAGATCAGCGGGCTGGCCGGGCTGAATCGGCCCGTCGGTTCGGTAAGCAGCAATCTGGCGCCCGAACTGATCAGCGGATTGGGGTTGTTGATCTGGCCGTCGTAGGACGCCGGATGCTTGTATTTGTCGACCCTTCCGTCATCAGGGTTGGCAATCCCGACCAAAACCTTCCGATCCTCGGTCAAATACGGATTGATCGTGCCTTCCTCGTTCCTCATCAAGGCGGTATTTCTGGGGAAATCCAGCTCCACCAGGCCGCCGAACACTTTCATTTTGTTTTTCAGCGGGGTTTTGTACTGGGCCCCTTCGACCGCCTGATCGGCATTGTACAGATAAAATGTGCCCTTCGTTTCCACATTTCCGGTTACCACGGTGAATTTGACCGTATTTTTGCCGGATTTCAAATCATGGGCTTCATAGAAGAAATGATTTTCCTTCAGCCCGTTGCTTGCAAGCACTTCCCGCTTGACCGCCGCGTCCTTGCCAATGATGATGCTGTCCGCATTCTCGGCCACCATCTCGATCTCGATATAGTTGCTGTTGATATAGCCGATGTCCTCTTTGCCGACCCGAACCAGCGTCGGATAAATGACCTTGTAAGCCTCGGGCTCCCTGCGAATCGTAATGGTTCTCGTTTTGGTGACCTTGGAGGCATTGGTAACCGTGAAATCAAAGATCGTGTCCCCTTTCAGATTGATCGGGATCACATTGGTTCGGAATTGGCCCACCGGCGAATTGACAGTGCTGAAAAATCCGGGATTGCCATTCACGGGGTCCTGCGATCCGAAGTTGTTGTAACGTCTGTCATACTTCGGAACGGGATTGCCGTTCTCATCGCGGTAATGCACCATTAATTGAATCTCGTTCGCGTTGGTGAACTGCCCGGAGAAAGACACGGCGGTTTCGGTCGTCACATAGGTGTATTGGTCCTCCGTGCCCACCTGGGTAAACTTCGGCACATCGGAAGTCTCAATCGGTCGGATCGAAAGGAAATCGGCGGCCTCCTGACTAAAAATGAATATTTCGTACGTCGTCTTCGAAACGAACTGCTTGACTCCGTTCACCGTCTTATACAAGCGGAATTCAACCGTATTCTTCCCGTCGCCCGCATCGAAATCGATTCGGGTCGGGCCCAATTGCAAGTTGAATTTCCCCGGTATGGACGAATCGAAATCGGATGGCGCGCTGGTTTGCAAGTTCGTCTGCTGCCCGTTGATCAACACTTCAACGTTATCATAGTCGTCCTGGGAAATATTGATCAATCGGCCCGAGATACATCTGGGCGTCGGAACCCCGCCGATCGTACACGTGATATCGCTGTTCGGATCCTTCACCACCATGCCGTTATAAATGTTATTCACAATGATGTACGGCGTGCTGGTGATGTTGAACAGATACGTCTTCTTCCCCGACGGATTTTCGCCGCTCTTCGCGGGCGAGCCGGTATTGGGATCGGAGCTCGGAATGATCGTCAGTTTCGTCTCCCCGTTCTGCAGCCCATCCAGCGTAAAAGTGTGCTTGTAATATGAAACGCCGTTGATCGTTACCGAAGCCGCGGACGTGGAGTAGAGCGTCTGGTTCGGCGTGGAATTCAAGTCGTAGTCTCCGGTATAAATGTTTATTTTCTTCGTTTTAGTATCGGTGTATACATAGAAAGTCGATGGCAATTCATTCAATTCGCTGATGCCGGATTCGGTAATCAATACGCCGTCCGGGTCGGTCGGATTCGTTCTTCGGGTCAGATGATCGATATAGGGCAGCGACGGATCCACGTAGTTGAAGCTGAATGTGGTGGGCGGCACATTGTCCGTGACAAAATTATAAAACCTGAATTCCACCAGTTGATAGCGGTCGGACGGAATCGTCAAATCCGTTTGGAACTGAAACACCTTGTATTGATTCGCCTTCGACCATGTCGCGTTTTCCTGCAGCGAGGCCGGCGGCGAAGATACGGTATATTTCAATGTGGAACCGGTTGAAACATCGTTATAAAGCAACGTGACGGTGTACGTGCCTTCCGGCAGACTCGGCAAAGCGAACACGGCCTGCGTGCCGCCGTGGACGGAGGTTGCCGTCTGGTCCGTAGCCGGGGCGCTCGGGTTGCTGTCGGAGATAAACCGCAGCTTCAGCGACGACGTTTGCCGGCCCAGATTGGCCCCGGTAATCGTCATGCTCGTCGGGCTCGTCGCGGTAATGGATTTCACTGTCGGGCTCAGGGCGCTCATGACCGGGTTGGCCACCGCCAACGGGAATTGTCCAAGAAAGTTCGTGGTGGAGCCGGTGACCTGGGAAACCCGAATCAGGTGATTGCCCGCCGCCAAATTCGCGGGCAGGCTCACCAGGGCCTGCTTCTGGTCGGGGCTGACCGATGTGACGGTAGCGTTCCCTTCCGGGGTTCCATCCTGCAGCATCACCTGGACCAGCATATTGCTCATATCGAAGTGATCCCCGACCATTGTTAATACCGCCGCCGAATTTTGAATATCGCTCAGCGTGACCTGCTCCGGGCTGACGCTGGCGACGTAGGCGCCGTCATACGTGGCGCCGACGGTTTTGACATCGGAAAAAATCGCGTCGTCGACCGTCAACGCATGGCCGTCAATCGTAAAGGCGATATCATAAGTCGCCCCGTCAGCAAGGCTCGATTGATCAGCCAGCTTGAACACCACCTGACTGTCGTTTACGTCGTATGGAATCAGATCGATGATTGTCGAATCGGAAGTGTTGATCAACCGCGCTCTGCCGGGCGAAGTGGGGGCCGCATCAATCTTTCCGATATCGTTCCCGAAATTCGTTCCTTTGACCACGAGATAAGTCGGATTGACGACCGAACCGCCGGATACGTCGGTAAGCGCCAGCGGAGCCCCGTATGGCGTAGCGTCAGGCAGCGGCGAGTCCGGCGCGGCGATTTCAAAATACCTCTCCGTCAATTGATTCCCGTTGTACGTGATTCGAATCTTATATTGGCCTTCCGCCAGTCCGCTCGGAAACGGAAATTCAATCGTGCTTCCGTTGACCGTGGAGCCATTCGCCGTACCTAACGGCGCATTGCCGGCCAGATCGGTGACATCCACCCTCAAATTGGCCGCGTTCAAGCCTGCCGGGGTGGTAAACACCACGCCCGCTCCGGCCGTATCGGCGGGGGAGTAGCCCTGCTTGAAGCCCGCGCCTGTCAGCGTCGCTTCCGTAGCCGCCGTATCCACCGTATTGGCCACGCTGGCATTGATGACTTGCAGCGAGAATTGATTCAAAATTTTCGACGAACTGTCTTTCACGGTCACTTTGTAAGGCGCATTCGCATGAGTCAAACCGGCGGGCAACTCATAAAGCTGCACGGTCTTGTCCGCAGCCGTCTTGTATGCGGTCAGGGCGTCCGGACCGGTATATACGGACGCTCCGCTTTTGTCTTCAATATCCATGGTAATTCCGCCGCCCAGTTCCGTTCCGATAATGGAAAGCAGCGTCTTGCTGTACCCCTCGTTGATCGTCTTGGGGCTCATATCCATCGCCCTTACGGCTGCGGTGGCGCCCGACAAATCATACGGCCCGTATTTCTTGCCGGCGATTTGAATATCGACATAGCGGTATTCCAGATTGCCGATTTGCGTCAAATTATCTTTCAGCAAGGCGGAAATCGTTACATTCGGCGACGTCACCGTGGGCGTGGTCGCCAGCTTTTCTTTGGTGGCGGGGGCGCCCGTTTCCTCGATTGTGGCATTGAAGGCAAAAGGCTTGCCGTTATCGTAAATCAGATTCTTTTCCACGCTGTAATTTCGCATGTTGTTGGTGGCGATCAGGGTGATCGGGTTGTCCCCGGGCTTTAATTGCAGGTTGGCAATGCTGTTGGTCTTGTTGATGTCATCCCCGACCAGGAAGAATTCGCCGTTGTTCAAAAAGGCTGTCTTCGCCGTCGCGTCCCCCAGAAGATAAGCTTGCACCTCCGAAGCGTTGGCCGCGGTTCCGGACAGATTGATCGTGGTCGACTGCTGGGGATCTTTCGGATAAATTTCATTCTCGTTAAACGTGTCCCCGTTGATCTTTAAATTGGAAATGTTGGTCGTCGCCGTATAATAAGCCCATCCCGGCGCCGATTCCACCACGTTGCTCTCGCCCATTTTAATCGTAATCTTGTTCAATCCTTCAGTCAGAAAAACATTGTTGAACGTGATGTCGAAGCCGCCCGGGCTATGGACGGGCTTGTTGTTTTTCTCCGCGATCTTGCTTCCGGTGTTCATGTTGGTAATCTCGTAATATATGGTAGGAACCTGAGCGTCGGTAATGTTCTCGATCGAGGCGGAGATGCTGATCGGATTGATGGTATACCGAGTCACGCTGCTGTCGTTTGCGGGCAGACCGGTAGAGCTGTTGGTCGTCTTGTACAGGCTTGTAATGGTAATGCGGGAAGCCGCGGCGTTGGCCGTCAGCGGCGGCAGCACACTGAGGAGCATAGCAAAAATCATGACAAAGCTGAACCATCTTTTACGATTGCGGACAATAAACAAAATGATTTCCCCCTTATGCTTTGAATCATAAGATTACACGACTCACGTACTATTGATATCGGATTCCCCGTCCCAAAAATGAAGATCGAACCTGTAAAATGCTACTTATTGCCTAAAAGTGCGGTGAAAAACGAGCGGCTCCGAGATGGGGCAGGGGTTTCCGATCGCTGTTGCCCCATCCCTCCGCCGCATTTTTCACCGGGCTTCTAACAGGCGGCCCAAATTGTTTTGCGCCACCGCCCGGCTGACCTTCTCCGCGCCTTGCGGGCTGACGTGATTGGCATCGCGAAAATCGTCCAAACCCAGCCCATCGTTGGAAAGCACGGCGAACGCCGCCTGATTGCGGTCGGCCACCGTTCGGATCTCGTTGAAATACGCCTGTTGCTCGGCGACAAATTTTTGCTGAACCGCCTGTTCAAAATATTCCGTTCGCGGCAGATGCACGATCAGCACTTGCAGCCCTCTCCGGCGCAGATCGTCGGCCATCTCTTCGAAAGCCTCCGTTTCCACGCCGCCGACGGCGTAATTCTCGAACCAGCGGTCGGCCACCTCCGCCGCGTACTCCGACGTTTTATCGCTTTTCGGCGACCAGGTTTCCGCGGGAAGACCGCCGATATACAACGGCACTTCTTTGAACAAGCCGCCATGGAAAAGCTTGTTGACCATCATGCTCCAAATCGTCCGCATATCGTACGATTTCAAAGCCCACCCCAGCAGCAGCTCTCCGTAATTGTGCCGATCGATCACCTTCAGACGATCGCGCAAACCGGCAAAATACCTGAATTTGATATCACCGGATGCCTGCGAGCTGTTGAGTTGAAATTCATTTACTTCGACGACGACCGTTTTCAGATTCGGCATCCTGTCGATATACGTTTTATACATTTGGGCAATATCGTAAGCTCTGCCGCCGCTGATGCTGAAATTGAAAATTTGCCCGGCATCCAGCGGCAAGTCGCGGGCCAGCAGATCGGGCCGCAGCGCGTCAATCCCCTCCGAATCGCCGAAAACGGCCAGTTCGATGTTCGCCCCGTCCGCATGCTCAAACGATTTTTTGATATGGGCGATTTGTCCGATGAACCCCGGGGAATAACCGTAAAGATCGAGATTGCGAAAGACTCCGATTTCCGCCGCAACCAGAAACAAGATCATGCACAGTAAACCCCAGCCCATATAACGCCTTTTTTTGAAACGGGAAATAGATGAAATCATAGATTGTCCCCTTCGTGTAATCAATGGCCGCCCAACGGGAATGCCAAGCGTGCAAGAAGCGGCGAAAAAACGGAGGGCGCTCCCCCACGGAAGCGCCGTACAAGTCAATAAGAGCGGAAGAAATCAAAAACGGGGGTACAATGACAGGCTCTTAACCGGCAGAGCCGCTCTTGGCGCGAAGCCGTTTGCTCAGAAAATGAAGCAGCGGCTTGCGGCTGCTGATGACGCCCGTCGCTTCCGCGCCGACTTCCAGGATCAGCAACAGCACGGCGATCACGACGATCTCCAGCCATAACGTGGCCTGGGATAAAACAATGGCGCACAGGCCAAAGACGGAGGATACCCCGTAGATGATCAGCACGGTTTTGCGATGGCTGAACCCGAGCTGCAGCAAGCAATGGTGCAAGTGCCCCTTGTCCGCGGTGAAAATCGGTTTATGATGGATCAATCGGCGCACAATGGCGAAGAAGGTATCCGACAACGGCACGCCGATCATTAGAAGCGGCACGATAAACGATACCAGCGTGGCCTGCTTGAAGCCGAGGATCGACAGCGTCGCCAGGCTGAAGCCGAGAAACAAAGCACCGGTGTCGCCCATGAATATTTTAGCCGGATAGAAATTAAAGAACAAAAATCCGATGGTGCTCCCAAGCAGCACGGCGCAAAGCACGATCACCGTCAGGTTTCCCATCGTCACCGCGAGCACCAGCATCGTCGCCGTAGCGATGGCGGAGACGCCCGCAGCCAGACCGTCCAAGCCGTCAATCAGATTGATGGCATTGGTCACGCCCACGATCCAGAACACGGTCAGCGGTACGCTGAGCCAATCCAGATCAATCGTATGCTGCCCAAAAGGCACATTCACCAAATCGACCTTGACATCGAAGCCGACTACGACGACCAAAGCGGCGGCCGTAATGCCGAGCAGCTTCAAGATCGGACGAAGTTGAAAACGGTCGTCCAGCCCGCCTGTCAAAACGATGATCGCCCCGCCGATCAACAAGCTCCATGCAACGTCGCCGTTAATCGCATCCAGCGCCGGGACGACGATCAGGAAAGAACCGGCAAAAGCCAGAAATATCGCCAGGCCGCCAAGTCTTGGCATGACGCGCTTATGTACCTTGCGATCGCCCGGCGCATCCACCGCGCCGATCCACACGGCAAATTGCTTGACGAACGGAGTCAACACCAACGAAAAAAACAAAGCGGCCGCAAAACCAAGAACATACAAGTACAGCATCTTGTTGTTTCTCACTCCCTTTATCTCTATGCGGACAAAATTATACGCCTTTTTTAATTATTTTGCACATGTTCTTTATCGCGCATCACTTTAAACACGAATTTCGGCAAATCCAGCATCCGGCGAAATCTCCAAGGCTCTTGCAGCAAGCGGTAAAACCATTCCAGACGCAGCTTTTGAAACAGGCGCGGAGCCCTTTTCAGCTTGCCCGAAATCACATCAAAGCTGCCGCCGACCCCCATCATCACGGGGATATTCAACTCGCCGCGGTGCTTGGCGATCCACGGCTCCTGCCCCTCCATGGAGCGGGCGACAAACAGCAAATCGGGCGCCGCTTCGCGGATTCGGCCGATCACCTCGCCATCCTGCTCCGCAGAGAAATAACCGATCCTCAAGCCCTCGAAGCGGACTCCGGGATACCGCGCGGTCAAGCTCTCATTGGCGGCCCGGACCACGTCCGGCGAAGCGCCGAGCAAATACACCCGCCAACCGCGCAGTTGCCCCGCTTCAAGCAGGTCATGCATCAAATCGAAACCGGCGACCCTCTCCGATACCGGATTTCCGACGTACCGGGCGGCCCAAACGACCCCCGTTCCATCGGGGACGATCAAATCGGCCTGCTTCATCGCGCGCATGAAATCCGGACGGTTTAAGGCGGCCATTACCATGATCGGATTCACCGTGACCACCTGGCAACAAACGCGCCGTTCTACAGCGCGCGTCAAATATTCCACCGTTTGCGCCCTGCCCATTTTGGAAACCGGAAGCCCATATATGGAAACGGACGGAAACTCCAAACCCGACTCGCCCAACTTTCCTCACCCTTTACTACGCAAATACGCGGTAATTTGTTGCGCCGGCCGGCGCGATTCTTCGCGAAGCTTTTCAATCGTGTCCCGCTTCTCCCCAATCCACTGCTCGCGGCCATCCAACAGCCGGATGATTTCCGCCGCCGTTTTGGCCGGGTCGAGATCCTCGGTGGTTCCGATCGGCCGCATCTCCAGCCGGTTCAGGAAGGCGTCGATTTTGGGATCGTAAGAGACGCCGACCATCGGCACCCACTGCGAAGCGGCATAAATCAGCGCATGCAGCCGCATGCCCACGATCAGCGCGCACCCGGCCACCCGCTCCAGCATCCGCCGTAGATGAGGCTCGTCCTCCGCAAGGACGAACCGCTCACGTCCCGCCAGGACCGCCGAGCTAGCCGGTTCCATCGGGTTCATCGAGTCCATGGAGTTGACCGGGTTCATGGAGCTCGGATTCACCGAATGCGCCGGATTCATGGAGTTCACTG
>CAYYCV010000001.1:51634-88072 GCA_964470405.1 uncultured Caryophanales bacterium
CAATGCGCCGCATCACATATTCCGAGGCTTCGCGGTCCGCCGGCAGATGAAACGGCAAAAAAACAAAGCGAACCTGACGCTGCGCCGCAACAAGCCGCAATGCGTCCGCCAGCCTGTCCAATTCAGCCCGATCCTGGCGCCAGAAACGGACCGAAACGCCGATCGTCGGCAGCGCCGCCCTCGCAGGGCCTTCCGATACGACCGGCCGGGCTTGGGCTGCATCCGGCCGATCGGCCGTCCGCGCAACGCCCATCACCGGATCGGGAACGACATTGATCCGCTCCCGGCGAACTTTCATCCGGTCCAGCGCGGCGGCCGACTCCCGATCCCGGACGGACACATACGCCGCTTTATTAAACGCGCCGCGGATCAAGGGATAAAATATCCGCCGCCGCACGGGGCCGATCCCTTGCGCATAAATAAACACCGGTTTTCCCAACCATTGGGCCAAACGAATGACGCCCAAATAGTAGGGGATGGAAAACAGCCCCGTCGCGTCCTGCAGCAGGCTGCCGCCGCCGCTGATCAGACCCGCGCTGCTCCGAATCGCCGCCATCACCTGCCGCAGCTTCATCCGGTCGACCGCCTGCACGCCGTACATCTCCCGCGTGACTTGCGGACGGGAGGACAGCACCACCGCCCGGATCCGCCCGCCGCTCTCCTGATCCAGTGCGACGAGGATCGACTGCAGCACCGCTTCGTCGCCGCTGTTGCCAAAACCGTAATATCCTGAAATCACTACGGTTTGAGTGTTGGTTTCCATGCCCGATAACCCCTTAGCGCCACGTTCCATACCCCAACCAGAGCAAGCCCGATCAATCCGCCGAAAAATACGCCGTATCCGGCCCGGATCAAAGAAACCAGCACGGGCGAATGAAGGTGCGCAAACGTATCGAGGATGGAAAGCTGCGCAATCGCGGCGATCACGAACAAATAGACGGCCTGCCGATGTTTCAGGGCAAAGTAAACGCCGAGAATCAAAAACGGATGAGTCAGCAGCTCCTTGCTTCGCGGCCGCACACCCAGCGTATTTTCAAGAAATGCACGAATCGTTCTTTCAAAGGCGGAAGCATGTCCGGCATTGCCTGTCCGCGACAAATAAAACCATATGACCGCCCCGCAAACCGCAACCGCGATCACCAGCAGAACGTTTACTTTATAAAATAGAATGCGCCGCATCCTCTGAACCGATTCACGCCACATCCGGCTGCGATCGAAAAACAGCAGGTAAATGCCGACCAGCACAAACGGCGCCAGATGCAACAGACTGACACCCCGGAATTGCTCCAGTACGAGATAAAAAGTGATGTTGTGAAGCAGCCCGATGATGTAGAGCGCCCCAACCCACGACAAAAACGAAGTTCTCAATAAAAGCCAGACCGCGGCGCGCACCTTCGCCCAGCCGCCGCTTCTCCCCGCCTCCCTGTAACGATCCAGCGTCCTGACGGCGAAAATGACGGCCAGCACCGGGGCGCAAATCGCCGCTCCCAACGCCAGCAGCTTCAGCATCATGGAGGAAGACACCGTGTAAAGCCCGGCCGCTCCGATCAATCCCAGCACAAACAGCAGGAGGCGAAAGGAAGGAAGATACAGCCCCAACGTCAACGCAATAAACGCCACCGCGCCAAGCGCAACCAATCCCCGCAGCCACGACGGATCGGGCCCCGGCGCGTCGAAAGGCCGGGCGGTCCCGATGTCGAAGCCCAACCGCTCGATCCTGGGCACCGCTCCGTCCGGCCCGTTCAACGCTACGATCAGATTATGAAGCGAATTCGTCATGACATTGTTGATGGGATCCTTCCTTTCTTCCGCGTTCAGGTAAATCATTCGAATGTTGCGGTCCTTCACCGCCAGCACCATGCGGTCGGCCAGCCTGTCGTCGGGCTGGGTCGCTTCCTTTTCCAAAATCGAATGAAGCCTGACCACATTGTAGCCGGTTAAATAGGCCAATTTGTTAAGCCCCTTCTGCTGCTTCGCGGGGGGCTGCTCAATCGCCGCCAGGCCGATGCCATGCTCGTTCATCAACTGCGCCATCGTCGTGATGGAATGCTGCACCGCATCATCGTCGAACCCGCTCACCGCATCCCCGCTGAATATGATCCATCTCACGCCGTCCCCTTCCAATCGGGCAAGCAGCGCGTCCATGGCTTCCGCGGAAAAGGGGCGAGCATCGGACAGGCGCACAACCACTTGAAAGCCGGCCTCTTTCAGCGACCGGATGGCCAACGGATCGGGATCCATCGGCTGGATCACGGCATATTCGGACGGCGCCTGAATGCGCAAACCGGAAAAACCGTTATACGACCAGGGTGCAACCTCTACTTCCAACCCGCGAAAAGTTTGCTCGATCAAGGGTTGAAGCGCCTGCTTCACCTCGGCGTCCGCGAACAAAAGATACGTGTCATTTTCGCCGGCCGGGGGCATCTCCGCCGTGAACGCGAACAATTCCCTGGATGAAAACAGGCGAATTTTTCCGCTGTCCCGGAAATCCTCCAGCGTGCTTTCGTACACCGCCATCGAATGAACCCCGGCCCGCTTCAGCAAAGCCAACTGATCTTTCAGGTAAACCGACGAGTCGGGATGGTATTTCGCTATTTGCACGAGGTCGCGGTAATCGAACACCACTTCCACGTTGTTTGCCGAACGCTCGGTTTGAACGCGCTGATACGCCAACGGCAACACGGCGAGCAAACTGACGATAACCAACGCCCACAGCCATTTCGCGGCCAGCTTGTTCCATCTGCGATATAAAGGCACCTGCTTCATCTCCCCATCCATTGTCCGCGAAGCTGCGACGGGCTCACTCCATGCTCGACAACACCGCTGTCGTCAACCTGTTCAAACGGACACGCGCTCCGTCTTCCGTTTCATCCCGGACTGAAAAGTATATTTTGATTTTCGGCTCGGTGCCCGAGGGCCGCAGACAAAACCAGGAGCCGTCGGAAAGCATAAATTTCATCACGTTTTCCCGCGGCAGGCCGTCGATGCCTTGCAGGTAATCCAACGACCGGACGACGTCCGCGCCGCCGATGGCCTTCGGCGGGTTGCCGCGCCATTGCTCCATGATCGCCTGAATCCGCTGCAAGCCATCCAGCCCCTTCATCGTGCGCGACTCCAGATGCTCCAGATGAAAACCAAACGTCCGATAAAGTTCCTGCAAAACGTCATATAACGATTGGCCCTGCTGTTTATAGTAAGCGGCCGCTTCGCAAATCAGCATCGAAGCCACAACCGCATCCTTGTCCCGGCAATAGGTGCCCGCCAAATATCCGTAGCTTTCTTCATACCCGAACAGAAATTGCTTGTCGCCTTTCGCTTCAAATTCGGTCATCTTCTCTCCGATGTACTTGAAGCCGGTCAGCGTATTCAGCACTTCCAGCCCGTACTTTTCGGCAATCGCCGCTCCCAGTTCGCTGGTCACAATCGTTTTGATCACAACGCCGTTGGCGGGAAGCTTCCCCTGGGCATGCAGGGAATGGAGCAAATAATGCACCATCAACGCTCCCGACTGATTGCCGCTCAAAATCCGGTAATCTCCCGCGCCGTCGCGGACGACCGCCCCCATCCGATCGGAATCGGGGTCCGTCCCGATAATAAGGTCGGCGGCGATGGCTCGCGCCTGTTCGATCGCTATCGTGAACGCCTGCCGCTCTTCCGGGTTGGGGGAAGATACGGTGGAAAATTGCGGGTCGGGCTGTTCCTGTTCCTTCACGACGCGCAGTTGGGCGAAACCCGCTTCCCGAAGCACGCGGCGAACCGTATGATTGCCCGCGCCATGCAGCGGGGTGTACACCACCTTCAAGTCCGCGGCGGCGGAATGGCGCAGTTGCGGATTCGGGCTGACGGACAACACGGCCTGAACATAAGGCCCGTCGAGATCTTCCCCGATCCGGCGCAGCAGCCCCCGGGCTTCCGCTTCCGACTTCGATATCGAAGCGATCTGCCCCAAAGAGGAGATGCCCTGTATGCGTTGAATTAATTGAGCCGCATAGTCGGGCACCAGTTGACAGCCGTCCGGGCCATAAACTTTATACCCGTTATACTCCGGCGGATTATGGCTGGCGGTAACGACGACGCCGGCGGATGCCCGCAGCCGCCTCACCGCAAAGGACAGCTCCGGCGTTGGCCGGAGCGATTCAAAAATAAAAGCCTTCACCCCGTTGGCCGCCAGAACCAAACCCGCTTCCAGAGCAAATTCGGCGGAAAAATGGCGGCAATCGTACGCGATCGCGACGGAAGGACCATCGTCGGCCGCCCGGTTGGCATCGCCAAGAATATATTCGGCAAGGCCTTGCGTCACCAAGCCGACCGTATACCGGTTCATGCGGTTCGTTCCCGTCCCGGTCACACCCCGCAGACCGCCTGTGCCAAATTCCAAATCTTTATAAAAACGATCCTCGATTTCCTTCGGATCCTGTGCGATCGACTCCAATTCCTTCTTCGTAGCATCGTCGATATGTTCGTCCTGGAGCCATTGCGCATATTTCTCCTGCGCTCTTGACAAACTAACCCCTCCTCAAAAGTTTGGCGGAAGAAGCTCCGGCGGTCCTTCTATGATTTTTCCCCCAGGGCAAAAATAATTTCCCCTTCCGCAACGACACGATCTCCGACTTGAGCGACCGCGCGGCCTTTGCCGATACTCCCTTTCAAGCGCACAATTTCCACTTCCAGACGAAGCGTATCTCCCGGGACCACCTGGCCCCGAAAGCGAAAATCGTTCAGCCCCGCAAGCATCCCGATTTTCCCCCGATTCGCCTCCAGTTGAAGCAGCGCGACCGCGCCGACCTGCGCCAGCGCCTCGACGATCAACACGCCGGGCATGATATGAAACTCCGGAAAATGTCCGCTGAAAAAAGGTTCGTTGACCGTTACATTTTTCAGTCCCACGGCCCGCTTTCCTTCCTCCAGTTCCAGTATACGATCGACCAGCAGAAACGGATAGCGGTGCGGTATGATTTTTTGAATTTGGTTGGAATCCAGCACAGGATCGAACCCCTTTCACTATGTATAAAATGCAGTTGAAGATTGCAAACTAGAAAAGTCCCTTCAAGTGCTGCAGCCTTGAAGGTTGAAATAAGGGGGCATATCGGGGAACGTGCGCCTCTGGTCGCTCGCGTTTGCGTTTCCCTATATGCTCTTTTGGGGTATGCTCTTTTGGGGTACGCTCTTTTCGAGGCTCACGCGTTCCCGCATGTTTCAGCCGAATTTGCGCTTGGCCTTCTGATTCAATAGTTTAAACTGAAAAATATAAACCATCGAAGTAACGAAAGAAAACAAAATAACGAACCAAAGATAGCTTGTGGCAAAACTGATATGAAGCACGATCATCAAAATCGCGGAATAATACAACACGGTTGTAATTTTCCCCATCACATTGGCCGGCACGGTCTTTTTTCCGCGAAAATGGGTAAACGCCCCGCCGACGATCATACCGACATCGCGAATAAACACCGCCGCCGCCGCTTCCCACGGAATCAGCCCCGAGTACAGCAACGACAAGATGGCGACGATCATCATCGATTTATCCGCCAACGGATCGAGCATGCCGCCGATTTGCGTCACCTGCCCCCTGGATCTCGCCAAATAACCGTCGAGAATATCCGTCACCCCGGCAATCACCAAAATGATAAAAGCCAATTGGATATCATAAGCAAATATGAGAAGATACACCGGAATCAGTGCGAATCTGCACATCGTCAGGAAATTTGGTAAATTCACCGATCAGGTTCCCCCCATCCATCAATTCTCATACATTATACCTTGTGCGCAAAAAAAATAAAACTCCTTCATTGGAAGGAGCGCGGCTGTCGCATTCAGGTTTGGGCAAACACCAAATCGTATAGATGCTTCCAGGTGTTCCACTGCATCACTTCGGAAGCATCCTGTCCCCCGATATAAACGTATCCGATCATCAAACCGACATAAAGCGCAATCAAACACAACAGCGGGACCAGCAAAATTCTGAAAATCCGCAGAACGGCTTTCAGCGTCCTGGCCTGGGGAGTGGGTTTCTTGTTTTTTTCGGACATGTTCATACCTCGCCTCGCTTTATCCGCTTCTTATCCGCTTCTTATCCGCGCATGTTGTTGGTCAGATTCATCATCGCGTCGCTGGAACCGATGGCCCTCGAGCTTAATTGGTACGCCCGCTGCATCACCAGCAAATCGGTCATTTCCACCGACAAGTTCACATTCGACTGTTCCAAAAACCCTTGATGCACCGCAACGCCCGCAGGCGCATCGGCTTCATCGTTGAGGTCAACTTGCCGCAGCACATCATCCACATTGGAATCGGCAGCAACCGTATACAGGTTGTCGCCCGTATTTTGCAACAACTGCGGGCGGATCACCTGCATCAATTTGATTTGCCCCACGTATTCGGGGACGGCCAGCGGGTCCGTATCGCTCACGGCTGTCACGTTTCCCCTGCCGTCGATCGCAATGCGATGATTCACAGGCACTTGCAGCGGCTCGTCATTCATGCCTCTGACATAATGGCCATCGGCCGTGGCGATATAAACCGTGTCGGGATCATCGGGATTCAGGGCCAATTGGAAGGACCCACCCCTTGTCCATTGCGGTTGCAACGCGGGAACTCCCGCTTCGTCCACCTCCCGCACGCCCACTTCAAACAATGCGTTGCCTTCGATGCCAAGATCAAGCGCATTGCCCGTCTCCTTCAACTCGCCTTGGGACATATCCAACTGAGGCAGCGACACCCTCGCGCCGCTTCCTTCCGAAATGCCCAATGGCGTAAGGCGGCCGGGCTGCCTGAACCCTTGGGGCTGATCCATATAACCGGTCAAAATATCTTCAAACGAGGCCTGTCTCCGCTTGAACCCCGCAATATCCAGATTGGCCAGATTGTTGGCGATGATATCGATTCGCTGCTGTATGCTTTTCATGGACGACGCCGCGTTGATCATGGAGCGATCCATCGATTATACCCTCCCGACTTCATTGACCGCTTTGTCCAGACTGCGATCATAGAATTGAACCACTCTTTGATTGGCTTCATACGCCCGCAAGGCGGTCATCATATCGACGGTTGCGGCAACGGGGTCCACGTTGGATTTCTCGATGAATCCCTGTTTCACGCGCACCTGCTCCGCCGGATCGACCGGGACCGAAGGGGCCGCGGAAGGATCAAGCCGATAATTTCCGTCGCCTTCGCGAATCAAATCGTTCGGATTATCAACCCGCGATATCAACAATTGAACGGGGTTGCCGTTCGCATCTTGCACATTCAATCCCGTCGCGGCATCAAGAAACGCGCCGTCCGGCGACAGGCGAATCTCGTCCATCGAACGATCCAGCACGATCGGCTGTCCGTCCGCTCCAAGCACCCTGTAGCCGGTGGGAGAAACCAGTTGTCCTTGCGAATTCAAGGAAAACTTCCCGTCGCGGGTATAGCGCAGCTCGTCGTTGTTATCGAACAAGGTGAAGAAGGCTTGCGGCTGATAGACAGGTTGTCCATCGGGCCCCAGCGCTTTCCCTCCGGCGTCGAACTGCACGCCGGGCAGCCGGATATCCGAAGCGATTCCGAAATCGGACGCGTTGCCGGTTTCCTCCAGATCCCCTTGCTGAAAACCCGGAATATTCTCCTCGGCCAGCACGCCGCTGTTCAATCTTCCGACCGTGCGCACCTGATGCCCGTCCTCCCCGTGAATCAAAGAGATCAGCATTTCCGGGAAAGCCCGATTGGATACGCTTCCCCGTTTAAATCCGGGGGTATTCAAATTGGCGATATTATTGGTTGCCGTATCATGTTTCATTTGCTGTGTGATCATTCCGGCTGCCGCCGTGTACAATCCTCTCAACATGAGTGCCCAACCTCCCTGCTTTTTATATCGGCAGTCCGCTTGCTTTTTTTAAATTTTCTTGACCGCCTTGTCAAGGTTGTCCAGCATGACGCCCGTTCCTTTGACCACGCAATGCATCGGGTCCTCGGCGATCAACACGGGCACCTTCAGCTCTTCCGACATCAGTTGATCCAGCCCGTGCAGCAAAGCGCCGCCGCCGGTCAGGATCACGCCCCGGTCGATGATGTCCGCGGACAATTCCGGCGGCGTTCGCTCCAGCACGGTTTTAGCGGCGGCTACAATCGAGGAAATGGGCTCCCACAGCGCCTCCCGCACCTCGCTGGAATGGATCGTGATCGTCTGGGGAAGCCCGGTCACCATATCCCGGCCGCGGATATCCGTCTCCTCGTCGCGCCCGCCGGGATAGACCGTGCCGATGCGAATCTTGATATCTTCCGAAGTGCGCTCCCCGATCAGCAATTTGTATTTATTTTTTATGTATTTGGCAATCGCCACGTCGAACTTGTCCCCCGCCACTTTAATCGACGAAGCCGTCACGATATCGCCCATGGAAAGCACGGCCACGTCCGTCGTGCCGCCGCCGATATCCACCACCATATTGCCGCTGGGCTGGAATATGTCCATTCCAGCCCCGATGGCGGCAATCTTCGGCTCTTCTTCCATGAATACTTCCCTTGCCCCGCTGCGTTCCGCCGCCTCCCGAATCGCCTTCTGTTCCACGGAAGTGATGTTGGTGGGCGCGCAAATGAGGATGCGCGGGCGGCTGTACCATTGCTTCCCGCCAATCTTGCTGATGAAGTGCTTCAGCATCAGCTCGGTGATTTCAAAATCGGCAATCACGCCGTCTTTAAGCGGCCGGATTGCAATGATATTTCCAGGCGTGCGGCCGACCATCCGGCGCGCTTCCTCCCCGACGGTCAGCACCCGTTTCGTATCGCTTTCAATTGCCACAACCGAAGGCTCGTCGAGTACGACGCCCCGCCCTTTGACATGGATCAGAACATTCGCCGTACCCAGATCGATTCCGATATCTTTACTGAACATGAATGGAGTCCTCCCCAAACCGACTGCTCGAAATAGTGAGATCAATGATTGCGCCGACAGCGGCACAACATACTTCATTCGCTATTTTATCACATAATTCCTCTAATTTCGTTTATCTTTTTTTCAAATGGCCTTCAGGATTTGGCGGCTACCAGAACTTCCCCTCTCTGATGTTTGTTTTTCTTGTATTTGGACTTGGTCGCTTCTCCTCCCCGCAAGTGTCGGATCGACTTGTGATACTCCAGTATCAGTTTGACCTGATTGGCCAGTTCCGGGTTGATTTCGGGCAATCTCTCCGTTAAATCCTTGTGCACCGTGCTTTTGGAAACGCCAAATTCTTTTGCAATCGTGCGAACCGTATTCCGGGTTTCAACAATGCTGCGCCCGATTCGAATGGTTCGCTCTTTGATGTAATCGTGCACGCCCCTCGCCTCCCTGCTCGAGATAGTTTGGTACATTATATGAGGGGTCTGCCCATATATTCTTTGTTTCCAAGCCTGACAAGCTTATTTGTGCAACTTTATTTTGCCGAAGAACACGATCATTCCGGCGTAAAGATCCAAAAAGCGTCCGCGGAAATCACCGGGCGCTCCCGCTTTCCTTGCGTGAAAGCGGACGCGCGCCTTGGCGCCGCCTTAAGGTGCGCGGCCAAGCGCGGTCAAGGGCGGCGGCCTCGGCTCGCTTGGCCCCGATTAATGGCCCCATCGGTGGCCCGATCGACGCCCCGACATCGGTGGCCTGATCGACACACCCATATCGGAGACCTGATCAGTGACTCGATCAACGCCTTGATCGGCATCCGCGACCGTCGGCCACAGAAATACCTGCAAAAGTGCATCTTTTTCCCATCCAAATCGGGCATACAGACGATTTTCCTGCATTTGTGCAGGTATTTCCAGGCAGACCATCGTAAACGGAAAAATGAGCGCAGAATACCTGCACTTTTGCAGGAATTTTCTCTGTCGGGCACGAAACGGACTTAAAACATGTACTTTTGCAGCAATTTCAACCGGGCTTCGTGCGTAACCGCCATTTCAGACTACCGCTTCAAGACAGGACGGCATCATCGTAAACGAAACTGCTCCGCAGGGGCCTTACATGAACGGGGAAATCCCAAAACGGAGAAACCTCCAAAATAAAGGGGCTCCATATGATATGCAGGGCAACATTATACGAAGAACAATCTCATACGAAAAAACAACCTCCAAACCCCTGAAAAGTGGGAATGAAGGTTGTTTTTATACGCGAAATCAAGCTATGAACAGGGGATGGAAAATACCAAATCGACTTTGGAAACATCCCCTAAACCGTGAAAGCCACGTTCCAATTTGTACGACTCTCAGTGACGATTCAGCGACGTGACGATTCAGCGACGATTACGCGAGAGTCACGGCATGGCAACCTTACGACCGGGTGAGAATTTGTTCCGGATTGACCGGCTGCCCATCCTGCAACACTTCGAAATGGAGATGGATGCCCAGTGATTTTTCCAGCTCATTTCGGCCGGCTTTGGCGATGATATCCCCTTGCTTGACGTGCGCTCCCTTGGCCACCGTAATGTCGGACAGGCTTTGGTAGATCGTCTTCATTCCGTTGTCATGCGTAATCTCGACCATGTTGCCGATCAACGGCAGACTCTCCGCCCTCGTCACTTCACCGCTCAGCGCCGCCGTCACGTTGAAAGCCTGATTCTCCCCTTTGGTTGCCAACGAGATGCCGGTGTTGGGCCGGAAGCTGTTTTCATACTGGATCATGGCCGCCTGCTGGTCCTCCTGGGACGCGCCGCTGTCATAGAACGGCATGACGACGTCCACATCGTCGCGGTTCTCCACAGGCCATGCCATCGTTTCCACCGCCGTCGTGGCCGATACCGCGTCGGGCAGATCTGCCGGTTCCCCGCTGTTAATGGTTTGAACCGACTCCTGGTTTTGGGCGGCTTGATTCGAATCTACCGACCTGCCGAAATCCTGATAGATCCACATCAAGCTTAGTATGATGACTGCCGCCGCCATGTAGATGGCCGGAAAAACCCATTTCTTCGCCGTCCATTTCTTCCATTTGGAAGAAGATTCGACCCCCGCTCCCTTCATTGAATTTGGAGCGTTTTCTTGCTTTTGCATCTGTTTATCTTCATTCATTTATATCACCTCGATACCATTGTTGCCAGATTCAATCCTTTTATACGTTGAGGTGATAGGATTTTCAAGCAAAATAAAGCGGGATTTAATATGTTGCGCCGCGAATCGGTTCGATTTTCACGCCTCGGTAATAATAGGTTAGGATTTGTTCGGCGCTTTTGCCCTCCTTGGCCATGCCGTCGGCGCCCCATTGGCTCATTCCGACGCCGTGGCCGTATCCGCGAGTGGTCAGCTCGATCATGCCGTTTTCCTGCTTCCAGGCAAATTGGGAGGAAGGCAGACCCAGCTTCTCGCGAACTTCCCTGCCGGTGAACAAATGGTCGGCAATGCGGATCGTCTTGATCCGATGTCCCGCGGTTAAATCCAGGATGCGCATGGGCAGGTTGTCCTCTTTCGAGGCAGCGGGAAGACCCAACTTCTGCAAAAACGCCGACACGCTAAAGCGCGCGGTCGCGGTGTATTTCGGGGAAAGGCCGGCATCCCACGGGCTGGACACGCTGCGCAAATAAGGAACAAATTGCGTCCAATAGTCTTCCGAGTTTTCCGTATACCCGTTGCTGGTCGAGAAAAAAGCGGCCAAAATCGGCGACCCCTGATAGGTCAAAATTTGCCCCGCCGTTTCCGCAACGGCCCGATCGAGCTTTTCCGAGCGGGCTTCATAGTCCGTCCCCCACCGATCGCGCAGCTCCGAGTCGCCGATATACACCTGGTCCGCCTCCGTATCGGTTACCCACGCATCGGCGGGAAGGGTCCCGGCGGACGCCGAAACCTCGCCGGAACGGCGATCGAGCATCCGGCGGACGATATAGGTTCTGGAGGCGATCGCCTGCGCTTTCAGCGCTTCCAGTTCAAAATCGATCGGCATTTCCGCCGCAACCACGCCGCGCACATAGGTTTCCAGCGGGATTTTCTCCACTTGCGCCCGCCTGCTGACATATACGGAAACGTCAAATAATCCGTCGGCAGCGCCGGTATCGGCCTCGTCGGCGGATGGGGACACAACGGGCGTTTCTTCCCGCTGGCTGTCGATTTTCACAACGATAAGCAAAGGAACAACCAACGCCGCAATCATCATCACTGCGACCCACAATCCAAGAAATCCAAGCTGTTGTCCGCGCATACCCCGTTGTCTCTCTCCCCCGTTTACGGATGACAACTGGAACGAGAGCGGCATTCGCTCCATTCGTTCAGCGCCTCGTCCAGTACACTATCATCCTATGAACGGGAAAGCCTGTCTAGAACCGAAACAGGCGGTTTCACACCTCGGCATCGGGCCCCTGCGCCGCTTTTTCGCCGCACTTTTAAGCCAGGGAAGGCTGAATCGTGTATACCTCCGGCTCCATCATGCGCTCTTCCGCTTCCTGCTCCGCTTGCTGATAATAAATATCGGCCCCGAGCAGCTTCAATTTATTCGCGATATCGACGTAGCCCCGGTTGATATGCTCAATGCCGGTAATTTCGCTCACGCCCTCGGCCGCCAACGCCGCCAAAATCAGCGCGGCCCCGGCCCTCAGGTCGGTCGCGCAAACCTTCGCCCCGGTCAGCTTGGCTCTGCCGGTAATCACGGCGGTCCGCCCTTCCACTTTGATGTTGGCGCTCATGCTTTTGAACTCGCCCACGTGCATATACCGGTTTTCAAACACCGTTTCGGTGATGATGCTGGTGCCTTCCGCGACGGTCAGCAAGGCCATCATCTGGGCCTGCATGTCGGTCGGAAACCCCGGGTAGGGCAACGTCTTGACATCGACGGCCTGCAGCGGACGCTCCACCCAGGTTCGGATCCCGTTCTCGTCTTCCTGGACGGAAACCCCCATTTCCTGCAGCTTGGAAATCACGGGAGTCAAATGATCGGAGATCGCCCCTTCAATATATAAATCACCGCCGGTAATCGCCGCGGCAATCATGTAAGTCCCCGCTTCCACCCGATCTGGAATGACTGTATGTACCGCGCCTCTGAGCAGATCCACTCCTTCAATCCGGATCACGCCTGTTCCCGCGCCGCGAACCCGGGCGCCCATGGCGTTCAAATAATTGGCCAAATCCACGATTTCCGGCTCCTTTGCCGCGTTTTCAATGACGGTGGTTCCCTCGGCCAGCGTTGCCGCCATTAAAATATTTTCGGTGGCTCCGACGCTGGCGATGTCGAGATAAATTTTGGCCCCTTTCAGCTTTCCCTTCACTTCCGCTTCGATATATCCGTGGCCGAGATCAATATTCGCCCCCATCGCTTCAAAGCCTTTCAAATGCTGATCGATGGGCCGGGTGCCTATGGCGCAGCCTCCGGGAAGCGCGATACGCGCCCTTCCCTGGCGCGCGAGCAAAGGACCCATCACCAGAAAAGAAGCCCGCATTTTCCGCACCAGCTCGTAGTCCGCTTCGCACGATTCAAGCCGGCAGGCCTTTACACGGATCGCTTCATCCTTATAGCTGATGTTCACGCCAAGCGAAGCAAGCACCTTGCTGATCGTTACGACATCATCCAATAGCGGAGCGTCGATTATGACGCTTTCCCCCTCCGCTGCCAGCAAAGACGCGGCAATGATCGGAAGCACCGAATTTTTGGCGCCGTTTATCTTTACAGTTCCCGTTAGCCGCTTCCCACCGCGGACGATAATTTTGCTCATCTTGGACCTCCCTCCGCGTCACTTTTTTCCAGCGCTATTCAAAGTATTCGTTTCCGTCGTTCTTTTTTATACCGTTGTACTACCCATTGTTCACCATACGCCCGGATGTTATGCGAAAAATTGATTGCCAAATCGAACTTTACACCAGCCATTTCAGCATTTGCGACCACTCAAAATAATCCGAGATGAAACGGGCTATTTCGTATCCGAGCATGACGGAAAGAAGAATTTGCAGCAATTTGGCCTGCATCCCTTTATGATTTCTCAAAAACAGATCGAAACGGAAAACTTGCAGCGTCCACCAAGATACGCCAATGCAAATTATGACGAGCAAAATATGATACAGCCCGTTCATTCCATACTGAGCCGGATTGAGCGAATCGGGCATGGACACGGATCCCTCCTTTCCTGATCGTCACACATCTAACGGACGGCCCGGTAAAGCAGCGACGTAAATTCGGCGCGCGCGGCATTTTCATTCGGCCGGTAAGTCCCATCGTTGAAGCCGGCGGCCAGCCCTTTCGCCTTCAATGCGGAGATGAAAGGAGCCGCCCAATTGCCCTGCCTGATATCCGTAAAGGTTTGGCTCGGCGAGTAGGCCGCCTGCAAACGGAGCGCCCTGGACAGCATCACGGCCATTTCGGCGCGGCTCATCGCCCGTTCCGGTTCGAAGCGCCCGTCGGGGTTCCCGCTGATCACGCCGGCTTGCGTCGCAGCCGCAATGAAATTGTAAGCCCAATGCTCCTTCTTCAGATCGGAGTAACGCGGCGGCGCGGCATCGGCGGCCGCCGTCAGATGAAAGGCCTTGGCGATCATCGTTACGGCTTCGGCCCGGGTAACGTTGGCCATCGGCCGGAACGTGTAATCGTCATAGCCTGTTACAATCTGCCTTCGCGTCATTTCCACAATGTCTTTCTCCGCCCAGTTGCCGGAGATGTCCGTATACCCGGAAACAAGCGGTTCCGCAGAGATTTTCAAACGGTACAATTGATATTCGAACGGGCGGTCCGCCGACAATTTGACATAATACTTCCCTTTCGGGAGCACCCGGCGAACCTGGAATCCACCGTCGCCCATTTGATTCAAATGAATCGACAGTTGACTCTGTTTGCTGTCCAGCAAAGTGAGCGATACGAGCCGATCGCTCGGGATTTGGCCGAGATCGAAATGCACCAAATTTTGATCGGGAATTTCAAAGCTGAACCAATCTTCGTCCCCTTGCTTGCTGAACAATCCCATATAATACGTATCCAACGTCACGGACGACGCTTGGTAAGCCGCATTGTTCGGCTCATTCGGGTCCATGTATTTCGGCGTATAATTCACATCCAGCGTATACTCACCCTTGACGGGATACGTATTTTTGGCGTTCACATTCACGATCCGCAAGTAGTACGTCCCGGGGTACACGTCGAAGAAAGGCGAGTATTCCGGATCGCCGTCCGCCCCGCTGTCTATTTTCACCGGCTTGTCGTTGCCCCTTTGAACGAACATGGCCAAATCCATTCTGGACGTATCGGAGGCCGCCGTAAATTGCAGCGATCCCGCTTGATCCATCCGAATCATAAACCAGTCCTGATCGTCGGGATGGTCGAAGGTGCCCACGATCGACTGCTTTCTGGCCGGCAGCAGGTAGGCCTTGTACTGCAAGTCGTTGTCCTCGAAGGCATCCTGGTAAATTTCAAAATGCGTGGAGAGGGTGTAGATCAGTTCTTTGCCCGCGCCGGCATTGGCCCATTGCGCCTTGATGACGTTCTTGCCTTTCTTGACGGGCAACACAACGCCGGTCGGCAAAACGTTGTCATACTCCGTTCCCTTCGCATCCCCCCCCGCAAAATGGACAAGGCCGATCTGCGGGCCCGCCCCGCCTTCCGCGGTGAAACGCAAAGTCACATTCCCATCGTAGGGAGCGTTGAAATAAAACCAATCCTGATCGTCCGAACTGCCGAAGGAAGCCGAAACCATCGTGTCCAGCGGCAGCCATTTGGCCTGATCCGAACGATCGTTGCTTTCGTATATATCGTTCTTGTACGTCATCGACATGGCCCTATCGGCGCGCAGCAAGCCGTAGCCGGTGCCGGGGTCCCAGACTTTGTCGCCGATGTCCTCCGCCGACTGGCGAATCATGTTGCGCACCTGATGCGGCTTCATCCAGGGATACTTGCTCCAGACGAGCGCGGCTACGCCGGCCACCTGGGGCGCGGCCATCGAGGTCCCCTTGTTGGAGGCGTATCCGCCGCCCAGAGCGGTGGAGAACACGGTGAAGGGCGCAACCACATCGATCTCCGAGCCGTAATTGGACTCCGGTTCGAGCTTGTTGCCGCCCGTTACGCCTCCGACGCCCAACACGGTGGAGAACGCCGCGGGGTATTTGACTTCCTTGCCCTCGTTGCCCGAAGCGGCCACCAGAAGGACACCCTTGGACTCGGCATAATCGACCACTTCTTTCAAATAAGGCGAATATTGATACAGCCCGACGGACAGCACGACAATTTTGGCGCCGTGATCCACGGCGTAGCGAATGCCTTCGCCCAATTTGTCCTCGTCCCCCTGGCCATCGGCTTCCAGCGCCTTGATCGGCATGATCCTCGTATGCCAGACGACGCCGGCCACCCCTTCTTTATTGTCGCCGATAGCCGCCAAAACGCCGGCCACGCTCGTTCCGTGCCCGTTGTCGTCCTGCGGCGCCTGGTCGGGGTACACCAGATTCACGCCCGGCACGAGGTTATCCTTCAAATCGGGGTGCTTCAAATCCACTCCCGTATCGACGAGAGCGATGATCATGGGAAAATCGCGTTTGATATCCCAGGCTTGCTCCGCACGGATCTGCTTTAAATAATTTTGCCCCGAGTAAAGCGGATCGTTAGGCTCCATGGATACCGACACGTTATGATTCATTTGAATATATTCCACTTCATCGGCGGCGGACCAGCGTCCGACCCATGCCGAAGGCGAAACTCCGCCGGCGGGCCGGGCGACCGTCATCCGCTCGGCCGGACGGTCATCGAGAATGGCGCTGTCCGACCGGAATTCGGACGGCATCGCGCCCTTCCATTTGACGATCCAGGACGGCTGCTCCGCTCGGCTCGAAAGAACGGGATCGGGAACATTGCGGTCATGCGGAAATACGCCGTTCGCCAAAGCGGGAATCTGGATGTATACGATGCTCATCAAAAACGCAAGCAGGATCAACATCAAATTGCGGGTGAGTTTACACATTGGGCATCACGTTGGCTTTCTTTTGAATTTGTTAGTAAGTATTCTATAAGGCGCCCGGGAATCCTGCCTCCACCTTCAAAGGCCGAACAAAAAACCTTCCCATTAGAGGGAAAGGCTTGAAGTTCGCTTCCATTCAGAAACATTTTATGTGTATTCTCCAAGTGACGGCCGCAGAACGCACAATTTGCAGTCTGCGTCTACTGCGGCATGCGGATGATCAAATCTTTCGCAAGGCTGAAGATGCTGTCGACATAATCCGTGATCCATTGCGGGAACAGTCCGAAAAGCACGGTTCCCACGGCGCAAATCCATATCGCCAACCCCATGGGGAAAGTAACCTTGATATCGGCGGCCACCTCGGATTTGCGCATGAACATTTGACGAATGAACCCGAAATAGTAATAAAAGGAAATCACGCTCGTCACGATCATGACCAGAGCGAGCCAATAATTTTGAAGCTGCAGCGTGCCCAAAATAATGTACAGCTTTCCGAAGAAACCGGCGGTTACCGGAATGCCGCTTAAAGAAAGCACCATGATCACCATCGCCACCGCCGTCCAAGGCGCTCTGTAGTACAGACCGGCAAAGCTGTTGAGCTGGTCGTGTCCCGCGGCTTCGCTGACGACCATCAGCACGGCGAACGCGCCGATCGTCATCAACGAATAGGCGATCAGGTAGTAATACAATTCGCTGAAATTGGAGTAATGAAACAGCGAGAAATGCGTCGCGATCGGGACCAGCATATAGCCTGCGTTCGCGATCCCGGAATAGGCCAGCAGGCGTTTGACGTTGCGCTGCTTCAAAGCGAGCGTGTTGCCGACGATCATCGCCGCGGCGGCCATCACCATCAGCGTGGTGAAAATATCGGTATCGATGCGCGGCAGCGTCTGGCTTCCCACACCGTAATATATGCTGTAAATCACGCGGAAGATGATCGCCAGCCCGGCGGCTTTCGAAATGACGGACAGAAAGGCCGTAACCGGTGTCGGCGCCCCCTGGTACACATCCAGCGTCCAGTTATGGAAAGGAGGCGCGGAAACCTTGAATCCGAACCCGACCATCAACAGGAAGAAGCTGAGATAGATCATGCCGCTCAACGTATCGACATTTTCCATCAAAATGGAACCGATCAGCGCCAGATTCGTCGTCCCCGACAAACCGTACAGGAACGACATGCCGTAAAGGATAAAGGCGGAAGAAATTCCGCCGATGACGACGTATTTGAACGCACCCTCGTTGGAATCGAGGCTGTTTTTTCGCATCGCGACCATCACGTAAGTCGTGATGCTCAGCAGTTCGATCCCTACATACAACGTGATCAAATCACCCGACGAAGCCATAATCATCGCGCCGAGCGTGGCGGGCAAATACAGGTAGTAGTACTCGCCAAGGTGCGGAATATCCTTCTCCTTCACCGAACCCATGCTCATAAAGACGATCAATCCGGTCCCCGCCAGGAACAACAACTTGAACAGATTGGCGAAATCATCGATCCGATAGCTTTGATTCAGCAGTTGAATCGCCGTTGTATTGGCTGCTTTCTCCGCATTCAGCGGGTTTAATTGGCTGATAAAATCGACGACAAATATCGCCGATATCGCCAGCCCGACCAGCGTCAGCCACCCCAGCAAATTGCGGTGCAGCGTCTTCGGAAGAAACAAATCCAGAAGCGACAATATGATCGCAGAGACAACCAAGGTCAACTCTGGAGCGAAATAATGCAAATCGCTTGCATAAAGGCGCAGTTGATCCATTGGCCTAACCTCCTACCTTCATCGATATAGTTTGTATCAACGACCCGACGGTATGCTGCAGCGGATCGCTCAGCACCGACGGATAAATGCCGATCAGCAGGATGAAGGCGACCAGAATAATCATGGGCACAGCCTCGATCAATCGGGCATCTTTCATCTCCGGCAAGCTTTCCGCCATAGGCCCGAACGTGATTCGCAATATCCCGCGCAATACGTAGACCGCGGCCAGAATGATGCCGATCATGCCGAGGATGGTGAGCGTCTGCATCTCCCCGAACAGGCCGAGGAACGCAAGAAACTCGCTGATGAAACCGGACAGCCCCGGCAATCCCAGCGAAGCCAGACCGGCAAACAGCAGGATGCCCGACATGAACGGAACCGATTTGGCCAAACCGCCCAATTGATTCAAGGTGGTGGTCGATGTCCGCTCATAGATGCTGCCGACCATCAGGAACAACAGCGCGGAGATTAAACCGTGCGAAATCATTTGGAAGATCGCGCCTTCCAGGCCGATATCGTTCAACGCCGCAATCCCGAGCAGCACGATCCCCATATGGCTGATGCTGGAATAGGCCAGCACCAGCTTAAACTCCTTCTGCCTGAAAGCGAGAACGGCCCCGTAGAGAATGTTCACCACGCCGAGAATGGCCAACACCGTCGCCCAGTCCCGAGCTTGCTCGGGAAACAGCAGAACCCCGAAACGGATCAACCCGTACGCTCCTATTTTCAGCAAAATGCCGGAATGGATCATCACCACGGAAGGCGGAGCTTCCGCATGCACCTTCAACATCCAGGTGTGGAACGGAAAAATCGGCAGCTTGATGCCGAAAGCAACCAGCAGCATGAGGAAAACGGCCCACTTTAAACCGGCGCCGAGATGAAACGGATTGGGGAGGCCCTGTCCGATCATTTCCCCGGCATTGGCGAACGATTGCGCATCCTGAAGATTCTGGCCGATCACATCAAGGTCCGCCGTGTAAGTCACATTGGCTATATCCGGCTGAGGCTGGTTGATCGTAAACCCGGCCGTATTGATCAAGATCAAAAAGGCGATCAACAGCAACGCCGAACCGATTCCGTTATAGATCAAAAACTTGTTCGCGGCTTTTTCTCTGTCTTTGTATCCCCAAATCCCGATCAGGAAGAAGGCCGGAACCAGCGATACTTCGAAGAAGGTAAAGAACAACAGCAAGTCCCTGGCCATGAATACGCCGAAAATGCAGCTTTCCAGAATCAAAAACAGGATATAGAAGGTTTTCCACCTTTTCTTGATGTGCACGGCAGCCATAGCCGCCACCGTGGAAATCAACGCCGTCAAAATCACCAGGGCCAACGAGAGTCCGTCCACCGCCATTTTATAATGAAGCTCGAAGAAATAGGCGGTCGCCTGCGTCAATACCCCGGCCTCGTGGTTTAAGGCGATGTGGATCCACTGCATATCCTCCAGATACTGCGCCTGGCCGCTTTGAAGATTGAAATCGGCATACAGCCAAAGCGAGAGAAACAAGGGAACCAGCGTTGTGGCAATCGCCGTAAACCGAACCCAGCGTCCTTGCTGCGGCATAAACATCAACACGATGACGCCGACCAGCGGAAAGAAGGTAATCAGGGACAAAATCGGGATACTATCCAACATTCCAGAACCTCCTTCCCACCAAGGCGAGCATCAAAATCAAAAATCCGATCAGCGTCACGACGCCGTAAGTCTGCACCTGGCCGTTTTGCAGCCGGGTGCCCAGACGCCCGAACCCGACCGTTGCCGCGGAGGACAGCCGAACGACCCCGTCGACAATCCAATAGTCGAAAATCCGCAATATAAAACCGAGGCCCTTCAACGGCATGACGATGATATAATGATAAATTTCATCCATATAGTATTTGTTATGAACCAATTGGTACAGCCAGTTGGCGCGGCTGGAAATGATATCGGCCGGAATGGCACGGCGATTGTACATCAGCCATCCCAGCAGGATCCCGAGCAGCCCGACCGCATTGGACAGCAAAATCACGGGCCAATCGACATGCTCCGCCGCCATGTCGCTTCCGGTCAGCCACGTGCCGAGCCAGGCGTTTCCGGGCGTAAACACGAATCCCGAGATGACCGCCATCACCGCCAGGATGATCAGCGGAACGGTCATGACCGCCGGGGATTCATGCGCCTTCATTTCGCTGCGCGGCTTGCCCGTGAACACCATGAAAAACAGCCGCGACATATAAAACGCGGTGAAGAAAGCCGCGACCTCGCCAACCCAGAACAATATCATATGGTTCTGAGCGAAAGCCTCGGACAAGATGGCATCCTTGGACCAAAAGCCGGCGAACGGGAAAATGCCCGAGAGCGCCAACGCCCCGATGGCAAACGTAACGGCGGTGATCTTCATCTTGGACCCCAGACCGCCCATCTCCCGCATATCCTGTTTGCTGATGGCATGGATCACGCTGCCTGCCGCCAAAAATAACAGCGCCTTGAAAAACGCGTGCGTGAGCAGATGGAAAATGCCGGAGGTATAGGACATCAACGTTCCGATACCCAGCGCCATCATCATATATCCCAACTGGCTGACCGTGGAATAGGCCAGCACCCGTTTGATATCGTTCTGAGCAATCCCGATCGTCGCGGCGAATATGGCGGTAAACGCCCCCGTCACAGCCACAACCTGCAGCGCATCGGGGGAAGCCGTGAAAATATCGAAGGTCCGGGCGACCAGATAGACGCCCGCCGCCACCATCGTCGCCGCGTGAATCAATGCGCTGATCGGGGTCGGGCCCTCCATGGCGTCGGGAAGCCACGTATGCAGCGGAAACTGGCCCGATTTGCCGACGGCTCCCACGAAGATGAGGATCGCGATGGCTGTAACTACGCCGCCCGACAGTTCCCCTTGCGTGAAGGCGTTATGTATCGATGAGAAGTCAAGCAAATGATCCGGCATGTACCAATACAGCAGCAGGACCGCGATGAGCAGCCCGACATCGCCGATGCGGGTAATGATAAACGCTTTTTTAGCCGCCGCTTTCGCTTCCGGTTTGTAATACCAGAAACCGATCAGCAGGAAGGAGCAAAGGCCGACCAACTCCCAAAAGATATAAAATTCCAAAATGTTGGCCGAAATCACCAGCGCCAGCATCGAGAACGTAAACAGGGATACGTAGCTGAAAAACACGTTGATCCGGTCGTCGCCCTCCATATAGCCTTTGGAATACAGATTGACGAGCAGGCTGACGAAAGTGACAATCACCAGCATCAACGCGTTCAGGTTGGTAATTTCGAAGCCCATATAAAGGGTGAAGTCACCCAGTTTGACCCATTCCCAGTCGTTCCATGTATAAGCCATTTGGCTGCCGAGACGCTCCACAAAAACCAACACGGCAAATATGAAGGAAACCAAAACAGCCAATATGCTGATATACCCGCCGAACTGCTTCCACTGCCGCCCGACGGCCGTCAGAATCAGGTAGGCGATCAGCGGAAAGAGCGGGATCAACCAGGCCAGTTGCGAATACGTTGCCGATTCCATTGGATTCATTTTCCTCCTTACTTTTTCATCCTATCCATTTCCGTGACATCGCTCGTTCCCTTGTTGCGGTAGAGGGTAATCAGAATCGCAATACCCACCGAGACTTCCGCAGCGGCTACCGCTATATTGAATAAAGAGAATATCTGCCCGGTCAAAGAAGGGTGAATTCCCAGTTTGGAAAAGGCGACCAAATTCAGGTTGACCGCGTTCAGCATCAGCTCAATCGATAACAGGACAATGACCGCGCTGCGCTTGGACAGCGCGCCGTACAACCCGATGCAGAACAGCACTGCGCTCAAAGTGAGATAGGAAGAAATAATGTTATCCATTCCTCATTCCCCCTCTCTTTTGGCGATCACAATCGCGCCGATGAAAGCAACAGTAAGCAGCACCGACAGCAGCTCAAACGGGATGACAAACTGATGGTAAAGCAACTCCCCGATCGCCGCGGTATTGTCCGCCGTCGTCCCGGTCGGTTCCGCGACGGGAAAAGTCGAGCTTTGAATGACATAAACGAGCACCCCGAAAAAAACCAGAATGCCGACGCCCAGCAGCGAGCTTTGCCACCGGTTTCCCGTCGGCTGTTCATCCAGATCGTGACGGGTCATCATGATGCCGAAAATCATCAGGATCGAAATCGCTCCGGCATAGATCAACACCTGAACGAAAGCGATGAATTCCGCTTCGAGCAGGACGTACAAACCGGCCAGACTCAGAAATGTAAAAGCGAGCGAGATCAGCATGTGGATCATCTTGGTGTAGCTGAGCATGAACACCGCGCCGCTGATCGTACACACGGCAAATACGGCAAATACGAGATTGGACCCGTTGCTGAAAAAATTCGAGATGTTATCCAGCACGCTTATTCGCCCCCTTTTCTTTTGGGTGCATTATTGTTGTTTTCCGAGCGTATATTCGTGTTGTTCTCGCTCAGCCACTTCATGTCCTTGTACAAATCATCCCGGCTGTAGGTGCTCAGTTCAAAGTTGTTCGTCATCACGACGGCCTCCGTCGGGCAAACCTCCGTGCACAGGTCGCAAAGAATGCAGGTTTCAAAGTTGATTTCGTAGGTGGCGATGACCTTGCCTTTCTTTTCCGGGTCGGGGTTGGCTTTTCCGGTCATCGTGATGCAATCGGTGGGACAGATGCGCGCGCATTGAAAGCATACAATGCACTTGTCCGGATCGAAATATTGAATTCCCCGGAACCGGTCCGGCATTTTCAGCGGCACGTCCGGGTAACTGTAAGTGACTTTTTTCTTGGTCAGGCTGTTCAAGGTCACGCCCAAACCTTTTACGATGCCTTTCATGCGGTATTCACCCCATTTTTTTCGTTTATGGTCTTACCAATTCCATATAAATAGCCGTCACGAAAATATTGATCAGCGACAGCGGGAGCAGCCATTTCCAACCAAGGCTCATCAATTGATCGACCCGGATGCGCGGCAAGGTGGCCCGAATCCAGTACAGCGTGAAAACCACCAGACAGAACTTCAATAAAAACCAGATGATGCCCGGGATGAATTCAAGGAACGGCGCGGGCGCATGCCATCCGCCAAGAAACAAATCGGTGGTCAACGCGGCGATGGCAAACATATATACATATTCCGCCAGCATAAAGAAGGCAAAACGAAAGCCGCTGTATTCCACATGGTAACCGGCGACCAATTCCGACTCCGCCTCGGGCAAGTCGAACGGCGTGCGATTCAATTCGGAAACAGCCGCTACAATAAATACCACAAACCCGATGATTTGCGGCAGGAAATTCCATTGCCAAAACCAGCCGGACTGCCCTTCGACGATCGTCCTCAGGTTCAGGCTGCCATTCAGCATAATGACGCCGACGACGGAAATGACCAGCGGAATTTCGTAGCTGATCATCTGCGCGGCCGAGCGCATGCCGCCAATCAGAGCATATTTGTTGTTGGAAGCCCAGCCGGCGAGCACGATGCCGATCGTTGAAATCCCCGACAAAGCGACATAATACAGCAATCCCACGTTCAAATCGGCAAAAAACAGATGCTTCGTGTACGGAAGGGTGGCCAATACGGCAAAAGAGGGGACAAACGCGATGACCGGAGCCAGGATGAACAATCCCCGATCCGCCGACTTGGGAATCGTGTCTTCCTTGATCAGCAGCTTGGTGACGTCCGCCACCGTTTGCAGCAATCCCAACGGTCCCACCCTGTTCGGTCCGATGCGAAGCTGCATCCATCCGATCACCTTGCGCTCGAAATAGATCGCGTAGGTGACAAAGCCGAGAACGAGCAGCAGCATGATCACGCCGAACAACAAAAACAATCCGAAGCTGCCCCAGGTCAGCGTTTTATCCAATAGCGCATCCATTAACAATCCACCTCCCCGACGACGATATCAATGCCGCCCAATATCGTGACCAGATTGGTCATCGTTTCGCCCACCAGCAATTTCGGCAAAATTTGCAGATTGACAAAGGACGGTCTCCTGAATTTCAAACGGTAGGGCTCCGCCTTTCCGCGGGAAACGATATGGCAGCCGATCTCGCCGCGCGGAGATTCAATCCCCACGTAAACTTCCCCTTCCGGCGGACGAAGCGCGCGCGGCACTTTGCCCATGATCTCTCCGCCGTCCGGAAACTGCTCCAGCGCTTGCTCCAATATCCGCAGGCTTTGCCGGATTTCTTCCATCCTGACTTGGTACCGATCGTAGCAATCTCCGTTCTTCCCCGTCGGGATGTCAAACTCAAAGCGGTCATAAATGCTGTACGGCTGGTCTTTCCGCAAATCCCACTTGACGCCGGTGCAGCGCAGATTGGCGCCGCTCAGCCCGTAATCGATCGCCGTGGCCGCATCGTATGCGCCAACGCCCTGAATCCGATGGAGCAGGATCTCGTTTCCGCCGATCAAATTTTCATATTCCTTTATCTTATCTTTCATATATACGACAAAATCCTTCACCTTGTCGATCCAGCCGGCCGGAGCGTCCCATTTGACGCCGCCGATCCTCATGTAGAAATAGGTCAGTCTGGCGCCGCTGATTTCATTGAACAGGTCGATGATTTTCTCGCGATCGCGGAAAGCGTAAAGGAACGGGCTCATCGCGCCGATATCCAGCATGTACGTTCCCCACCAGACCAAATGGCTCGCAATTCGCTGCAATTCCATCACGATCAAGCGGAGGAAGCTGGCCCTTTCCGGAATTTCCAAACCCATCAGGGTTTCCACGGCATGGCACAGCACGTAGTTGTTGGTCATCGCCGATACGTAATCCATCCGGTCCGTGTAGGGAATAATTTGCGTGTAGTTCAGGCTTTCCGCCAGTTTCTCCGTTCCCCGATGCAGGTAGCCCAACACCGGGATGGCCTCGGTAATGACCTCTCCATCCAGCTTGACGATGACGCGGAACACGCCATGCGTACTCGGATGCTGAGGTCCGACGTTCAGCAGCAATTCTTCAGTCCGAATCAACGTTTATTACACCTCCGGATCGGCAGCTTCATAGTCTTTGCGCAAGGGATGTCCAATCCAATCGTCGGACATCATGATTCTTCTCAAATCGGGATGACCCGGGAAATCGATACCCAGCAGATCATAAATCTCCCGTTCGTTCCAGTTGGCCGTCGGCCACACCGGCGTGACGGACGGAACGGCGGGATGATCCCGATTGGTCTTTACTTTAAAACCGTACGTATGCTTCGATGCCAACGAAATCGCATGGTACACCACTTCCATGTGCGTTTCCTGATCCACGCCGGAAATATTGCGCATGTAATTCAGATTCAGTTCCTCATGCTGCTTTAACACAATCGCCGTTTCATACCAATATTCGTTGCGGATCACCATCGTGGGAAGGTCGCCATTGTGCTCGTTAATATACGCCTCTTCCACCGCTTCCGCGGAAATATTCTCGCGGATAATCTGCACGATCCGATCCAGCCGCGGCTGATGGGGTGAAGGCGGTTTCGGCGCTTTTTCGACGGCCTCTTCTTTCGCTCTCCCGGCGCCTTCTCTCACTCTCCCGGCGCCTTCTCCCGCACCTGCGGCTCCCTCTGCCGCTTTCGCGGCCCGCTCCTTCGCTCTCGCTTCCCTGGCTTCGGCGGCGGCCTTGCGCTTCGCCTGCTGCTCGGCGTCCCGATCTTCCTTGATCTCCGCAGCCGGAGCATCGGTCGGTTCGGACGTCGTTTGCTTCGCCGGGTCCGCCTGCTGGATCGCGGCAATCTTCTCCGCCGTCTCTTCCGTAGGCGTCGCTTTGCCGTCCACCACCTCTACTTTTTCGCTCGCTTTTTCCGTTGCTTCATTTCCTTTTTCCACTTTTTCGTCCGTTTGTTCATCTTTCGCCTTCATTTCATCCGCTTCCTTGCGGTTCTCTTCACTCATTGATTTGTCACCTGCTTACCGGTTTTAGCTTCATAGCGGATCTTTTCCTGCAGCTTGTTGATGCCATAAATTAAAGCCGCCGGCTGAGGCGGGCAACCCGGAATGTACACATCGACCGGCACGATCTGATCCACGCCTTTGATGACGGCATACGATTTTACGTAGGGTCCGCCCGCCGTGGCGCACGATCCCATGGCGATGACCCATTTCGGCTCGGGCATCTGGTCATAGAGCCTCCGCAGCAGCGGGCCCATCTTCTTGGTGACCGTTCCCGCCACGATCATGACATCGGACTGCCTGGGGGACGTCCTGAACATCACCCCGAACCGGTCCAAATCATAATGGGACGCGCCCGTTCCCATCATTTCAATTCCACAGCAGGCCAAGCCGAAAGTCAACGGCCAAAGGGAGTTGCTTCTGGCCCATCCTTTCAGTTGCTCGAGCGTGCCCAGAAACACATTGCGCTGCAGCTCCTGTCGCTCTTCCAACGAGATCGAATCTAGATTGAATTCCATTTCAACACCTTCTTCTTCCATGCGTAGATTAGTCCGACCACAAGCAAGGCTACAAAAATCAACATTTCCACCAGGGCAAACAGCCCCAATTTATCATAGGCCACGGCCCAGGGATATAAAAAGACGGTTTCCACATCAAAAATAACAAACATGAGCGCAAACAAATAAAAACGGATATTGAACCTGACGTGACTTTCGCCGAATGGATCATTTCCGCTTTCGTAGGTCGTTTCTTTCCAATCGTTCGGTTTATGGGGTCGCAACAGTTTTCCGATGGTCAACGCGGCCACTGGCAGGAATATGCCCAACGCGACGAATATGGCTACGATCACATAATTGTTCATGTACATGGCCTTTGATATCCTCCTCAAATTTCTTCCAATGAACACCCACATCATTATAACAAAAGCATCTTGTGAAGTCTATGCAGTTTGGACAGAATGGCGCGGCCGCCCGACGGACGATCGGCCGATGAAGCGCGAACGATTCAACGATCGGCGCGCTTCTTCATTCGTTAAAAAATAGGACTGCCCGTCGGTCTGGTTCACAGACCTTGCGGACAGTCCTTCGGCGCTTCAAATGTTTCCACCGGGGCCATGCTCATTGCAATTACACTTGCTTTTTCGCCACGCGGATCCGGTTGATCGCTTTTTGCAAAGCCAATTCCGCGCGGCGATGATCGAATTCTTCCTTTTTGGAATCGGCAAGCCGCCGTTCCGCTCTTTCCTTTGCGGCAATCGCCCGCTCCAGATTGATATCCTCCGGCAGCTCCGCCGTTTCCGCCAGGATGACGACCTTCTCTTTGTGAACTTCGACAAACCCTCCGTTTACGGCAAGCAGGTCCCGAATCGCTCCCCTTTTTACCGTGACGGGAGCGATTTTCAACGGGGTCACCAGCGGAATGTGATCGGCCAAAATTCCCAGCTCGCCCGCCGCTCCCTTGACGATGACCATATCCGCTTCTTCACTGTATACTTTCTTTTCCGGGGTCACGATCTCCAATAAAAAGTTTTTCATTTCGATTCCTCCCCTGCGCCGCTTTGTTCATCGCACTTCCAAGGCTTCTCACTGTTCTTTCTTCGCCTTCTCAACCGCTTCCTCAATCGTGCCTACCATATAGAATGCCGATTCCGGCAGATCGTCATGCTTTCCGTCGAGAAGCTCCTTGAAGCTGCGAATCGTATCTTTGATCTGAACGTACTTGCCGGGCTGTCCGGTAAACTGCTCGGCCACGTTCATCGGCTGGGACAGGAAACGCTCCACTTTTCTGGCCCGCTGCACCGTCAGTTTGTCTTCGTCGGACAATTCGTCCATCCCGAGAATCGCGATGATATCCTGCAATTCCTTATAGCGCTGCAAAATCCGTTTTACGCCTTGAGCCACGTTGTAATGCTCTTCTCCCACGACCTCCGGGGACAAAATTCTGGAGCTGGATGCCAACGGGTCAACGGCCGGATAGATCCCTTTTTCTGAAATTTTCCGCTCCAGGTTGGTCGTCGCGTCCAAGTGGGCGAACGTCGTAGCCGGAGCCGGATCGGTATAGTCGTCCGCCGGGACATAAACGGCCTGAATGGACGTGACCGATCCTTTTTTGGTCGATGTGATGCGCTCTTGCAATTGGCCCATTTCCGTAGCCAGAGTCGGTTGATAACCTACCGCCGAAGGCATGCGGCCGAGCAAAGCGGAAACTTCGGAGCCCGCCTGCGTGAAGCGGAAAATATTGTCGATAAACAACAGCACGTCCCTGTTTTCCTGATCGCGGAAATATTCGGCCATCGTCAGCCCCGTCAATGCCACCCGCTGACGGGCGCCCGGAGGCTCGTTCATCTGTCCGAACACCATCGCGGTTTTCGGAAGCACGCCCGCATCCTTCATTTCATGATACAGGTCGTTTCCTTCCCGCGTTCTTTCGCCGACGCCGGCAAAAACGGAAATGCCTTCGTGCTCCTGGGCGATGTTGTTGATCAATTCCTGGATCAATACGGTCTTTCCCACGCCCGCGCCGCCGAACAACCCGATCTTGCCGCCTTTGGCATACGGAGCGAGCAGGTCGATGACCTTGATGCCGGTTTCCAGAATTTCCGGCTGCACGGTCAGCTCGTCAAAAGCGGGCGCCAACCGGTGAATCGGGCTGGTGGAAACGTTGTTCACTTCGCCTGCGTTGTCAATCGGCTGGCCCAGCACGTTGAATACCCGTCCCAACGTAACAGGTCCGACAGGAATGGTGATCGGAGCGCCGGTATCCAACGCCTCCATGCCGCGAACCAATCCGTCGGTGGAGGACATGGCCACACAGCGGGCCACGTTGTCACCGAGGTGAAGGGAGACTTCCGCCGTCAGGTTGACACTGGGTTGCCCCGGTTCTTGCGATTGGCTTTCAATCTTTATCGCATTAAGGATTTCGGGCAGTTGACCGCGTTCAAACTCAACGTCGATTACGGGGCCCATCACCGCCAAAACGCGTCCTTTGTTCATTTGGTTCCCTCCTAATTGAAAATACACTTGCGGTTTATGACTGCGCGTTCGCGCCCGCCACAATTTCGGAAATCTCCTGGGTGATCGCCGCTTGACGGGCACGGTTGTAGGACAAAGTCAGGCCCGAAATGAGCTCCGAAGCGTTCTTCGTCGCATTGCCCATCGCCGTCATTTTCGCTCCGAATTCGCTCGCTTTTCCTTCCAGAACCGCGCTGAAAATCAGCGTTTCCGCATACTTCGGCAGCAGCTCGTTCAGCACTTCCTCCGCCGACGGCTCATACTCGTAGCTGGCGGTCTTGCCGCCCGTTTCCACCTCGTCTTCGCTCAAGGGGAGCAGCCGCTGTTCCACGGGAACCTGGGAAATGGCGTTGATAAACCGGTTGTACACCAGATATAATTCATCGTATTGATTCTCTGCAAAATTCCGAACCGCCGCGGCGGCAATCGATTTGATGTCGGAAAATTTCGGGGAATCGGAAAGCCCGGTGATTTCCTCGACGATCGGCATATTCCGTTTCCGGAAGTAGTCCCGCCCTTTCCGGCCGATCACAAACAGGACATATTCGTCCTTCGACGCGTGCCTCTCCCCGATCGAATGCATCAACATCCGCAGCAGGTTGGCATTGTAGCCGCCCGCCAATCCGCGATCGGAGGTGACGACCAGATAGCCGGTTTTCTTGATCTCGCGATGCTGCAGCAGCGGATGCTTCAAATTCCCGGATCCGGCGGCGATGCTGCCGACGACTTCCTTCATCTTCTCCGCATAGGGGCGCGCGGATTCCGCGGCGCTCTGCGCTTTTCTAAGCTTCGAGGCAGCCACCATCTCCATCGCTTTGGTGATCTGCTTCGTATCCTGAAACCCCTTGATTTGGCGTTTGATTTCGCGCATTCCCTTAGGCATTGTTTCACCACCCTGAATGTGTGTTCCTCATCATGCGATGCGAACACGAATTTGTTCCCTGATTATTCCGTTGTGGCAAATCCTTTTTTAAACTGCTCAATCGCTGCAACCAGCGCTTTTTCGTTGTCTTCTTTGATATCCTTGTCCTCGCGGATGGAAGCCAGCACCTGTCCGTGGTTGGATTCCAGAAAGCTGAGGAATTCCTTCTCGAACCGGCCGATATCCTGAACCGGGACATCGTCGAGGAAGCCTTTGACCGCCGTATAGATCGCGGCGACCTGCTTTTCAACCGGCAACGGCTGGTTGACGCCTTGCTTGAGGATTTCGACCATCCGTTTGCCTCGGTTCAAACGGGCTTGCGTCGCTTTGTCCAAATCGGAACCGAACTGGGCAAAAGCGGCCAATTCCCGATATTGCGCCAAATCCAACCGCAGCGTACCGGCCACTTTCTTCATGGCCTTGATCTGCGCCGAGCCGCCGACCCGGGAAACGGAAATACCGACGTTGATCGCCGGACGCTGGCCCGCGTAGAACAAGTCGGCCTCAAGGAAAATCTGGCCGTCGGTAATGGATATCACGTTCGTCGGGATATAGGCGGACACGTCGCTCGCCTGGGTTTCAATCAACGGCAGCGCCGTCAGCGAGCCTCCCCCGAGCGAGTCGTTTAACTTCGCCGCGCGCTCCAGCAAGCGGGAGTGCAAGTAGAATACGTCCCCCGGATAGGCTTCGCGGCCCGGAGGTCTTCTCAACAGCAGCGAAAGCTCGCGATAAGCCGCCGCCTGTTTGGACAAGTCATCGTAAATGACCAGCACGTGCCGGCCCTTGTACATGAAATATTCGCCCATCGAGCAGCCCGCATAAGGAGCGAGGAACAGCAGCGGAGCCGGCTCGGACGCGCTGGCCGTCACCACGATGGTATAATCAAGCGCATCGTGCTTGCGCAGCGTTTCGACCACGCCGGCCACCGTCGATTGCTTTTGCCCGATGGCGACATAAATGCAGACCACGCCATTGCCTTTTTGGTTGATGATCGTATCGATGGCGATGGCGGTTTTCCCCGTCTGCCTGTCGCCGATGATCAATTCGCGCTGGCCGCGGCCGATCGGAACCATCGCGTCGATCGCCTTGATGCCCGTCTGCATCGGCTCGAACACGGATTTACGATCGATAACCCCGGGAGCCGGCGATTCGATCGGGCGGAACTCCGTCGTTTCGATCGCGCCTTTGCCGTCCACCGGCTGTCCGATCGAGTTGACCACGCGCCCGAGCATCGCTTCGCCCACCGGCACTTCCATGATGCGGCCGGTGCGTTTCACCTGATCGCCTTCGCGGATGTTCGTGAAAGGCCCCAGAATAACGATACCGACGTTATTTTCCTCGAGGTTAAGGGCCATTCCCATCACGCCGCCCTCGAATTCGAGCAATTCTCCGGCCATGACGTTCTCCAGCCCGTGTGCGCGGGCGATCCCGTCACCGATTTGAATGACGGTACCAACATCGACCACTTGAATATCGGATTTATAATCTTCAATTTGCTTTTTAATCAGCGTGCTGATTTCTTCAGGCTTGATACTCAATTTAACCTCACCCCTATCTACAGTGCTACCGCTTTGGACTGGTTCATCATTTTTTCCATTCTTTCCAGCTTGCCTGACAAGCTTCCGTCATACAACCGGTCGCCGATGCGTATCTTGACTCCGCCGAGCAAGCCGGGGTCGACGACGGATTCCGATCGAATCCGCTTGCCTGTCAGCTTGCCGAACTGTTCGTCGATCAGCTTTTTCTCCTCGTCCGTCAATGCGAACGCCGTATATACCACAGCGTTGGCCTGCCCCATCGCTTCGTTGGCGATGCGGGTATACGCCTGGGACAAATCGTCCAGGATCGCTTCGCGCCCTCTTTTCAGCAAAAGATGAAACAAGCTTATAATGGACTCGGACACCTTGCCGTGGAAAAGCTCCTGCAGCAGGGCGAATTTCCTGGCAGAATCAATGTTGGGATACCGCAGCAGCTTCCCGAAATCGGGATGATCATGGATCAGGGCAACGATTTGCTTCAATTCGTCTTCCACGCGAACGACTTCATCCCGTTCCACGGCTACATCGAACAGCGCCTTGGCATATCGTTTGGCCACTACCGCTTCGCCGCTCATAGACTGCCTCCGACTTGATTGAGGTACTGTTCAATCAATTCCTTCTGGGACTTTTCATCCACTTGCTTTTCGATAATTTTGGAGGCGATCATGACCGACATCGCGCTGACTTGGCTGCGAAGCGCGGCCACCGCTTTATTTTTCTCGTTTTCAATCTCGGCTCTGGCTTCCTTCATCAAGCGCTCGACATTTTCCTGGGCCGCCTTGATGATCAGTTCGCCTTCCCGCTCTTTCTGCTGCTTGGCTCTTTCCAATATGTCATGCGATTCCTGCCTGGCGGCGGCCAAAACCCGGCCTTGTTCTTCCACGAGGCGGGCTGCTTCCTTGTTCGCTTCTTCCGCGCTGGAAATCTGGGTCTGAATATACTCCTGCCTTTTGTCCATCACTTTCATCGTCGGCTTCAGCGCATATTTGCCCAACAGCCACATCAGGATCAGAAAGGCAACCAACTGCACCAACATCGTGCCAATTTCTATATGCAACGTCCCCAATGGAATCAACCCGTGTCACTCCTTTTCATCGTATTCCGGAATCATCCAAATTCAAACGAAAGGCGAGAGGTACCCCCCGCCTGTCCCCATTCGATTAGAGCTTACCCAGCATCATGAATCCGATAACGACGGCGATGATCGGCAGAGCGTCAACCAAACCGACCCCGAGGAACATAATCCCCATCAAACTTCCGCGCAGCTCCGGCTGACGCGCCGTACCTTCAATGGTGCGACCCACGATCAAACTCATGCCGATACCCGAACCAATTGCCGCCAAACCAAACACGATAGCCATTGCCAATGCATAATCCATTCCCATTTTCCTCCTCAAAATAATTTCATCGTATTGCGCATTGCACGCATTGCATATCGACGCCGCACACCGCCCGGGCTAGTGAGACTGACCCGGCACTCTGTGCGAGATGTACACCATCGTCAACATCGTAAAAATAAACGCCTGAATCGTGCCTACGAAGATGGAATAGCCGCTCCACGCGATCAAGGGCAAACTGAAGGATATCGCCACGCCGCCCCCCAATATCGCCGGAACCAGCATCCAGATCAGGACTTCGCCGGCAAAAATATTGCCGAATAGCCGCAAAGGCAGCGAAAGGAATTTGGAGCCTTCTTCAATGATATTCAGCGGCAACATCGCCCAGGAAGGCCGCACATAGCTTTTGAGGTATCCGCCAAAGCTCCCGCGAATCCCCAGCCAGTTGGCATACAGCAGCACCATAATGGCCAAGGCAAACGGCACGCTGACCGCCGCCGTCGGAGACTTCCACCAGGAAACCTCGACACCTTCGCCTCCCGCCTCCGCCAGCAAGCTTTCGGTCACGCCGATAGCCGCATTCTCATGCTCATGCACGGTGACCACGTTGAAGACCAGCCCCAATTGATTGGCGACAAAAATGTAAAGAAACAGCACGACGCCCAATGTAACAAAGCGCTCCGCCGTTTTCTTGTCCATCATCTGCCCGCCGATGCCTCGAATGAATTCGATCACATACTCCATGAAATTCTGCATGCCCCTGGGGGTTTTGTTGGTCAGGTTGCGAGTGGCAAAGAAAAGAATCAGAAACACAATCAAGCTCGAAATAAGAATCATGATGATGTTGGAAAGGTCAAAGACCAGTCCAAGGAACGTAAATGTCGGTGCCATATGTTCCGCCACAGTCTTTCTTCACCCCTTTCCATGCGTCAAATGATATAACAGCGCCACCAATAAAGAGATTGCAGTCACGCTGGACAGGCCCAAAATGACAAAAGCCCAGTGAAACAAATCGGGATACCTGACCGTGACAAACCCGGCAAAGCCCGCCAGCAGGAAACGTTGGATGAGGCCCGTCCCCTGCATTTTCTTGCTCTGCCCCAACGCGTATTCACCGACCTTCACCGTCTTGACGGCAAGGATGGCGCCGTTCAAAACGGATATCAGCCCTCCCAGCATATACCCTGCGGATAAAGGACGTTCGGCGGGAAAAACACACCATAACAGAAACGAAATAAAAAGAAGCGCCAAAGAGAAGGCAAAAGTCAAACGAATATAGCGTGGAAACGGAATCATCTATCCCTCCCCGACAAACCGTCTGACCATTTTGTAAATGATATAAATCCCTGTGGCCAAACCAACCAGCAAGCCTGCGATCAAAAACGCCGGCTCGGTGTGAAACCGGCGATCGAGAAGCCGGCCCAGAAAAAAACCGCCGAATGTGGTAGCGGCAAGATCAAACCCGATCGCTCCGACAAACATCATTGCTTTCCACGGGCCGACAGATTTCATGACGAATCCTCCGGAAACCCCTCGATGGAGGTCGGCTTTCCATTTCATGCGAATTGTTGTTATGATGTCCAATTTTGGCGAATTTATCGTTCATTTAGGTCAAATATCTCAACAATCCGCATCTATTGTATCCAATCGAAGCAAGGTTTGTCAATGAAAACAGGCCTTCATTCGGCTGGTGATTGATTCCTGCAAAAAGCGTCGAATCCCTTGCACGGCAACGGTTTTTTTATATCCGCAAACCGTACAGTATCACGGGATACAGTATAATTCATATATTCGTCAAATTTACGTCTGAAACGGTTCGGGCCGCTGTGTCGAATAACCGAAATGATGGAGGATCGCCTGAACGATTCGCCGCGAAGCTTGTCCGTCTCCGTACGGATTGACGGCCCGGCTCATCCTTTCGTAGCGGTCCGGGTCGGCCAGCAGCCGCCTGGCGCTCTCGTACACCTTCCGTTCGTCGGTGCCCGCGAGTTCCAGCGTTCCGGCATCGATGCCTTCGGGCCGCTCCGTCGTATCCCTCAGAACGAGCACGGGCACGCCGAAGGAGGGCGCTTCCTCCTGCAAGCCGCCGGAATCGGTCAAAATCAAGTGCGCGCGCGGATAAAAATTGTGCAGCTCGACCACATCCAGCGGGTCGATCAGCCGAATGCGGGGGTGGCCGCCCAATATTTCAAACGCGGGCTCCCTCACCGCCGGGTTCGGATGAACGGGATACACCACGCGGACATCCTCAAACTCGTCGGCGAGCCTCTTCACCGCTCTGAAAATGCGCCGGTGCGGTTCGCCCTGCGCCTCCCGGCGATGCGCCGTCATCAGCACCAGCCGGTTGTTCCCGGCCCAATCCAGCACGGGGTGGGCAAACCGGGGCTTGACCGTATATTGAAACACGTCGGTAATCGTATTACCGGTAATATAGATGGAAGATTCGGGCTTGTTTTCCCGGCGCAGATTCCCCGCGGACCAGGAGGTCGGAGCGAAATGGAGGTCGGCCAGCACGCCGGTCAACTGGCGGTTCATCTCCTCCGGGTAAGGCGCGCGCTTGTTCCAGGTTCTTAGCCCGGCTTCGACGTGGCCCACCTGAATCTGCTGCAAAAACGCGGCGTAGCTGGCCAGGAACGTCGTCAACGTGTCCCCGTGCACCAGGATCAAATCCGGGCGCGCTTCGCGCAAAATCGGCTCCAGCCCTTGAAGCACGCGGATGGAGATTTCATTCAGCGTCTGCCGGTCCTTCATCACGTTCAGATCGAAATCGGGCGTCAGGCCGAAGGCGTCCAGCACCTGGTCCAGCATCTCCCGATGCTGCGCGGTCACGCAAAGCATCGGCTCGATCCGATCGCGGTGCCGTTGCAATTCGAGCATAAGCGGAGCCATCTTGATCGCTTCCGGCCGGACTCCAAAAACGGCCATTACTTTGATTTTATCCATGATCATTCCCCGTCGCGGCCAATTTTAAACCCCGTCCATTATATCATTAACCGCACCGCCAAACCACAAGAAAAGACCCCCGTGGCGGCAATGTCATTAAGATAAGGCGCAGGGCCAAAAATCAAGTACAAGAGCGGGTGGAAAAATGTGCGTTGGCCATTCGCATCATACGAAAAGGAAAGCGAAAGCCCATCCGGACCGATCTGTTCGGTCCATTGGC
>CAYYCV010000002.1:0-53260 GCA_964470405.1 uncultured Caryophanales bacterium
CAGCGCGAATCGAACAAGTTTGAGGAGATTATGTATAAGGTGCAAGGGGAAATGGCGGGCCAATACTTCTCCGATTTCATGGATAAGGATTTGCCGGGCATCATTACCAGCATCGATCTCCCGAAGCAGGAAACCGAGAGTCCCGAGCCTTCGCCGACCAATTCGGCCAATACTCCAGAAACAGGCAGCTCCGATTCGAAATAACCGGGGATGTATAAGAAAATGGGTATGGATGAATACTATGGTCAGGATGAAAATCTTCAAGGAAAGTGGGGCAACATGAATGAAAGCAACGGGAATCGTTCGTCGCATTGATGATTTGGGCAGGGTCGTCATTCCTAAAGAAATTCGCCGCACCCTTCGTATTCGTGAAGGCGATCCTCTGGAAATTTTTGTAGACCGGGATGGGGAAGTCATTCTGAAAAAATATTCCCCGATCGGCGAATTGGGCGACTTTGCCAAGGAGTATGCCGAATCTTTGTTTGAAGGCACCGGACATATCACAATGATTTCCGATCGGGACAACATCATCGCCGTTTCCGGCGGCTCCAAGAAAGAATACATGGACAAGCAGATCGGTTCGATGGTGGAAGAATGCATGGAATCGAGAAAAACGTTCGTGGAGAACAATCCGGGCGAGCACGAAATCTGCAAGGATGTCAAGGAAAATTACGCTTCGCTGGTGCTGGCCCCGATCATTGCGGGCGGCGATCCCATCGGCGCGGTCCTGCTGGTAAGCAAAACGGAAGGAACGAAGATGGGGCAGATGGAGGAAAAGATGGCCGAAACCGCGGCCGGCTTTTTGGCCAAGCAAATGGAACAGTAAGGTGGACCGGCTTCCTCATGCGGAGACTTTCTCCCCGTGGGGAAGCTTTTGAGAGGAAGCATTTATTTCATGGGAGACAGGGCTGAAACGCCGGGTTCGACATTGTTGAAGGGCGCCGCCGTGTTGGGGGCGGCCGCGGCGATATCGAAATTGCTCGGCACGTTGCAGAAGATTCCGCTGCAGAATGTGGCAGGGGACCAAACCTATGGCATTTACTCGGCGGTTTACCCGTACTATATTTTGATCTTGTTTTTGGCCACTGCGGGATTTCCCGTCGCCGTATCCAAATTCGTTTCCGAACGGGCGGCCCGCGACGATCCCGCCGGCGCCGAAAGAGTGCTCTACGTATCCTCCATCCTGTTGTCTTTTACCGGTTTGGGGGCTTTTTGTTTGCTGTTTTTCGGGGCCGGATGGATCGCGGTGCTGATCGACAATATGCAGACCGAACCGGCGATTCGCAGCGTTTCTTTCGCGCTGTTGCTCGTTCCGCTGATGTCCGCGCTGCGGGGCTATTCCCAAGGGTATCAGGACATGGTCCCCACGGGGGTTTCCCAGGTGGCGGAGCAGTTTGTGCGCGTCGGCACCATGCTCTTGCTGCTCTATTATTTTGTATCCGCGGACGCCGCCTCGGGCGTCGTGGCGGCGGGACAAACGTTTGGCTCGGTAACCGGCGCGGCCGCGGGCCTTGCGGTCATGCTGTTCTATTGGCGGAAACGAAAGATTCGGCAGCGGCCGGCCGGCGGGGCGGCCGTCAAACCGTCCTTCCTTCCGCTGGCGGGGCGAATTTTGCTGTATGCCTTGCCGGTATGCATGGGCGCAATCGTCGTCCCGATTCTGAATATCGTCGATACGTTCACGATGCCCCGGCTATTGAAGCAGCAAGGCTTTGACGAGTCGGAAGCGATGCGGTGGTTCGGCGTCTATGCCCGCGGCCTGACGCTGGTCCAACTCGTGTCCATGCTCGCGAGTTCGCTGTCGGTGGCGCTGGTTCCGGCTATCGCGGCGGCCAAAGCCAAAGGGCAGTGGAGCTCGATCCGCATGCGCGGCGAGCTGTCGGTGCGGCTGACCTGGGTCGTCGGTGCGGCCGCTTCCGCCGGCCTTGCCTTTGCCGCCGCGCCGATCAATATCATGCTGTACAAGGATGCCGCCGGAACCGAAGCGATGACGATTCTCAGCCTGACGGCCGTATTCAGCGCGTTGAATATCATCTCGGCCGGCATCCTGCAGGGCATGGGATTCGTGCTGGCGCCCGCGCTGAATTTGTGCTTTGCCGCCGTGTTGAAGTGGGGGCTGAATATGGCGTTGATGCCGCTATGGGGAATTGACGGGGCGGCGGCGTCCGCGGTTCTCGCCTTCGCCGCGGCCTGCGCGTTGAATCTGATGGCGCTGCGGCGTCGAACCGGCATCCGCTTTCCGCTCGGCCGCTATGTTTACAAGCCGGCGGCGGCTTTGGCGGTCATGATCGGCTGCCTGTACCTATCGATCCACGGCGTGGTCGAACTGCTGCGCTATGGGCTGCCGTCCTTGTCCGTCAGAGCGGTTTATACGCCTGCGGTATGCATTTCCGTTTTGGTGAGCGCCGCGGTTTACGGGGCCGCGCTGTTTCGCTTCGGCGCCGTGAGCGCGGAAGATCTGGCCGGCGTTCCCCGTTTCAACGACCGGTGGCTTCCGCGCCTGCGGAAGTGGCGGCTTCTGGGCAAACCGCCAAGCCGTTGAACGGTCGGGCAGGAATGAAGGGCGAAACGCAAATATCATGGAGGGGGAATGGAACATGGGCGCCGGAATAACGATTGCGGGGCTGGGATCGGGGGATGAGAACCAGCTTGGCCTGGGCATATGGAGGGCCATACAGAATGCGAAAAACGTGTACTTGCGAACGCGCCATCATCCGGTCGTCCGTTTGTTGGACGCCGAGCGTATCGCGTACCGGACCTTTGACGACGCGTATGACCGTCATGCGTCCTTTCCCGAGGTGTATGAGGCGATTTCCGAGGAGCTGCTTCGTCTGGCCGCTTCCGGCGGCGAAGACATCCTTTACGCTGTCCCCGGGCACCCGAGGGTGGCGGAAATGACGGTTCGTTTGCTGGAGCAAGGCTGCCGCGATCGGGGCATTTCCTGCCGCGTGATGGGAGGGGAAAGCTTCCTGGACCAGGCCTTTCTGCGGCTCGGCTTCGACCCCATCGAGGGATTCCAGCTCATGGATGCGCCGGATTGCGTCGCCGACCGGATTTGGCCGCAGGCGCACACGCTGATCGCCCAGGTATACGACGCGCTCGTCGCCTCGGATGTAAAGCTCCAACTGATGGAGGTGTATCCCGACGATTACCCGGTCACGGTCGCCCATGCGCTGGGCGTGGCGGGGGAGGAGCGGATCGAATCGGTTCCGCTGTACGAATTGGATCGCGTTCGGGGGTACGGCAACCAATCGTTGATCTGGGTGCCGCGCAGCGATCAGGAGCACTTGCGCAACCGCAGCTTTTCCCGACTCCATGAAATTGTCGCCGTCCTGCGAAGCCCCGGAGGCTGCCCGTGGGACCGCGAGCAGACGCATGAGAGCCTGCGCAAGTATCTGGTTGAGGAAACGAACGAGGTGCTGGAGGCGATCGAGCAGGACGATCCGCAGGCGATGGCCGAGGAATTGGGCGATGTGCTGCTGCAAGTGATGCTCCATTCGCAGATCGAGGAGGAAATCGGCGCGTTCAGCGTGCGCGATGTCGTTCAGGGATTGAATGAGAAGCTGCTGCGCCGCCATCCTCACGTGTTCGGGGACCGCAAGGCGGGAAATGCGGAAGAGGCGCTTCAAATGTGGCGCGAGGTCAAAGCCGAGGAGAAACGGGACAAAGAAAACAAGAGCGAAGAAAATCGGGGCAAAGAAAACCGGGGGTCCGTTTAGCGGAGCGGGTTCCCGGGTTGATCCCCATCTTTTTCGACATAAATCGACAAATTTTGCGATTACCTGACATGCCGTGACACCAGATAGCCTTCTTTTTTAATTTTTTTTTAAAAAAACAGGCGCTACAGCAGGATTTCTTGAAAAAATAAAGAATACATATTCTGCGTGAATGTTTATTTCCATATGGACTTAACCACATTATGCTTTAAAAAAATGAGGAGGAATTCAAAAATGAACAAAACAGATTTGATTAGCAACATTTCTTCAAAAAGCGGACTGACCAAAAAGGACGTAGAAGCTGTTCTTAACGGCTTCCTGGGCGCGGTAACCGACGCTCTGTCTTCAGGCGATAAAGTTCAGCTCATCGGCTTCGGCACATTCGAAACCCGCAAACGTTCCGGCCGCGTGGGACGCAACCCGCAAACCGGCAAGGCGATCAACATTCCCGCATCCAAAGTGCCCGCTTTTAAAGCCGGCAACAAATTAAAAGACGCCGTAAAATAAATGCGTCTTGACAAGTTTTTAAAAATCTCCCGCTTGATCAAGCGGCGAACCGTGGCGAAGGAAGTATCCGACCAGGGCAGAGTCTGGATCAACGGGAGACCGGCCAAGGCTGGAAGCAACGTGGAAGTGGGAAACGAGCTGGAAATTCAATTCGGGCAAAAGCGCATGACCGTCCGGATCGACCGGATCGAGGAATCCACCCGCAAAGCCGATGCCGAGCATATGTACACCGTAATCAAAGAAGAATGGAATACAGATTGAAGCAAAGGGCTGCCGAGGGCGGCCCTTTTGCATGGGCTTGATTCAATGGGCTTGATTCAATAGGCTTGATTCATTTTTCGGTTCTATCGTTGGACTTCCCTCCATACACTAGAGCAGAGGGAGGGGTACATGCCATGATGGAACAGGTCAAAACCAAGCGGCAGGAAATTAAAATGCTGAATCGCAAAGTGTTGGAGATCTCCGGCGTCCTCAATGTGGAGAGCTTCGACAACGAGGAATTTTTGCTGGAAACCGAATGCGGATTTCTCATGATCAAAGGGAAAAACCTGCATATTAAAAACCTGAATCTGGAGCAGGGACTCGTGGCCATTGAAGGGATCGTGTCGGAATTGGTTTATCTGGAGAGCGGCGGCCAGAAATCCAAAGGATTGCTCGGTAAATTGTTCAAATGAGCTTGGCCGATCAATTCTCCACGCTGTATCAGATGGTGATCAGCGGGTTTGCCCTCGCCCTGGTCTTCGATATGCTGCGCGTTGCGGCGAATGAATTCCGCCTGCCTTCATGGATGGCCGGCCTCATGGATGTCCTGTACTGGATCGCCGCGCTGATTTTTGTTTTTCAGACGCTGTACCGCAGCAACGACGGCGAAGTTCGCTTGTTTGTGTTTTTGGGATTGCTGCTGGGCGGCTGTCTTTATTTTATCATTTTGGGCCGCATCGTCCGAAAGGCGGGCGTGCGCGCCGCCAGGCTGATCATCGGCGTGCTCGGATGGTGGACGAAGTTTTTGCGCTCATTGCTGGTGGTCCCTCTTATATTTTTGGTTGGGTGGTTTTATCAATTCATTTTATTTTTGGGCAGACTATCTATTTTCCTTTTAAAATTTGTGCTACAATTGTTTCATCCCGTGTGGATATGGATGTGGAAGAGCTTCAAGCGCTGGTTTCGATTTAACAGGAAGTGATTTGACGCGGCAAAGGGATGGCCTATTTCTGGAAAGGTTTGGTACGATGATGAGCGAGCATGTTTCGGATCATACGATGTCTCAGCGACATAAGGGCATCCGTCGGCGTCTGCGTTTATTGATCATTGCCGTGCTCGGGTTTATGAGCTGGGCGGGGATTACCTTTTGGGACCAATCCGATCTGGTCGGCGCCAAGTTTGAGCAGCTATCCGTTTTGCAGGGCAAGCTGGATCAGGTGACACAAACCAACGAAGATTACAAGCAGCAAGTGATGAAATTGAACGATCCTGAATATATCGAACAGATTGTCCGCAAAAATTTTCAAATGACCCGGGATGGCGAAACGCTGTTCATTACGCCCAAGTCTGAGGAATAGGCGTTTGTTGTCCGTTTTCATTCTTCATATTGACCTGCAATTCCAGTTCGGTTATAATCTGCATAGCCAGATTTAAATATCATTGTCCAGTTGGCGTTTGCAGCACTTCAAGGGGATCTTTACATTTCCAAGGGAGGAAAATTTCACTTTATGTCCATCGAAGTAGGCACCAAGTTAGAGGGGAAGGTGACGGGAATCACCCATTTCGGAGCATTCGTCGAGCTCTCGGAAGGCGTCACCGGTCTGGTTCACATTTCAGAGGTTGCAGACAACTATGTGAAGGACGTCAAAGATCATCTGAAAATTGACGACGTTGTTACAGTGAAAGTGATCAACGTGGACAAAGACGGCAAAATCGGGCTTTCCATTAAGCAGGCGGTGGACAAACCGGTAGAGTCGAGACCCTCGCGGCCAGACAGGCAAGGCAATTATAACCGTAAGGATTACGACGGCAGACCGGGATTTCAACGCGATCGCGGCAACCGTTCGTTCAAGCCGGCCGTAGGCAAGCCTTCTTTCGAAGACAAGATGTCGCGGTTTTTAAAAGACAGTGAGGAGCGAATTTCGTCGCTCAAGAAAAGCACCGAATCCAAACGCGGCGGCCGTGGAGCCAAACGCGATTAACCGATATGATAGACTCAAGAGCGATATGATCTCAAGCACCCGTGCTGTACCTCCGTCATGAGGGGGGCACGGTTTTTTATTGCGCGTTCCTCTTTGGGCTTCAGGTAGGGGACGATTTTTCGCTTGCCCTTTTCGGCCCCGGGAGGGGAACGGCTTTTCGTTTTCCCCTTTAGGCCTTCAGAAGGGGGATGGCTTTTCGTTTTCCCCTTTGGGCCTTCAGAAGGGGAATGGCTTTTCGTTTTCCCCTTTGGGCCTTCAGGAGGGGTATTTCTTTCGTTTTCCCCTTTGGGCTTCAGGAGGCTACGATTTTTCGCTTTCCCCTTTTCGGCCCCAGAAGGGGAACAATGCTTCATTTTTCCTTTTGACCCGGGGAAGGTTCTACGTTTTCTCTCTTTGACCCAGAGGGAAGGTTCTACGGTCTTCCTTTTCGCTTCAAAAGGGGGAACGGGCCTTTCATTCATGGACTAAGGAGATGGATCGGGAGCAGGCTCGCCATGTTGCTTTTCACGGCAACTTTTGGGACAACCCGCCGTCTGGCGTCATCCCATCCGCGCATCGTCGAAGCGCCAACGTGCCTCCCGACGCGCCGCCAAGCGCCGCCATTCGTGCTCGTCTGTGTAATCGAGGCGCTAACGTGTCATCCCAACGTGTCGCCAAAGCGCCAATGTTTCCCGGGTACCTCCTCAAGAATCATTACAAGCGTCGTCCGACGTTGCCGAATCAATGGATCAGGCGGCTTCGTTTCAGGCCTGGTCAATAGATACATTTGATGTACTTATTTCGATGAAATTTGGTCGGTTTTATGAAATAGATACATCTTATGTACTTATTTAGGAAAAATACCTCACTATTATAGTAATATGAATGAAATAAGAGCATATGATGTACCTATTTAGGAGGAAAGAAAGACTTTTTGGCCAAATAGATACATCATATGCTCTTATTTCAAATACTATTATCTTACAGGCGCAGCAGCCCACCCCAAACTCTTCACTTTTCATTCGACGCGCATCAGAGGTTTTCCGGACGCCAGCGGCTCGTCGGCCGCCAGCGACTCGCCGGGCATAAGCGGATTGCCAGGGCGCCAGCGGCTCGTCGGCCGCCAGCAACTCCCCGGGGGCAGCAACTCGTCGAGCGCCAGCGGTTCCCCGGGTGCCAGCGGCTCGCCAGGCATCAGCGGCTCAGCGGGGCAAACGGTCCATCGGCCGCCAGCGGTTCCCTGGGCACCAGCGGACCAGCGTGCGCAAGCTGTTCGCCATGCGACAGGGCAATCGACGGGTTTTTCCGATAAGAAAGGCCAAAACCCCCGAAAGCGCATGCCACAAAGTGAAGCCTGATTATAGAATCGGGCTTTTTTTGTCGTAAAGTTTTTTCATTTTCACGCCTTGTTTTGACAAACTTTAACGGGCCGACGCTATATAATTAGAGGCACAATTTCACTAGAGCACAATTTCACGCAGAGGCGCAAATTCACGATATGGGTGGTGTCCCGGTTTCATTATGAAACGAATACGAATAGACGCGGTTATACAGAGTTGGATAGCCAGACGGTGGTCGCTGCTGCTGGCCGTCATGGCATTTTTATTGGGCAGGGCGATGATTTTGGACGAATTGGCGCCCTTCGCGCTCGCTTATTTTGCCGTGATCTATTTTTTGCGCAGGGATTTGACGCCTTGGATCGGATGCTTTTTGTTCATCGGCAGCATGTTCGCCGTACAGCCGCATTCGGCCGCTATCCTGACGGAATTGTTGATTTATTATTTGTTTCAAAAAGTGCTGGAGCATTACGGGCGTTCCGAGTTATCCTATGCGCCGCTGGTTGTGTTGATGTCCACTTTTATCGTGCGGCTGCTTTCCGATTTGGCCGGTGCGGAGCTGAACGGATTTGCCTTGATGATGACGGCGGTGGAATCCGTGTTCAGCTTTGTGCTCACCCTCGTATTTATCCAGGCCGTTCCGGTTTTGACCGTGGCCCGCAAGAACAACAGCCTGAAGCATGAGGAAGTCATCTGCCTGATTATTTTGCTGGCGTCCGTGATGACGGGAACCGTGGGGTGGTCGTTTGGGGGCGTATCGCCGGAGCATATTTTGTCGCGGTATCTGATATTGATCTTCGCTTTTGTCGGCGGAGCGCCGATGGGCGCGTCGGTCGGCGTCATTGCCGGCCTGATCCTGAGCCTGGCCGATGTCCGGGCGATCGTGCAGATGAGCACGCTGGCCTTCGCCGGCCTGCTGGCCGGTTTGCTGAAGGAGGGCAATAAGCTGGCCGTCGGGCTGGGCATGCTGATCGGCGCCTCAATTTTGTCCGTCTATGTCGGAACCCGCCAGGAAGCCGTTTTTTCCGCCTGGGAGTCGATGATCAGCGTAGCGTTGTTTCTGCTCACGCCGGGGCGTTTCATCCAATCCATCGCCAAGTATGTTCCCGGAACCCGCGAAAATGTGAAATTTCAATACGAGTATGCCCGAAAAATCCGCGATATTACGGCGGGCCGGGTGCAGCAATTTTCCGAGGTGTTTCGTCAGTTGTCCAGCAGCTTTACCCAGTTCGACCAGGAGGGAGCATCCGGCAAAAAGGAGCGGGCGATCGGCCATTTCATGGATCAAATTGCCGAACAGGCTTGCGCCCATTGCTGGAAACGGGAGCAGTGCTGGAACGACAAGTTCTATTTGACCTATAAATATATGACCGAAATGGTGACTGCGGTGGAAAGCAATCCCGACTTTCGCAAGGAGGACATGCCTCCCGAATGGAAAAAGGTTTGCGTGAAAACCGACCGCGTCCTGGAGCTGATGAAGCGGCAGTATGAGCAATACAAAAATGACCTCCACTGGAAAAAGCAAATCAGCGAAAGCCGACATTTGGTAGCCGATCAATTGTCCGGCGTTTCCCGGGTGATGGATGATCTGGCCCGGGAAATCAAGAGGGAAGGGCAGGAGCTGTTTTTGCAGGAGGAGCAGATCCGAAGCGCGCTGGAGCAACTGGGTTTGTCGATCCACAGCATCGACGTGATCAACCTCGATCACGGCCATGTGGAAATCGAGGTGATGCACCAGTACAGCAAAGGCCTCGGCGAATGCCGGAAAATCATCGCGCCGCTGCTCAGCGATATTCTGAACGAAAATATCGTGGTCAAAAGCGAAAGCGCGGCCTCCCAAGGCGGAGGCATGTACATCGTGCTGTTCGGCTCCGCCAGGGAGTATGAGGTGGAAACCGGGATGGCCGGGGCGGCCAAGGGAGGGGATCTGTTGTCCGGCGACAGCTTCAGCACGGCGGAGCTTGGCGGCGGGAAGTTCGCGCTGGCGATCAGCGACGGCATGGGCAACGGCGAGCGGGCCCAGGCGGAGAGCAGCGCCGCGCTCTCGATTTTGCAGCAACTGCTGCAATCGGGGATGGACGAGCAGTTGGCGATCAAATCCGTCAATTCCGTTTTGCTTCTGCGGTCATCCGACGAGATGTTCGCCACGATCGATGTGGCCATCATCGATTTGAACACGGCGCAAACGACGTTTCTGAAAATCGGCTCGGCCCCCAGCTTCATCAAACGGCGAAACGAAGTGATCCAGGTTTCGGCGAACAACCTGCCGCTGGGCATCGTCAGCGATATCGAGGTGGATCTGGTCAGCGTCCCGCTGCAGCCCGAGGATACGTTGATCATGATGACCGACGGCATTTACGATGCCCCCGGCCCCGCGATCAACAAAGACCTCTGGATGAAGCGGATCATTTTGGAAATCGAGGCGGAAGCGCCCCAGGATATCGCCGATTGTTTGCTGGAAACGATCGTACGCTACCATCATGGCGAAATTCACGACGACATGACCATCCTGGTGGCCCGGCTGGATAAATACAAGCCGGAATGGAAAACCGTAAGATGGCAAGGTCTGCCCCGCATCGAGCGGCCCAAAACGGTCAGTTGAGCAAAAAGATCTGCCGTTTGCAATGGTTAGACCCTCTTCAATGTGGAAAAACTGGAAGTGTGGTGAGCAAAGCGGCGGGCGGCGGCGATCGGCGGTGATCGACGGTGATCGGAAACCCGGACCTGAGCGCGCAGCCCCCTGCTGTTCACTGCATTTCCAGGGAAAGAATAGTTGAAGGGGGAATTTGCAATGAGACAAATTCTACTGATTACGGACGGGTGCTCCAACGTCGGCGTCAGTCCGGTGGTAGCCGCGGCCCATGCGCATGCGGCGAATATTGCCGTCAATGTCATCGGCGTGGTCGATCAGGGGGAAACGGGCTTCCAGGGCAGCCGGGAGATCGAGGAGATCGCCCGGGCCGGAGGCGGGATGAGCCGGATCGTCAACGCCGGGCAACTGTCGCGCACCGTCCAGATGATGACGCGCAAAACCGTGACGCAGACGATCCAGCAAGCCGTGCATAAGGAATTGCACCAAGTGCTGGGTGAGCCTTCGATCGAGGCGCTGCCTCCGTCCAAAAGAGCGCAGGTGGTCCAGGTCATCGACCAGCTTTCGGAAACCGCCTCGCTTCGCGTCGCCCTGCTGATCGACGCCAGCGCCAGCATGAAGCCCAAGCTTCAGGCGGTGGAGGAGTCGATCCACGACCTGATGTTGAGCCTTCAGGCCAGGGAAGGCCACAGCGAAATCGCGGTGTTTCATTACCCCGCCTCCGGCCGCAATCAGGAGGAGGTCGCGACCGACCTGAATTGGACCGGGGATGTGTCGCGCATCGGCCGCCTTTTTCAAAAGATCAGCATGAGAGGTTCGACCCCGACAGGCCCGGCGATCCTGCATACGATCCAAATGATCTGCGAGGATGACGACCGGATGCCTCCGAGCGAGAAGGGGAGACGGGTTTCCGGATGACGCGGTCAACGGGTTCGGAGCTGCCTCAAGGCATCCGCATCGCGGGCAAATGGAACCGGCGCGAATATGTCGTTCGGCGCAAGCTGGGGCAAGGCGCCAACGGCGAGGTGTACCTCGTGTCGGGCGAGAGCGGCGTCGGGGCGATGAAGGTCGGGTTTAATACGCTCGACCTGCAATCGGAAATCAATGCGATTCGCGCCGTTCATCCGGAACGTGGGGACGGCGCTTTTTTGATGGATGTGGATGATTTTTCGCTCGGGAAAAAGGATTTTTGCTTCTACGTCATGAAATATATAGAGGGCATTCCCCTGGAGCAGTATTTGCGCCGAAACGGAAAAGAGTGGATGTATCCGATCGTGCACCATCTGCTTCGCAAGCTTCGTCTGCTGCATCAGCGCGGTTGGATCTTCGGCGATTTAAAGCCGGACAATGTGCTGGCGCTCGATTACGGGCATGTGGAGCTGGTCGATTACGGCGGGGCCACCGCCAAGGGAAAAGCCGTCAAGCAATTTACCGAGCTGTACGACCGGGGGTATTGGAATGCCGGTTCGCGGACGGCCGACGAAGGCTATGATCTGTTCTCGCTGGCGCTGCTGTTTCTGCATCTGGCGGGCCAGGGGAGAAATTTGGCCGATGCGGGCCTGACGCTGCGCCGCCGCAATCCGGAGTACCTGCTGGAATTAATCGAGGATACGCCCGCGTTGGGGGAAGCTTCCGTTTTTTTGGAAAAAGCGGTTTCGGGCAAATATCGCACGTCGACCGAAGCTTCGGCGGAGTGGCTTCAACTGATGCGCAGCCTTCGCCGGCCGCCGCGCCCTTCCGCCGGCCACACGTTGGGGTTAAGCCTGGTTTTTACGGCCTCGCTGCTGGTCTGCGCGGGGATATTTTACTGGATGATGCAGTGAGCGGGGATGGAGAGGAAACCGTATGACCGAACAACTGATGGACAAAGTGGAACGGACCATCCGCGAGGAGCGCCTGCTTGCTCCGCAGTGCGCTGTCGTCGCCGCCGTATCGGGCGGGCCGGATTCGACTGCGCTTTTGCATATGCTGCACCGCCTTTCGCACACATGGGGCTTCCGGTTGATCGCCGCCCATGTCAATCATCAATTTCGCGGGCCGGAATCGGACAGGGAAGCCGAGCAGGTCGCAAAGTTTGCCGCGGAGCTCGGATTGCCCTTCGAAGCCGTCGAAATCGACGTGCCCGCCTATATCCGGAGCCGCTCTCTTAATCCGCAGGAGGCGGCGAGGGAGAAGCGGTACGAATTTTTGCTTGATGTGGCGAACCGCCATCGGGCCGAACATATCGCGCTGGCCCATCATGCCGACGATCAGGCGGAGACGGTGCTGATGCGGATCATCAGGGGAACGGGATCGTCCGGCTTGGCGGGCATTCCCGTGCAGCGGACGGAGCGGGGGGTGAAGCTGGTGCGCCCGCTGCTGCGCGTTTGCAAGTCGGAGCTGGTGGAGTACTGCCGCGAACAGGGACTGAGCTACGCGCAGGACAGCAGCAACGAGCAGCGCAAATACTTCCGCAACCAGATCAGGCTCGATGCGCTCCCCTATTTGCGAAGGTACAATCCGCGGCTGCCCCAGGCCCTGAACCGATTGGCGGCGGCGGCTCGCGACGACGAGGAGTTCATGCGGTCCGAAGCGCGCAAGCGGGCCGATCAGATCGTGCGGATGGAAGCGGGCCGATGCGATTTTTCACGAAAGGCTTTTCTGGAACAGCCGATTGCTTTACAAAGAAGGCTGATTAAACTAATATTAAATTATCTTGCTTTGGAGGAGTTTTCCATTGAATTCGTAAATTTGGAACACATTCGCGGTTCCATTGCGCGGGAAACGCCCGGCACGATAAAGCTGGATGTCGGCGAGCGAATCAGGCTGGTCAGGGAGTATGATTCGGTGTCTCTGCTGCACTCGGCCCGCGCGGAGAAAGCGGAGGAATACGCCTACGCGTTGGAGGCGTTTCCGGGAGAGCGGCCGATCCCGCAGGCGGGGTTCAAGCTTCGCTTCGATCTGATCGAGCGGGGGGAAGCGGACGGTCCCGGCATGGCGAATATGGGGCGGTTGGAAGCCGTTTTCGATTACGACCTGCTGGCGCATCCGCTTGTGGTGCGGAATCGTCGTCAGGGGGATCGGATGGAAATCAAGGGTTTAAACGGTTCGAAAAAGGTGAAGAATATCTTCATCGACGATAAAATCGAACCGTCTTTAAGAGATCGCCTTCCCCTTATCGCGGATCGGGACGGCCGCATTCTATGGATTCCCGGCGTTCGCCGCTCCGCCGATGCCCTGACCCGGCATACCACGCAGCGAATTCTGCATTTGAAGCTGGAAAGATTTTGACGGATGACGTTTCCGGCGTGGCATGTTCGAATTGGGAGGTTCATATGAATACATAGGGAGGGTCCGGGGTTGCACAGCGACATTCAGGAAGTGCTTCACAGCGAGGAGGAAATCCAGATCAGGGTCAAGGAGTTGGCCGCGACGATCAGCAAGGACTATGCGGAACGCAATCCGCTGGTGATCTGCGTGTTGAAGGGCGCTTTTATTTTCATGGCCGACCTGGTCAAAAATTTGACGATCCCGCTGGAGCTGGATTTTATGGCGGTTTCGAGCTACGGGCAGTCTACCAAATCGTCCGGCGTGGTCAAGATCATTAAGGATCTGGATGTTCCTGTCGAGGGCAGGGATATTTTGATTGTGGAGGACATTATCGACAGCGGATTGACCCTGAGTTATTTGATCGATGTCCTGGAGAGAAGAAACGCGTTATCGGTCGCCGTCGTCACGCTTTTTGACAAACCCGCCCGTCGTACGGTAGGATTGGAAGCGGAATACACCGGATTTGTTTTACCGGATTATTTTGTGGTGGGGTACGGGCTGGATTACGCGGAAAAATACCGAAATTTTCCTTACGTGGGCATTCTGAAGCCCGAGATTTATTTGCCGTGATCGTTTCGGCCGAATTTGCGCGCAGAGTTCATCGTTTGTTCTATTGTGATGCCGATACGAGCTATGGTAAAATAAATAAAGTGTGCCGCAGAGAGGAGGTAGGGAATGAATAAGATCATCCGCAACACCGGATTTTATTTGCTGATTTTCCTGGTCACGGTGGGCATCGTCCATTTTATCAGCACGCAGAATGACCAAAGGGAACCGATCAGGTACGATCAGTTCAAGCAGCAAATGGCAAGCCATAATGTCGAAGACATTACCGTGAAGTTTGATGGATATACATATCTGGTGAACGGGAAATATATCAATCCGCCGAATGCGGATAAGCCTACCTTTGTTACCCGCACGCCTGTGGAGGACAGCATTGTCCGCGAAATCGCCGACAGCCAGGTCAAACAGACGTGGGAGAAGATGGAAGGGCAAAACGTTTGGGTCACATTCCTTACTTCAATCATTCCTTTTGTGATTATTTTCATCTTGTTCTTATTTTTCTTTAATCAGGCGCAGGGCGGCGGCGGCAAAGTCATGAACTTTGGCAAGAGCAAAGCCCGTTTGTATAACGAGGAGAAGAAGCGCGTTACCTTTGAGGACGTCGCGGGCGCGGATGAAGAGAAGCAGGAGCTTGTGGAAGTGGTCGAATTCCTGAAAGATCCGCGCAAGTTTGTTGCGGTGGGAGCCAGAATTCCCAAAGGCGTGCTGCTGGTCGGCCCGCCGGGCACAGGTAAAACCTTGCTGGCCCGCGCGGTGGCAGGCGAAGCGGGTGTGCCCTTTTTCAGCATCAGCGGTTCCGATTTCGTGGAGATGTTCGTCGGTGTCGGCGCCTCGCGCGTGCGGGACCTGTTCGAGAACGCGAAGAAGAATGCGCCGTGCATCATCTTCATCGACGAGATCGACGCGGTGGGCCGCCAGCGTGGAGCCGGACTGGGCGGCGGCCACGATGAGCGGGAGCAGACGCTCAACCAATTGCTGGTCGAGATGGACGGTTTCGGCGCGAACGAGGGCATCATTATCGTGGCCGCCACCAACCGGCCGGATATTCTCGATCCCGCGCTGCTGCGTCCGGGACGCTTCGACCGCCAGATCACCGTCGACCGCCCGGATATCAAGGGTCGCGAAGCGGTGCTGAAAGTGCATTCCCGCAACAAGCCCCTGCACAAAAACGTCAGGCTGGATGTGATCGCCAAATTCACCACCGGGTTTACCGGAGCCGATTTGGAAAACCTGCTGAACGAAGCCGCTTTGCTGGCCGCTCGCAGAAACCGCAAGGACATCACGATGAAGGAAGTCGAGGAAGCGGTAGAGCGGGTGATGGTGGGCGTGGAGAAGAAAAGCCGGATCATCAGCGAGCGCGAAAAAAGGATTGTCGCCTATCACGAAGGCGGTCATACGATCGTCGGCTACTTCCTGGAAAATGCCGACATGGTGCAGAAGGTGACGATCATTCCCCGCGGTCGGGCCGGCGGCTATGTGATGATGCTGCCGAAGGAAGACCGCATGCTGATCACCAAGACGGAACTGCTGGAAAGGGTCACGGGCACGTTGGCCGGGCGCGTGTCGGAGGAGTTGTTCATCGGTGAAATCGGAACCGGGGCTTACGATGATTTCAAGAAGGCGACGAGCATTGTCCGCAGCATGATTATGGAATACGGCATGAGCGACAAGCTGGGGCCGATGCAGTTCGGCAGCTCGCAAGGGCAGGTGTTCCTTGGACGCGATATCGGGCACGAGCAGAATTACAGCGACTCGATCGCTTACGAAATCGACCAGGAAATGCAGAAGTTTATCCGCGATTGCTATCAAAGAGCAAAGGATATTTTAACCGAACATGCGGATCAAGTTCATTTGATCGCGAAGACGTTGCTTGAACGCGAAACGCTGGATATCGATCAAATCAGACAGTTGATTGAAACCGGGGAAATTGAGGAAAAACCTCACGACGAGCCTGAACCGGCCCAGGAGCCGAAAGCGGAGCAACCGAAAGCGGAGCCGGTGAAAGCCGAACCGTCAAAAACCGAACCGCCGAAAGCCGGGCAGCCGATCAACGGGGCGACGGACGATATCAAGGTGAACATTCAGAAACAAGACGATCAAAATCAGGCGAATAAACTGGATTTTGACGATGGGAAAGAAGATCCCGACAAGAATAAGAATGAATAGACCATACGGAATGAGTCCGGGGAACGCGCCATCTGCGTCCCCGGCTTTTTTGGCGGAGGGGAGCAATTTCTTTTTCCGGCGAACGCGCCGCGCGGCACGGATTGCCCGGCCGAGGCTTTACGGTATTGACACAGCATTTAAGGTTGTGTAAATTTAAGGTTAACTCGATGATAGGCAATGCACACAATGAAGGGAGGAGTTCCGATGGAAGCGTTAGCCATGGAACGCAAAGCGGAAAAGAACAAGGAACTGCGTGAAAGGCTGTTGGAATTAAAAAAAGAGCGCAATGCAACGATATTAGCCCATTATTATCAAAGGGATGAGATACAGGAAGTCGCCGATTTCCGCGGAGATTCTTTATTGCTGGCCAGGAAAGCGGCCGAAACCGACGCGGACGTGATCGTTTTTTGCGGCGTTCATTTCATGGGGGAGAGCGCCAAGATTCTGGCGCCGGATAAAACGGTAATTATTCCCGACGAGCGGGCCGGCTGCCCGATGGCGGACATGGTCAATGTCGATGGGTTGCGGGCGGTCAAGGCGAAGCATCCCCACGCCAAGGTGGTCACGTACATTAATTCCTCCGCCGAAATCAAATCCGAATGCGACATTTGCTGCACCTCCGCCAATGCGATCAAGGTTATCCAGTCCCTTGATTGCGAGGAGATTATTTGGGTGCCCGATAAAAATTTAGGCGACTATGTGTCAAAATTCACAGATAAGAAAATGATCATCTGGGAAGGGTATTGCAATACGCATGATATGCTGACCGTCAAAGATGTGGTGGAGATGAGAAGGCTGTACCCCGACGCCCGTTTCGTCGTGCATCCCGAATGCCGTCCGGACGTTGTGGCGATGGCCGATTTTGTCGGAAGCACCACGGCGATCATCAAATATTGCCGGGAATCGGACGCTCCCGAATTCATCGTAGGGACCGAAGACGGAACCGGGTATCAACTGCGGAAGGACAGCCCGGACAAAACGTTCCATTTTGCCACCAAATATTTGGTTTGTCCGAACATGAAGGTAAACAACCTGAAGAAAGTGGTGCGCTGTCTGGAAACGATGCAGCCGCAAATTTACGTGCCCCCGCACATTGCCGACCGGGCCAGATTGACGTTGGAACGCATGCTGGAAGTTCGTTAAATTCATATTGAAAGCTCGGTGATGGAGGAATGCTTCCCCGTTATTTGGTCGATTTTACATTGAGTCAATTACCGCACAAAGAAGCCGACGTCGTCGTGATCGGGGCGGGGATTGCCGGGTTGTACAGCGCGATTAAAGTCGCTGAGAAGCAGCGCGTTCTGATGATTACGAAAAAATCCCTTTTCGACAGCAACACGCGTTATTCGCAAGGGGGCATCGCCGCGGTGATTGCCGAAGACGATTTGCCGGCGTTTCACCGCGACGATACTTTGTTTGCCGGCGCGGGCTTGTGCTCGACGGCCGCCGTGGACGTGCTGGTGAACGAGGGCCCGCAGGGCGTCAGGGAATTGATCCGCATGGGCACGCAGTTCGATCTGGAGGACGGCGTGCCCGCGTTGACGAAAGAGGGCGCCCACAGCCGGCGGCGGATTCTGCATGCGCACGGCGACGCGACCGGCGCGGAAATCGTGCGCGCGCTCGCGGAGAAGCTGCTGCATAATCCGAACATCGAATTATGGGAGGAGCACTTTGCGATCGATCTGATTACCGATCGGGACGAATGCTGCGGCGTGCTTGTTCAGAAGCCGGACGGAGAACGCGTATACGTGTCGGCCAAAGCGACCGTTCTTTGCACGGGCGGCTCCGGGCAACTGTACCGGTACACGACGAACCCGGAAATCGCCACAGGCGACGGGGTGGCGATCGCCTTTCGCGCCGGAGCGTTGATTCGCGATATGGAATTCATCCAATTTCATCCCACCGTGCTTTGTTATCCCGGCGCGCCGCGATTTCTGATTTCGGAGGCGCTCCGCGGGGAAGGGGCCGTGCTCCGCAACCTGAAAGGGGAGCGATTCATGGCGTCCTATCATGAATTGATGGAGTTGGCTCCCAGGGATGTGGTGGCGCGGTCGATTTTAAACGAGATGGAAAAGGAGCAATCGACCTTCGTTTATATCGACATCACCCACGAACCGGCGGAGATGATCAAGCATCGGTTTCCCACCATCTATGAAACCTGCCTGGGATACGGACTGGATCTGACGACCGATTGGATTCCGGTTGCCCCCGCGGCTCATTACATGATGGGCGGCATCCGCACCGGCCTCCACGGGGAAACGTCGATTCACCGGCTGTTTGCGTGCGGGGAAGCGGCTTCCACCGGGGTGCACGGCGCCAATCGGCTGGCCAGCAATTCCCTGTCGGAAGCGGTCGTATTCGGCAAAAGAATCGCGGACCGAATCAATCGGTTGCACGATCGGCCGCCGATGCCTGTCGTCGAAGCCGACATGGGACGGACCGGGGCTTCCCCTTCTTTGATTTCGGAGAAAAAGCTGCGGCTGCAAAAAATCATGCTCCGCCATGTGGGGTTGAAGCGCACCATGAAGGGCTTGAAGCAAGCCGGAGAGGAGTGGAGCCGGATGTCGTCGGTGATCGACCATTCGCGGCTGACTTCGCAGGAGGAAATGGAATTGGCCAATATGTTGGCCTGCACCGCGCTGGTGACAAGCGCGGCATTGAAGCGCCAGGAAAGCCGGGGGGCGCATTACAGGAACGATTACCCGGACCGGGACGACGAGAGATGGTGCGTGCGTCTTTTGCAGCACCGGGAGAAGGGAATGTCGGAGGAGGCGCTGGATCATGCTTGACGACCTTCAGGCCGTTGTTCAACCGAGCATTGCGGCTTGGCTGGCCGAGGATATTGGCGCGGGGGATGTCACGTCGGCGGCGACGATCCCGCCGGGCCATCAATCCAAAGGCATTATACATATGAAGCAGGACGGCATTATTGCGGGGATTCCGATCGCTGAAATGGTATTTCGGACGGTCGATGACAGCTTGCATTTTCATCCGGTGGCGGTCGAAGGCTCCAAGGTCAAACGGGGAGATATTATCGCCGAAGTGGAAGGCGGCACGCACAGCATTTTGAAGGCGGAACGGCTGGCGCTGAATTTGCTCCAAAGGCTGTCGGGCATTGCCACGAAAACAAGAGCGTTTGTCGATCAGCTTGAAGGCTCGTCGGCGAGGGTTGTGGACACGCGCAAAACGACGCCGGGCCTGCGAATTTTGGAAAAATACGCGGTGCGGCTTGGCGGCGGCGGCAATCACCGGTTTGGCCTGTTTGACGCCGTGCTGATCAAGGACAATCACATCAAAGCTTGCGGCGGCGTCCGATGTGCCGTGGAAGCGGCGAGGAGCCGGATTCCGCATACGATGAAGATCGAAGTGGAAGTGGAAAATGACGCCCAGGTGGAGGAAGCCCTGGAGGCCAAGGCCGATATCATCATGCTGGACAACATGGGCATTGCCGGGATGAGCCGGGCCGTCGAACATATCAAGTCCCGCGACCCTCGCGTGATCGTGGAAGCTTCCGGCGGCGTTTCGCTCCAGACGGTGAAGGACATCGCCGGCACCGGGGTCGATGTGATTTCCGCAGGGTCGCTCACCTACTCTTTTGAATCGCTGGACATCAGTCTTGATCTTTTTGACCGGAAAGGAAGCCAACCATGATCCTGGCAGTGGATGCGGGGAATACCCATATCGTTCTGGGCGTATACAAACGGAAAAAATTGCTGCACCACTGGCGCCTGAGCACCGAACGCGCCGGAACCGCGGATGAATACGGAATCATGATCCATCAGTTGTTTCAGCACGTCGGGCTGCCGGCGGGCGAAGTCGAAGGCGTGATTATTTCCTCGGTTGTGCCGCCGCTGACGAAAACGCTGGAAACCGTCAGCCTTCAATATTTGAACCAAACGCCGCTGATCGTAGGTCCCGGGATCAAGACCGGGCTGAACATCCGGATCGAAAACCCGCGGGAGATGGGGGCCGATCGGATCGTCAACGCGGTGGCCGCCTTGGAAATCTATGGTCCGCCGCTGATTATCGTCGATTTCGGCACGGCGACCACCATCGATTATATCGATGCCGCGGGGCAGTTGCTCGGTTCGGCGATCGCGCCGGGGATCGGCATTTCGACGGAGGCGTTGTTCCTGAAGACGGCCAAGCTTCCGCGGGTGGAACTGGTGAAGCCGGCCAGCACGGTTGGCCGCAATACCGCCGCCGCCATGCAATCGGGCATTATTTTCGGCTTCGCCGGCCAGGTGGACGGCATTGTTTTGCGGATGAAGGAGGAGTTCCACGCCGAGGCGAAGGTCATTGCCACCGGCGGCTTGGCGGAACTGATCTCCGGCGAATCGAGAACGATTGAAGTGGTCAACGCCTTGCTGACTCTGCACGGATTGCAAATGATTTACGATCGAAACCGCTGATTTCAATCGGAAGGAGCTCCGCCATGCAGGATGAATTGATCCGCGCCACGGCTATGAACGGCGCGATTCGCGCTTTTGCCGTGCGCGCCACGCAGACCGTGGAACAGCTCAGGCGGAGGCACGGGCTTTACCCTACCGCCGCAGCAGCTTTGGGCCGAACGGCCGCCGCCGGGGCGATGATGGGCGCGATGCTGAAGGGCGAGGAAAAACTGACGCTGCAAATCAAGGGGGACGGGCCGCTGGGGCAAATTGTCGTCGATGCCAATGCCAAAGGCGAAGTTCGCGGATACGTCGATCATCCCCAGGTTCACCTTCCCTCCAACCGCGAGGGCAAGCTGGATGTCGCCGGTGCGGTGGGACGGAACGGGTTCATCTATGTGATGAAGGATCTGCGGCTGAAAGAGCCGTACAGCGGCAGCGTGCCGATCGTGTCCGGCGAATTGGCGGAGGATTTCACCTACTACTTCGCCAAATCGGAACAGACCCCCTCCTCCGTCGCGTTGGGGGTTTTGGTGAATACGGACAGTTCCATCCGGGCTGCCGGCGGGTTTATCATCCAGCTTCTTCCCGGCCTGGCCGACGCGGAGATCGAACGGCTGGAACGGCAATTGTCCGCGCTGCCGCCGATCACGGCCATGCTGGATCAAGGGCTGGCGCTGGAAGAGATTTTGGGCCGTGTGTTGGAATCGCCGGTCGTCCATGAAAGAATGGAGATTCGCTTCCGATGCAAATGCTCCCGCGAGCGCATCGAACGAACCTTGATCAGCCTCGGCGGCGCGGAAATCGAAAGCATGATCGAGGAAGACGGCCGGGCGGAAGTCGTCTGCCATTTCTGCAACGAAGCTTATTCGTTCGAGTTGCGCGATCTGCAAGCGATTCGGGATAAACTGAACGCGAAGAATGGTTGACTTCACCCTGTCGGGTTGATAATATGTTAGTAACGTAAAATCCAACTGATTTTGTCGGAATACTTTAACTTTGATTCGGGAGGAATACACATGGCAAAAATCGCACAGGATATTACACAAACCATCGGGGATACGCCGCTGGTTCGTCTGAACCGCGTGGTGTCCGAAGACAGTGCGGAAATTTATTTGAAGCTGGAGTTTCAAAATCCGGGAGCGAGCGTGAAGGATCGGATCGGCATCAGCATGGTCGAGCAGGCGGTAGCGGACGGCAAGCTGAAACCGGGCGGAACGATCATTGAAGCGACAAGCGGCAATACCGGCATCGGATTGGCCATGGTTGCCGCAGCCAAGGGATACAACCTGATTATCGTCATGCCGGAAACGGCCAGCTTGGAAAGGCGCAACATTTTGCGCGCATACGGTGCGAATTTGATCCTTACGCCCGGGGCGGAAGGCATGAAAGGCGCTATTCGTCATGTGGACGAAATCGCCGCGGCGCATCCGGAGTATTTCGTGGCGCGCCAGTTTGACAATATGGCCAACGTGAAGGTGCACCGTGAAACCACGGGACCTGAAATCGTCGCGGCCATCCAGTCGCTTGACGGGAAATTGGACGCTTTCGTCGCCGGGGTCGGAACGGGCGGAACGATCACCGGAGCCGGAGAGGTGCTGAAAGAAGCGTTTCCCGGCATCCGAATTTACGCGGTCGAACCGGCCAGCTCCGCCGTGTTGTCCGGCGAGGCGCCGGGCCCGCACAAAATTCAGGGACTCGGAGCGGGATTCGTCCCGAGCATCATGGATACGAGCATTTTTGATGAAGTGATCAAGGTGGAGAACGAGGAAGCTTTTGAAACGTCGCGCAGGGTGGCCAAAGAGGAAGGCATCCTTGGCGGGATTTCGTCAGGCGCCGCGGTATACGCCGCGCTCCAGGTCGCCCGAAAGCTGGGCAAGGGCAAACGCGTGGTCGCGGTCATTCCGAGCAACGGCGAACGTTACCTGAGCACGCCTTTATATCAATTCGAGGAATAGAAAAGGCGGGCGCCGCACCGGGCGTTAAGCGGATCAGGACAGACAGAGAGGGGCCGTCATCGGCTTGAACATCACACTGAATCAATGGAAGGAATGGGCCGAGGATTACTCGATGGTGCCTTACGTCGGCGGATTTGCCTTTCCGCAATCCGTTGTTTCTTCCTGGGAGAAAGCATGGCGGCAATCCGCCTCCCCGTACATGTTTGTCCTGGAGAGCGGCGGCGCCGGCCGCTACAGCTTCTTCGGCGCGGATCCCGTCGGAATCATACGGGGAAAGGGCGAGCAGGCGGTCATTGAGGATTTCGCCTCCGGCCGCAAGCTTCATGTGCAGGGCAAACCGCTGGAACTGGTCAAAAATTGGATGAAGCCGTTCAAGTCGCCGCGAGTTCCCGGCCTCCCCAAGTTTGTCGGGGGGTGCGTCGGATTTTGGGGGTACGATGTCGCGCGCACGATCGAGAAGCTGCCGGTGATCGCGCAAGATGACCTGCCCGTGCCCGATTATTGCTTCATGATGGTCAACCGGCTATGGATCATCGACCATCGGGAGGGCCGGTTGTATTGCGCCGCGCATACCCGCCTGACCGCAGAGGAGCGCGCCGATCGCGACAAGCTTGCCGAGAAATACAGCCGGGCGGCGGACGAGATCAGGGAAATGAAAAGCCTTTGGGACCGCATCGCGATGTCCGACGCCCGGGATGCGTCCGCGCAAAGAAGAAGCTTTTATGAGCGCGAATCGATGCGCCAAAAGCTGCAGGTGGATCGCGAGGCGCTCTCTGACGCGCGGAACGCCTTTGGAAGGGACCGGTACATCGACGCGGTGGAGCGGATTCAAAATTACATCCGCGCGGGCGACGTGTTCCAGGTCAACTTGTCCGTTCGCCAGAGCCGACCGCTCCATACGCGCCCGGAGGAGATATACGAATGGCTTCGTTTGCTGAACCCGTCTCCCTATATGGGGCACCTGCGCTTGGCGGAGTTCAGCTTGGTGTCCGCCTCCCCGGAGCTGCTGGTGAGGCTGGAGGGGGACGTGGTGACGACCCGGCCGATCGCCGGGACCCGTCCGCGGGGCGACGATGACGCGAAAGATCTTGCGCTGGCGGCGGAGTTAATCAATAATGAAAAGGAACGGGCCGAGCATGTGATGCTGGTCGATCTGGAGCGCAACGATCTGGGCCGGATTTCCCGGTTCGGCACGGTGAAGGTCAAGGATTTCATGGTGCTGGAACGGTATTCCCACGTGATGCATATCGTCACCGGCATCGAGTCGCGGCTTGAACCCGGCAAGGATGCCTATGACGTGATGGCCGCCGTTTTTCCCGGCGGGACGATCACCGGCGCGCCCAAAATCCGAACGATGGAAATCATCGAGGAATTGGAGCCTGTGCGGCGCGGGCCGTATACGGGCTCGATCGGCTGGATCGATTACAACGGCAACATGGAATTCAACATCGTGATTCGGACGCTTGTGACGACGGGCGATACCGGCTACATTCAGGCTGGCGCGGGCATCGTGATCGATTCCGTGGGCGAAAGGGAATACCAGGAGTCGCTGAATAAAGCCAAAGCGCTGTGGAAGGCGATTCAATATAGCGAGGGAAGGTTTGTCCGATGATACTGGTCATTGACAATTACGATTCATTTACGTACAATTTAGTGCAATACTTGGGCGAATTGGAGCAGCAGGTTGCGGTTCGCCGCAATGACGAGATCAGCCTGGAGGAGATCGAAGCTATGTCGCCAAGGCATATTTTGATCTCGCCGGGACCTTGTACGCCGAATGAAGCGGGCGTCAGCCTTTCGTTGATCGATCGTTTCAAAGGACGCATTCCGATCCTGGGCGTTTGCCTCGGGCACCAGGCGATCGGGCAAGCCTTCGGGGGCGAAGTGATCCGCGCCGAAAGAATGATGCATGGAAAAACGTCGGAGATTTTACATGACGGAAAAACGATATTTCAGGACATTCCTTCCCCCTTTTTGGCGACGAGATACCATTCATTGATTGTGCGGCGCGAATCGGTCCCCGATTGCCTGGAGATCAGCGCCGAGACGGAGCAAGGGGAAGTGATGGGATTGCGCCATAAACATTATCCGATCGAAGGGGTGCAATTTCACCCGGAATCGATCATTACCGACCACGGTTTAACATTACTGCGAAATTTCATTACCGGAACGGCGGCCAAAGAGGTTCAACCATGAAAATCGACATCGATGGAACCCTGTGCGACCAGGAGCAAGCCGTGGTATCCGTAATGGACCACGGTTTTCTTTATGGCATCGGCCTGTTCGAAACGTTCCGCACTTATGGCGGCCGGCCTTTTCTGCTGGACGAGCATTTGCGCCGGCTTCGTCAAGGGTGCGCGCAGTTGGGGATTCCGTTTCGCCCCGAGCTGCGGGAGGTGGAACTGCAAGTGCGGCGGCTGCTGGAAGCCAACCGGCTGGAGGACGCCTATCTGCGCTATACGGTATCGGCCGGCGTCGGTCCGCTGGGACTGCCGGTTGCGGAGGCGTACGACCGTCCCCGTTGCATTTTGTATATCAAGCCGCTGCCCGAATACAACCGCGAGGCGTACGAGAAGGGCAAGCCGCTTCGCCTTTTGCGATTGCGGCGCAGCAGCCCCGAAGGGGATCGCAGAATGAAATCGTTCCAATATATGAACAACATTTTGGCCAAGCGCGAGCTTCAAACGTACCCGGAATCGTCCGGGGCGGAAGGACTGATGTTGAATGAGCGGGGGGAAATCACGGAGGGCATCGTCAGCAACCTGTTTTTTATTCGCGATCAAGCGTGCTGCACCCCGTCGCTGGATACCGGGATTTTGCCCGGCATCACCCGCCAATTTGTGATCGGATTGTGCCGCGCGCTCGGTTTGAAAGTCAATGAAGGCATTTTTCGGTGGGAGGATGTTTGCGAGGCGGAGGAAGCTTTTCTCACCAATTCGATTCAGGAGATCGTGCCCGTCCACCGTCTGATCGATCCCGAGGGCGGTGCGTTCGTCTTCCCGAACGGCCGCCCCGGCGACATCACCCGGCGGTTGATGCGGGCCTATCGTTCCGCCGCGCTCGAAGAGCGGGAACCCTACGACAGGAAGTGATCGCATGTCCGTACAAACTATTCCATGCAGAGAAAAGGCGATTCATGTCGGCGGGCGCACGCTGATCATGGGGGTATTGAACGTCACGCCCGATTCGTTCTCCGACGGCGGTTTGTTCACGTCGGTGGACGCGGCTTTGCGCCAAGCCCGGAGAATGGCCGGGGAGGGCGCCGATCTGATCGACATCGGCGGCGAATCGACCCGCCCCGGATCGGTCCCCGTCTCGGCGGCGGAGGAACTGGAGCGGGTGATCCCCGTCATCCGAGCGCTGAAAGCGGAGATCGATCTGCCGCTTTCCATCGACACGTACAAGGCGGAGGTCGCCAGGCAAGCGCTGCTGGAAGGCGTGCATATCGTCAACGACGTGTGGGGGTTGAAGGCGGATGCGGACATGGCCGGGGTGATTGCGTCCTTTGATTGCCCGGTAGTGATCATGCATAACCGCAAGGTGATCGATTACGCCGATCTGATGCCGGATCTGATCGGCGACCTGCGCGAAAGCCTGAGATTGGCCATGGAAGCGGGAATTGCCGAAGACAAAATCATGCTGGACCCGGGCATCGGGTTCGGCAAGCGGTTCGAGCATAATCTGGAAGTGATGGACCAATTGGACCGGATTTGCGGCATGGGCTATCCGGTGGTGCTCGGCACTTCGCGGAAAAGCTTCATCCGCAAGGTGCTCGGCCTCCCTTCCGATCAGGTCGTCGAAGGCACGATCGCCTCCGTGGTCATGGGCATCGTCCGCGGATGCCAAATCGTGCGCGTGCACGATGTCAAGGAGGTCCGGCGCGCGGTCATGATGACGGACGCGATGCTTGGGAGGGCCTGGGAAGGAGGGGAGTCGCCATGGATCGGATGATGCTGGACCGGATGCAGTTTTACGGCTACCACGGCGTATTCCCCGAGGAGAACAAGCTGGGCCAGCGCTTTTATGTCGATGTCGAACTGCACCTCGATTTGAAGAAGGCCGGGCAAAGCGACGACCTGAACGACACGGTCCATTATGCGCACGTCTATGAGCGGATCAAGCGCATCGTCGAGGGACCGGCCTGCAAATTGGTGGAAGCTCTTGCGGAAAAGATTGCATCCGATTTGTTGGGCCATTATACTGAAATCAACGAAATTACGGTGAGAGTGGTCAAGCCCCACCCTCCGTTCGATATTCACTTTGGCGGCGTGACCGTAGAAATTCACAGAGGGCGGGTTTAAGATGACTCCGGATCAGAACCGAATGCGCGAGGCGTACATTGGCCTCGGGTCCAACTTGGGTGACCGCGAGCGGTTCCTGACGGATGCCGTTCGGCGCTTGAACGAGCATGCCTCCGTCCGGGTGACGCGCTGCTCTTCCATATATGAAACGTCCCCGGTGGGGTATGTGGAACAGCCCGCCTTTCTGAATATGGCCGTCGCCGTCGAGACGAGCTTGACCCCGGAACAACTGCTCGTCGTTCAGTTGGGCATCGAGCAGCGGTTGGGAAGAACGCGGACGGTTCGCTGGGGGCCGCGCACGATAGATCTGGACATGCTGCTGTACGATCGGTTGGAGCGGCATTCCCCGAATCTGGAGCTGCCCCACCCCCGCATGTTCGAACGCGCGTTTGTGTTGATCCCGCTGCTTGAGATTATGCATTCAAATTCGATGTCGGTCATAGAATCTATCAAGGCGTCTCTGGAAAAACTGGATGAAAAGGATGAGGTGAAGCTGTGGAAACGAATCAATTGGCCCAGCGAATCAGAGCTTTTCGTAAATTGAAGGGCCACACGCAGAATGAACTGGCTGATTTGCTTGGCGTATCCATCGCCATACTCGGATCGATTGAACGGGGCACAAGGAAGCCGGATGCCAAAATTTTACGCCAGATTTCGGAAGCGCTGGGGGTTGGCCTGGATGAGTTGATTCCTTCCGAATCGAAATAAAGGGAGGATCGGACGATGCTGAAAATAGGAAACGTGACGCCGAAGAACAACGTGGTGCTGGCTCCGATGGCGGGGGTGTGCAATCCGGCTTTTCGCCTGATCGCCAAAGAATTCGGCTGCGGCCTGGTTTGCGCGGAGATGGTGAGCGATAAAGCCATCCTGCACGGCAACCGGCGCACGATGCAGATGTTGTACGTGGATGAGCGCGAAAAACCGCTGAGCCTGCAAATTTTTGGCGGAGACAAGGAAACGCTGGTGGAAGCGGCGAAAGTGGTCGATCGGCAAACCAATGCCGACATTATCGATATTAATATGGGCTGCCCCGTCCCCAAAATTATCAAGTGCGACGCCGGCGCCCGATGGTTGCTCGATCCAAGCAAAATGGAGGAAATGGTGTCGGCCGTGGTGGATGCCGTAAGCAAACCGGTGACCGTCAAAATGCGGATGGGATGGGATTCGGAGCATGTGTACGCGGTGGACAACGCCCGGGCGATCGAGCGCGCCGGCGCCCAGGCCGTCAGCCTGCATGGCCGGACGCGCGAGCAATTGTATACGGGTAAGGCCAACTGGGACATTATTAAAGAGGTCAAGGAGGCCGTTTCCATTCCGGTGATCGGCAACGGGGATATCGCCACGCCGGAGGACGCCAAGCGGATGCTTGACCAGACTGGCTGCGACGGCGTTATGATCGGAAGGGGCGCGTTGGGCAATCCGTGGATGCTCTATCGCACCGTGCAATATTTGTCGGGAGGGGAATTGCCCCCCGAGCCTTCGCCTGCGGAGAAAATCAAAATTGCCGTTTTGCACATGGACCGTCTGATCGCTTTGAAAGGCGAAGCGGTCGCGGTAAAGGAAATGCGCAAGCATATCGCCTGGTATTTGAGGGGAATGCGGGGCGCGGCCAAAGTCAAGGATTTGGTCATGGAGGAAACCCGGAGGGACCGCATGATCCAATTGCTGGAAAGTTATGCCGCGGCGCTGGAGAGCGGTTCAATCGCGGATTTCAAAGATTCCTTGGATGTGCAGCCGGTGCATTAAATTGACATTTTGGCGGTCATGCAATATAATCAGGCAATAGAAATTGCAGGGTGGCCGAAGTATGGCTTTGGAACGTGAAAATTTTGCATGATAGGAGGCGGGTATCATGTCTGAAAAAGAAGTGATTCTGACACCGGACGGTTTGAGAAAACTGGAGGACGAGTTGGAACATCTGAAGTCAGTCAAGCGGCGAGAAGTTGCGGAACGCATCAAAATCGCGATCGGTTACGGGGATATTAGCGAGAACTCGGAATATGAAGACGCCAAGAACGAGCAAGCTTTCATTGAGGGCAGGGTCATCACCCTGGAGAAAATGCTGCGCAATGCGAAGATTATCAACAATGACGAGATCGACACGGAGATGGTCAGCATCGGCTCGATCGTGACGCTGAAAGACTTGGAATTCGGGGATTCTGTCGAGTACACGATTGTGGGAACCGCCGAGTCCGATCCGTCGCAGAACAAAATATCCAATGAGAGTCCTGTAGGCAAAGCCATTCTGGGCAAAAGAAAGAAGTCCATCGTCGATGTCAACGTGCCGGCAGGTATTATTCAATATAAAATTATGGATATCAAGAAGTAAAGAAGTGGATCCGGAAATGGGATTGGCCCTTAAGCGAGCTTCCTGATGGAAGCTTTTTAAAAATGTGGTGAAAAAAGAGGCGCAGGGTTGGAGAAACGAAAGGGGCCGCCTTTGTCCGCGGCTCCATCCTTTTTTTAAGTCTTGCATTTATCTGTCTGGAGATGAACCGATTGAATCAGGAATTGGAATTGAGCGAACTGTTGACGATCCGGCGCAGGAAGCTGGATGAACTGCGGCAACTGGACATTGACCCGTTCGGCCGAAAATTCGAGCGGACGCATCACGCCGGGGATATTCTACGAGCTTATGACGACAAGTCGAAGGAAGAATTGGACGAGCTTCAGGCGGAGGTCACCGTCGCCGGGCGCATGATGCAGAAGCGGGGGATGGGCAAGGCCGGCTTCGCCCATTTGCAGGATTTAAGCGGTAAAATCCAGATTTACGTGCGGCTGGACCAGATTGGTCCGGACAAATATCGCGCGTTTGAACTGCTGGATTTAGGGGACATCGTCGGCGTAAAGGGGACGGTTTTCAAAACCAAAACCGGAGAGACCACGATCAAGGCGGAGGCGTTCGAGGTGCTTTCCAAATCGCTCTATCCGCTGCCCGAGAAATTCCACGGGCTGAAAGACGTGGAGCTTCGATACCGCCAAAGATATCTGGATATGATCGTGAATCCCGAGGTGCAGCAAACGTTCATTTCGCGCTCGAAAATCATTCAGTCGATGCGACGTTATTTGGATCAGCGCGGCTATTTGGAGGTCGAAACGCCCACCTTGCACGCCATTGCCGGCGGCGCTGCCGCACGTCCTTTTGCGACGCACCACAATGCGCTCGACATGCCTCTTTATATGAGGATCGCGATTGAATTGCATCTGAAAAGGCTGATTGTCGGCGGGCTGGAGAAAGTGTATGAAATCGGCAGAGTATATCGCAACGAAGGCGTCTCCACCAAGCACAATCCCGAATTCACGATGATGGAATTGTACGAGGCCTATGCGGACTATCAGGACATCATGCGCCTGACGGAGGACATGGTCGCGCATATCGCCAAGGAAGTGCTGGGGACGACGACGATCGTTTATCAGGGTCAGCCGGTGGAATTGGCCGCGCCGTGGAGGCGGGTGTCGATGGTTGAAGCGGTTCGCGCGGCGACGGGCGTTGATTTCAGCCGTGAAATGGACGATCGGGAAGCGCTGGCGCTGGCGAAAGAGCATCGCGTTCCGGTGGAGCCCGGCATGACCTTTGGGCATGTGGTCAACCAGTTCTTCGAAACGTTCGTGGAGGAAACGCTGATTCAGCCCACCTTCGTTTACGGGCATCCGACGGCGATTTCGCCGCTGGCCAAGAAGAATGGCGGCGACCCCCGTTTCACCGATCGCTTCGAATTGTTTATCGTGGGACGCGAGCATGCGAATGCCTTCACCGAACTGAACGACCCGATCGATCAGAGGCAGCGCTTCGAGGCGCAGTTGGTGGAGCGCGCGCAAGGCAACGAGGAAGCCCATCAAATGGACGAGGATTTCATCCGTTCGCTGGAGTACGGCATGCCGCCGACCGGCGGGCTGGGAATAGGCATTGACCGTCTGGTCATGCTGCTGACGGATGCGCCGTCGATTCGCGACGTTCTTTTGTTTCCTTTGATGAGGGAGCGCTCCGTCGATTGACGGCCGAAAACAGGCTGTTGAAAAGCCGGAACGCGCTCCGGCTTCAACAGTCTGCGGTTCGGCCTGCGATATGTGCGAATATGTGCGGCCCTACTTGAAATCGCGGCGAAGGGGGTGTATAATAAACTCAAAGTCAAAGATAGTCAAAGTCAATACCGCACCATGGATGATGGAGGTTCAGCGTATGCGTAATATCTCTGACATTATAGAACAATATTTGAAGAATATTTTGCATCAAAGTGAGGAAGGATTTATTGAGATTCAAAGGAATGATCTGGCAGATCAATTTCAATGCGTCCCCTCCCAGATCAATTACGTGATCGGCACCCGGTTCACCTTTGAGAAAGGCTACATCGTGGAGAGCAAACGGGGCGGCGGCGGCTACGTGCGGATTCACAGAATTGAAATCACTTCCCAGGGCACGATCCACGATCACATTTTGCAGACGATTCGGGACCGCATTGACCAGACCACGGCGGAAGGGATCATTTACCAGTTGGCGGAGTCCGACTTCATCACCCCGCGCGAGGCCAACCTGTTGAAATCGGCGGTGTCCCGGGATGTGTTGACTTTGAAGCTGCCCTACCGCGATGAGATTCGGGCCAAGTTGTTGAAAGGCATGCTGATATCGCTGTTGACCCAGCAGCCGAACGGGATAATGGATCCAAGTTTTCAAAGGAGGGATAAGCGATGATTTGTCAGGAATGCGGGAAAAGGCCGGCAACGCTTCATTTCACCAAAATTATCAACGGCGAGAAAACGGAATTTCACATCTGCGAGGTGTGCGCCCGCGAAAAAGGCGAGTTGATCCCCGGTACGGCCAACGGATTTTCGATTCACAATTTGATTTCGGGGCTGCTGGATTTCGAGCCGTCCGCCGCGAGCGCGGGGACGAGTCAGCCGCAAAACCTGCGGTGCGAAGAATGCGGATTGACCTATGCCCAGTTCGGCAAAATCGGGCGTTTCGGCTGCAGCTCCTGTTATAAATTTTTCTCCGAGCGTCTGGAGCCTTTGTTGAAAAGAGTGCATGGAAGCACCGTTCATGTCGGGAAGATTCCGATTCGTTCGGGGAACAGATTGAAGCAGAAGCGCGAGATTGAATTGCTGAAAAAAGAGCTTCAGGAGAAAATTGCCCGGGAGGAATTCGAGCAGGCCGCCAAGATTCGCGATCAGATCAGGGAGTTGGAGCGAAAGGCTTGACATTCGGCCGCGAATGACGGATGAACCGGAGGAAAACCTGCCTCAAAAGGAGGAGTGAGCCTATGTCTTTGGGCCATTTTATCGATCAGGCGCTCAGCGAGTGGATGAAAGGCGTCGGGCCCGATTCGGATATCGTGATCAGCAGCCGAATTCGGATCGCCCGAAATTTGCAAACCCATCCGTTTCCGCTGCTGGCCACAAACCAGCAATCCAAAGAAGTGCTTGAGGAAATAGAAAAAAGCGTGGAAAGCGGGGATTTGAACAGCATCAGCGCGTTCTCGTTCATCCCTTTGTCCGATTTGAGCGAGCTGGAGAAAAAGGTGCTGGTCGAAAAGCATTTGATCAGCCCCAATCTGGCGGACGAGTCGAGAAACGGTGCGCTGCTGCTGAGCGAAAACGAATCGATCAGCATCATGGTGAACGAGGAAGACCATCTGCGCACGCAATGCCTTTTTCCCGGCTTCCAAATTCGGGAGGCGTGGGAGCTGGCGAGCCGCATCGATGATATTTTCGAATCGAAGCTGGAGTATGCGTTTGATGAAAAAAAAGGGTATTTGACCGCTTGTCCCACCAACGTGGGCACCGGCATCCGGGCTTCCGTGATGATGCATCTTCCGGCCCTTGTTTTAACGCAGCAGATCAATCGCATTCTTTCGGCGATCACGCAGGTCGGTTTGGCGGTGCGCGGCCTGTATGGGGAAGGAAGCGAAGCGATCGGAAATTTGTTTCAAATCTCCAATCAGATCACGCTGGGGCAATCCGAGGATGAAATCATCGACAATTTGTACAGTGTAGCCCGGCAAATTATCGAGCATGAACGGGCGGCGCGCCAAAGGCTGCTGGCCGAATCGAGGCCGCGCATCGTCGACCGGGTCAACCGCTCGTTGGGGATTTTGTCGCACGCCGGCATCATGGATTCGAAGGAAGCGGCGCAGCGCTTGTCCGACGTGCGAATGGGCATCGATCTGGACCTGATCGAGAACGTGTCGGCCAACGTCATGAATGAACTGCTGATTATGACCCAGCCGGGTTTTTTGCAACAGTATGCGGGGCAGAAGCTGTCGCCCGAGGAAAGAGACATCCGGCGGGCGCAGATGATCAGGGAACGGCTTGCCAAATCATAACCGAAAACATTATATTAAAATTTGGAGGTGTATCGTATGATGTTTGGCAGATTTACGGAACGGGCGCAGAAAGTGTTGGCGCTGGCTCAAGAAGAAGCTGTACGTTTGGGACATAACAACATTGGAACCGAACATATCCTCCTTGGCCTGATTCGAGAGGGCGAGGGGATTGCCGCCAAAGCGCTGATCGCTCTCGGTTTGGGGCTGGAAAAGATCCAGGACGAAGTGGAATCCCTGATCGGACGCGGCCAGGAACAGCCGATGAATATCGCGTATACGCCGCGGGCCAAAAAAGTGATTGAATTGTCGATGGATGAAGCGCGGAAATTGGGGCATACCTATGTGGGCACGGAGCATATCCTGCTCGGCCTGATCCGCGAAGGGGAAGGCGTGGCCGCCAGGGTGCTGAACAACCTTGGAGTCAGCCTGAACAAAGCCAGACAGCAAGTGCTGCAATTGCTGGGCAGCAACGAAGCCGTGTCCTCCAGCCACGGATCGCAGCCGAGCGCCAATACGCCGACATTGGACGGATTGGCCAGGGATCTGACGGCTTTCGCCAAGGAAGGGCATCTGGATCCGGTGATCGGCAGAAGCAAGGAAATTGAAAGAGTGATTCAGGTTTTGAGCCGGAGAACCAAGAACAATCCGGTCCTGATCGGGGAGCCGGGGGTAGGTAAAACGGCGATTGCCGAAGGCTTGGCGCAGAAAATCATCAACAATGAAATTCCCGAAACGCTGCGGGATAAAAGAGTGATGACGCTGGATATGGGCTCCGTCGTTGCGGGAACCAAATATCGGGGCGAGTTTGAAGACAGGTTGAAAAAAATCATGGATGAAATCCGCCAGGCCAACAATATCATCCTGTTTATCGACGAGCTTCATACGTTGATCGGCGCGGGCGGAGCGGAGGGCGCAATCGACGCTTCCAACATCCTCAAGCCGGCGCTGGCCCGGGGGGAACTGCAATGCATCGGCGCGACGACCCTGGATGAATTCCGCAAATACATCGAGAAAGACGCCGCGTTGGAACGCCGTTTCCAGCCGATCATGGTCGATCAGCCGACGCCGGAAGAAACGATCCAGATTTTGCACGGCTTGCGGGATCGGTATGAAGCCCATCATCGGGTGAAGATCAGCGACGAGGCGATTGAGCAGGCGGTGAAATTGTCCGACCGCTACATCACGGACCGGTTCCTGCCGGACAAAGCGATCGACCTGATCGACGAAGCCGGCTCCAAGGTGCGGTTAAGCTCCTACACCGTACCCCCGAATTTGAAGGATCTGGAAAGCCGCCTCGAAGATATCCGCAAGGAGAAGGATGCGGCCGTGCAGAGCCAGGAATTTGAGAAGGCCGCCGCGCTGCGCGACACGGAGCAGAAAATGCGCGAGGAATTGGACTTTACCCGCAATGACTGGAAGGAAAAACAAGGCCGCACCGATTCGGAGGTGACGGCGGAAGATATCGCCCAAGTGGTGGCCAGTTGGACCGGTATTCCGGTGAGAAAACTGGCGGAAGAGGAAACCGACCGGCTGTTGAAGATGGAACAAATTCTGCATGAGCGGGTCATCGGGCAGGACGAAGCGGTGAAGGCGGTAAGCCGGGCCATTCGCCGGGCGCGGGCCGGTTTGAAAGATCCGAAGCGCCCGATGGGTTCGTTTATCTTCCTTGGACCGACCGGCGTCGGGAAAACGGAGTTGGCCCGGGCGTTGGCGGAATCGTTGTTCGGCGATGAGAATGCGGTGGTTCGCATCGATATGTCCGAATATATGGAGAAACACTCCACTTCCAGATTGGTCGGGGCGCCTCCGGGATATGTCGGGTATGAAGAAGGCGGGCAGCTTACGGAGAAAGTTCGCCGCAAACCGTATTCCGTCGTATTGCTGGACGAAATTGAGAAGGCCCATCCCGAGGTGTTCAACATTTTGCTGCAGGTGCTGGAGGACGGCCGTCTGACCGACTCCAAGGGGCGCGTTGTCGATTTCCGCAACACCTTGATTATCATGACCTCGAACGTGGGCGCGGAAATGATCAAGAAGAACGCTTCGCTCGGATTCACGGCAGCCGACGACTCGGCCAAGGATTACGACAACATGAAGGACAAAGTGATGTCGGAGCTGAAGAAAAACTTCCGCCCCGAATTCCTGAACCGGATCGACGAAATTATTGTTTTCCATTCTCTGGACCAGGAGCATATCGCGCATATTGTTTCCCTGATGGCGGAAGAATTGCGCAAGCGCCTGAAGGAGCAAGAAGTCGATTTCGTGCTCACCGATGCGGCCAAGGCGTTTCTGGCCAAGGAAGGCTTCGATCCGACTTACGGGGCCAGACCGTTGCGCCGGGCGATACAGAAGCATATCGAGGATCGGCTCTCCGAAGAATTGTTGAAGGGGAATATTACAAAGGGAGATAAGCTGACCATCGATGAATCGGAGGGCGCGCTGGTCGTTCATAATTCGGTAACCGCCAAGTAAAATGGATCAAAACGGGGATTCCTTAGGGATTCCCCGTTTTTTTTTGCGGCTGCGGCGGGTCAAGCGGCAGTTTTGGCGTCGCTTCGGCGTTATATTGCGCGGGGGTTTTCATGGTCTGTATTAAATGGTAAAATTTTAACGATGCATGATAATAAATAGGAGTATGACCGTGGCCAAAACCAAAGTGAAATACAGTTGTCAGGAATGCGGATACGAATCGCCGAAGTGGATGGGCAGATGCCCCGGTTGCCAGGCCTGGAACAGCATGCTGGAAGAGGTGGAGGTTGCGGACAGAACGCAATCCCTTCATCCCGCTTTGCATGCCGCGAAAGAGGGGGCCAAGTCGATCGTGGAGATCGAGGGCAGCCAGGAGCAGCGAATACGGACGGGAATCTCGGAATTAAACCGGGTGCTCGGCGGAGGAATCGTTCCCGGTTCATTGATTCTGGTGGGAGGGGATCCGGGGATCGGCAAATCGACCTTGCTGCTGCAAGCCTCCCATACTTTGGCGCAGAAACGGTTGAAGGTATTGTATGTGTCCGGGGAGGAATCGGCCAGCCAGACGAAGCTGCGGGCGGATCGGCTGGATGCGCTCTCGCCCGATTTGTTCATCCTTTGCGAGACGAATATGGAATGGATCGAGCAGGCGATCGCCCAGGTGAAACCGGACTTGTTGGTGATGGATTCCATCCAGACGGTGTACCAGTCCTCGATCGCGTCAGCCCCGGGCAGCGTGTCGCAGGTAAGGGAATGCACCGGCCAGTTTATGCGGATCGCCAAAATGAACGGGATCGCCACCGTGCTGGTCGGCCATGTGACCAAGGAAGGCGCGATCGCGGGCCCCAGACTGCTGGAGCATATGGTGGACTGCGTGCTTTATTTCGAAGGCGAACGGCATCATTCCTACCGTCTGTTGAGGGCGGTCAAAAATCGCTTCGGCTCGACGAATGAGATGGGCATTTTTGAAATGAACGAATCGGGATTGCAGGAAGTCGACAATCCTTCGGAGCTTTTTCTGTCGGAGCGCCCGCTCGGCGTGGCCGGCTCTACGGTGATCGCCAGCATGGAGGGAACCCGCCCGGTTCTGGTGGAGCTGCAAGCCTTGGTGTCGCCGACCAATTTTCCCACCCCGCGCAGAATGTCCACGGGCATCGACCATCAACGGATGGCTTTGATCATCGCCGTGCTGGAGAAAAGAATCGGGCTGTTTTTGCAAAATCAGGACGCCTATCTGAATGTGGCCGGCGGCGTCAAGCTGGATGAACCGGCGGTCGATCTGGCCGCGGCGGTCAGCATCGCCTCCAGCTTTCAGGATCGCCCGACCCGGCCTTACGATGTGGTGTTCGGCGAAATCGGGCTGACCGGCGAGGTGCGGGCTGTGTCCAGGGTGGAGCAACGGATCAGGGAGGCGCGGAAGCTGGGGTTCAAGCGAGTGATTTTGCCCCGCAAAAGCCTCAAGGGTTTGTCTCCGTCCCCGGGGATCGAACTGGTCGGGGTCGATTCCGTGGCGGAAGCGCTGCAAGCGGCGCTTGGCGTCGGCTCGGCGAAATAAACAACAGATGGATTGAATCATCAGGGGGTTAACAGATGAAAGAAGACGGATATAGAGAAGTCATGGATCAACTGCTGCAGCTTGTCGCGCCGGGCACCTCGCTCAGGGAAGGGCTGGAGAACGTGCTGCGGGCCAAAACCGGCGCGTTGATCGTCGTGGGCTACAGCCCGGAAGTGATGGAATTGGTCGATGGGGGCTTCTCGATCAACTGCGATTTCAGCCCGAATTATTTGTATGAGCTGGCCAAGATGGACGGCGCGATCATATTGAGCGAAGATGTGAAACGGATTCTGTATGCCAATACCCAATTGATCCCCGATCCTTCCATTTCGTCGTCCGAAACGGGAATACGGCATCGAACGGCGGAGCGGGTAGCCAAGCAGACGGGCAAGCTTGTCGTATCGATCTCGCAAAGAAGAAATGTGATCACCTTGTACCAGGCCAACCTCCGCTACTCCCTGAAGGATATCGGAGTCATTCTGACCAAGGCCAACCAAGCCATTCAGACGCTGGAAAAATACAAGGCGGTGCTGGATCAGGCTTTTACGAATCTGAGCGCTTCGGAGTTTGAGGAGCTGGTGACGCTCCAGGATGTTTCCAACGTGATTCAACGGGTGGAGATGGTGCTTCGAATTAAATCGGAAATTAAAAAATACATTAATGAATTGGGCACGGAGGGCAGACTCATCAGCATGCAGATGGAGGAATTGGTGGCGAAAATCGATGAGGAAGCGTTCCTGCTGCTGAAGGACTACGGCAAGGATCCGAGCGACGAGAAGGTCAGGGAGATCCAAAACCATTTGCGGAAGCTGAATGCGGATGAGTTCCTCGATCATCTGCACGTGATCCGTCTGCTCGGATATCACCTGACCAACAGCGTGCTGGAGGAGCCGGTTTCGCCGCGGGGATACCGCGTGCTTCACAAAATCCCGCGGCTTCCTTCGATGATCATCGGCAATTTGGTGGAGCAATTCAGCTATTTGGCCCATATCGTCATGGCGACAATCGAAGAACTGGATGAGGTTGACGGCATCGGCGAAGTCCGCGCCAGGACGATCAAGGAAGGGTTGAAACGCGTTCAGGAACAGGTTATCGTTGACAGACATATATAAATTGCATACAATCAATAGACGTACGCCCGAAGAATCATGCACTGAATTTTAGTTTTTTTTACATGCGAATGTATTTTTTGGGTATAGTAAAATTGAGGTGAACGTTCATGTTAGCCAAATCGCTTCCCAGCGTATTCACAATCGCCAATCTATGTTTGGGAATTATTTCGATCATACTCGTCTTCAATGGGGATCCCGATCTGGCGGCGATCATGGTGATCGCGGCGATGTTGATGGATGGTTTGGACGGGAGATTGGCCAGAGCGCTCAATGCGCAAAGTGAATTCGGGAAGGAATTGGACTCGTTGTCCGATGTGATTTCATTCGGCGTGGCTCCTTCCTTTGTGATGTATGTGATCTGCTTTCAGGATGTCAATCCGGCCACGGCCTGGACCTTAACGGCGATCTTCCCCATTTGCGGAGCGCTCAGGCTGGCCAGGTTCAACGTCGCTTCCGGGGCTCCCGGTTACTTTGTCGGGCTTCCGATTCCGGCCGCGGGCGGGGTGCTGGCGACCCTGTCCTTGTTCCACAACGAGCTGCCGGTGTTTGTGCTGTTGGCCAGCGAATTGGCCCTGTCTCTCCTGATGGTCAGCAACATCAAATACCCGAATTTCAAGAAATTCGGTTTTCCCAAGGCGGCGATCTGGATTACGCCGATCATTGTCGTGTTTGTTGTCGTCCTGTCGATCGTCCAGCCCGGCGTTCTCTCCAGGCTGCTGTTTATCCCGCTGGTGGTCTACGCGCTGTTGTTCGGGATAAAAAAAAACGCCGTTAAGCGTTTGATTCGACTCAGACGCAGGCGGCACCTGGATCGGGATGATTCGTCGGAAATCGGCAAAACCCTCTGAAAGCCGGACCGTCCTTTGTACGTCGGCGCACCTGTTTTCCCATCAAAGGGAAGCGGGTGTTTTTTGCTATGACAAATTAAAAAACCCCAACGTCGAGCATTTCTTCGATTCCCTGACCACGACCTCTTCCAGATCCATGTTTAAATGGTTGCAGAGGGCGGCCATATAAAACAAATTTCGGCCCATTTCGGCGCTGACGACTTCCACGCATTGCTCGCACAATTGGCCGCTGATATGGGAATCCAGCATGATGCGGATTTGTTCGCTGGTCATGTCCTCCGAATAGGGCTGTTTTTTGGCGTTTAATTGAATGCAGCCGCACTCGGTGACGGATTTGACAACGGAACGGTTAACCGCCGCATTGGTTTGTTGATATTTCGACAAAACGTCCAGCAGACTTCGGTGACGGAGCAGCAATTCTGAAACTTGATCTTGAAACTCGGCTAGATTCGATCCGTTCATTCCATTCACCTCTACAATTAATGTCCACTACCATTATATAAGAATCAATTTGAGAATTCAAAGCTTAATTTGGTAAATCAAGTAAAAAATAAGATGAGCGAGGTTAGCATCGGAAAATTTGGTTCATAATTGTAGGTGTAGACGATTTTAGAATCGGTTCAGGAGGTGAACATGGAATATGAATCAAGTGATTCGATTTTTGTTTGCAAGTGCGGGCGGGCTGGCGGTTTACCGTTTCATGGAGGCGTTCAATCCGCCGTTGACCGTTCGTTTGGGTTGGGGTTATTGGAAGATGGAGGCGCTCGTTTCTTGCGCCGCGGGCATTTTGATATTCTGGATGATCTATTCGAAAGTGACCAAGTGGCTTCTTTTATTAACGCGTCAGGTGAGGGATCGTTTGTACGGCATGCCGTCTTCCGATCTGTTCGCGGGAATCGCGGGCTTGGTATTGGGGCTGTTGGTCTCCGTGCTGCTGTTCCCTTCCCTTGCTTCCATCGCCGGTCCGGGCAGCGCGGTTCCCGTATTGGTGACCGCGCTGTTGGGATACGGCGGGTTTTACCTTGGCTGGGGAAAAAGGGAGGATATCGGCGCGATGGTCGCGGCGCTCCGAAGCGCCTCCGGCCTTGCGCAGGATACCGCCGCGCCGCTCAAGGAACATAAAATATTGGATACCAGCGTCATCATCGACGGGAGGATCTCCGATATTTGCAAAACCGGTTTTATTGAGGGCACGCTGGTTATTCCCGAATTCGTGCTGGAGGAATTGCAGCACATTGCCGATTCGTCCGACCTGCTCAAACGGAACCGGGGGCGTCGGGGGTTGGACATCCTGAATAAAATTCAAAAGGAGTTGGATGTCAAGGTGCTGATTTACGAAGGGGATTTCGAAGACATCAGCGAGGTGGACAGCAAGCTGGTGCGATTGGCCAAACTGCTGGAAGGCAAAGTGGTGACCAACGATTTCAACCTGAACAAAGTGTGCGAATTTCAAGGCGTGGGCGTGTTGAATATCAACGATCTGGCCAACGCGGTCAAGCCCGTCGTACTGCCCGGCGAAGAGATTTACGTGCAGGTGATCAAGGACGGCAAGGAATATGGACAGGGCATCGCCTATCTCGATGACGGGACGATGATCGTCGTGGAAGGCGGACGGGATTTTATCGGAACGACCCTGGAGGTTTTGGTCACCAGCGTGCTTCAAACGTCGGCCGGACGAATGATTTTCGCCAAGCCGAAATTGTTGGAAAAAGCGCAGTAAAACGGTTATGATGGATTAGAAGCGTGAGTGTGATGAAAAACAGGGGCTCCGGGATGGGGTATGGGTTTCCGATCGCAGTTGCCCGCAGATTTCCCGATTTTCAAGTTCAATAAGGAAGAAATCCGCGGGCAAAGGCGACCGCTGTCGTTTCTCCAACCCATGCCCCATCCCTGCACCGTTTTTTCACCACACTTAAAAATATCGCAACCGTTCGTCTGGGTGAGGGAGCAATGATGGGGGAACAACTGGGAGTCGTGGTGGTCGCCGCGGGCAAGGGAACGCGCATGGGCACGAGCGTGAGCAAGCCTTATTTGACGCTTGGGGACAAGCCCGTCGTCGTCCATACGCTGGAGCTTTTTCAGTCGATGCCGGAAGTCGATTCCATCGCGCTCGTCGTCGGACTGGAGCATATTTCCCGCTGCGAAGAGTACCGGAATACCTTTCGGCTGGACAAGGTTCATGCCGTGGTTCCCGGCGATGCCGAGCGGCAGCATTCCGTTTACCGGGGGTTGCTCGAATTGCGGACGGAGTGGGTCATGGTGCATGACGGCGTCCGCCCGTTCGTTCTCGCGGATCAGGTGCGGCGCTGTTGGAACGAAGCGAAGAAGCACGGCGCGGCGGTTTTGGCCGTGCCGGTCAAAGATACGATCAAAGTCGTGGATCCGTCGGGAACGATTTGCTCCACGCCTGACCGCCGCAGCCTGTGGGCGATTCAAACCCCGCAGGCTTTTCGGCTTGCCGAGCTGATCGAGGCGCATCGCAAGGCGCGGGCGGACGGATATGTGGGGACCGACGACGCCGCTTTGATGGAGCGGATGGGCGTGCCCGTCGTTGTGGCGGAGGGAAGCTACGGCAACATCAAGATCACGACGCCGGACGACTTGCCATGGGCTGAATTTTGGCTGTCGCGGCGCAATGGAGAAAGGGGAAAACCATGATACGAGTCGGTCTTGGATTTGATGTGCACCAATTGGCGGCGGGACGGGCGTGTATCATCGGAGGCGTGAGCATTCCGTATGAGAAAGGGCTGCTCGGGCATTCCGACGCGGACGTGCTGCTGCACGCGATCAGCGACGCGATCCTCGGGGCGTTGGGGCGCGGCGATATCGGCCGGCACTTTCCCGATACGGACCCGCGGTTTAAGGATGCCGACAGCCTGGCGCTGCTGCGGGAGGTGTGGTCGATGGCGCAGGCGGACGGCTGGGCGCTCGGCAATCTCGATTCGACGATTATCGCGCAGCAGCCGCGCATGGCGCCGCATATTCCGGAGATGGTCCGCATCATCTCCGAAGCGCTGGAGGCGGAGCCGGCGCAGATCAATGTGAAAGCGACGACGTCGGAGAAGCTCGGATTTACCGGCAGGGGCGAAGGCATTGCGGCCCAGTCGGTTGTTTGCCTGGTCCGGAATGTGCTATCTTAGGGGAAAGCTTTTGAGGAGGAGAAACGAATCATGTCAAGCCCATTACGCGTCAGATATGCGCCGAGCCCGACCGGGCATCTGCATATCGGAGGAGCGAGGACCGCTCTGTTTGATTATTTGGCGGCGCGCCACAGCGGCGGCGCGTTCGTTATCCGGTTCGAGGATACCGATCGGACCCGCCATGTCGAGTCCGGCATACAGGACCAACTGGACGGCTTGAAATGGCTCGGGCTCGATTGGGATGAAAGCATCGACGTCGGCGGGCCGTATGCCCCTTATCTGCAAACGGAAAGGCTGGCGCTGTACCGCCCGTACGTAGAACAGTTGATTCGGACGGGCTGCGCTTATCATTGCTATTGCAGCGAAGCCGAATTGGACGCGGAAAGGCTGGCGCAGGAAGCGCGCGGCGAAACTCCGAAGTATTCCGGGCGATGCCGCGAGCTTGCGGAGGAACAGCGGCGGCAATTGGTCGAAGAAGGCCGCAAGCCGACGGTTCGCTTTCGCGTGCCGGAGCATCGCATCATCGAAATCGAAGATCGGGTTCGCGGCCACGTCGAATTCGATTCCGACGGGATCGGCGATTTCATTATCGTTCGCCCGGACGGCATCCCGACGTACAACTTCGCCGTAGTTCTCGATGATCATATGATGGAGATCAATTTGATCATTCGCGGCGAGGAGCATTTGACCAATACGCCGAGGCAGATTTTGATCTACGAGGCGTTGGGTTTCAGCCTCCCGGAATTCGCCCATCTGTCGCTGATCCTCAATCAGGATCGGAAGAAGATGAGCAAGCGCGACGAATCCATCGTTCAATTCGTGGAGCAATACAGGGAGATGGGCTACTTGCCGGAGGCGCTGCTGAATTATATCGCTTTGCTCGGCTGGTCTCCGACGGGCGAGACGGAGATTTTCAGCAAGGACGAGCTGATCGCCCAGTTCAGTCTGGAGCGCGTGTCCAAAAGCCCCGCCGTTTTCGACACGGACAAGCTCAACTGGATGAACAATCACTATATCAAGCATGCGGATGTGCCGAGAATCGTTGAGCTGGTGTTGCCGCATTTGCGGCAGGCGGGATTTGTGCCGGAACATCCCGATTCGGCCCGGCGAGAATGGCTCTCGGATTTAACCGCCCTGTTGAAGGAAAAGCTGAGATACGCCGCCGATATCGTGCCTTTGTCGGCCATGTTCTTTTCATCGTCCCTGGAATTGGAGGAGGAGGCGCGGCAAATATTGGCCGAAGACCATGTGTCGGCCGTCCTGGGCCACTTCTTGTCGCTGCTGGAGCAATCGCGGGAAGCGTTCCAACCGGAAACGGTCAAGTCCCTGATCAAACAGGTGCAGACCGATACCGGCTATAAGGGAAAGCAATTGTTCATGCCGATTCGCGCCGCTTTGACGGGGCAGACGCACGGCCCCGATTTAAACCAGACGCTGTATTTGCTCGGCAAGGAGAAAGTGATGGAGCGGTTGAAATCCCGCGTTCATTGAAGGATTGCCATCATTCCGTGTTTTTTGTATACTATACTCAAAGCGACGAACAGGAAAGTACGATTAAGCGAGGAATCACAGAGAGGATAAACGGGCCGCGCGTGCGGACGAGCTGAAAGTTATCCATTCCGCTTACTGGGAAATGCGCCTGGGAGCTGCAAGCGCCGAACCGAGAGGTGTAGGCTTTGTCGGGTTGTTCCCGTTATGAACTGGAAAGAAGGGCATCGTGGATCGTTGTTTGGATGCTCAAGCAGAGTGGAACCGCGTTCTTACGTCTCTGCAGCCGTCAGGCTGCAGAGATTTTTTATTACACAAAGGGGATATGTTCATGTTACGGCCTTTCGCACAGATGAAATCCGACATTACCGCCGTGTTTGAGAATGATCCGGCGGCGCGCAGCATGTTTGAAGTCGTGTTTACCTATTCGGGGCTGCATGCGTTATGGTCGCATCGGGTGGCTCATTGGTTTTTCGAGAGAAGGTGGTTTACCGTTGCCAGGCTGATTTCCCAATGGAGCCGTTTTTTTACCGGCATCGAGATTCATCCGGGGGCCAAAATCGGAAACCGGTTTTTCATCGACCACGGCATGGGCGTGGTGATTGGGGAAACCTGCGAAATCGGCGACGATGTGGTGCTGTACCAGGGAGTCACTTTGGGAGGGACCGGCAAGGAAAAAGGAAAGCGGCATCCCACCATCGGCAACAGGGTGGTGATCGGTTCCGGGGCCAAAGTGCTCGGTTCGATTACGGTCGGGGAGAACTCCGCCATCGGCGCCAATGCGGTTGTGCTGCATGAGGTCCCGCCCAACAGCACGGTTGTCGGCATTCCCGGCAAAGTGGTGAAAGGGAACGGCAAGCGCGTAAAGACGCTCGATCACGGCAATCTGCCCGACCCGGTGATCGATATATGCCGGCAAATGCAGAGGCAGATCGACGAGCTGCAGGAAAAGCTGGCGCGGTATGAAGCGAACGAACCGGCGGAAACGCGCTCGCGACAAGAGACGAATGGAGGAACGCGGTAGGATGACGTTAAAGATATACAATACGCTTTCGCGAAAAAAGGAAGTTTTCCAACCGGTGACGGAAGGGAAAGTCAACATGTATGTCTGCGGGCCGACGGTCTACAATTATATTCATATCGGCAATGCCCGGCCGTTTATTTTCTTTGACGTGGTGCGGCGATATTTGATTCAGCAAGGGTACGATGTCACGTATGTCGTGAATTTCACCGATGTGGACGACAAATTGATCCGCAAAGCGGAGGAGACCGGATCAAGCGTCGCGGAAGTGGCCGATCGGTTTATTCGGGCGTATTACGAAGACGCGAAAATGCTCGGTATTCGAGCGGCCGATATTCACCCGCGCGCAACCGAACACGTGCCCGAATTTATCGACTTTATCCGGGGATTGATGGACAAGGGATACGCCTATGCCAAAGACGGGGACGTGTTTTTTCGGACGAAGCGTTTCGCCGCGTACGGGGCCTTGTCGCATCAAAATCTGGAAGAGCTTCATTACGGCATCCGCGTGGAGGTCGATGAAAGAAAGGAAGACGCGCGCGATTTCGTGCTGTGGAAGAAAGCCAAACCGGGGGAAATTCACTGGCCCAGTCCCTGGGGCGACGGGAGGCCCGGCTGGCATATCGAGTGCTCCGCGATGGCGATAAAGTATCTCGGCGCCACGCTGGACATTCACGGGGGCGGCTCGGATCTGGCGTTTCCCCATCATGAGTGCGAACTGGCTCAATCGGAAGCGCTGAGCGGCCAACCTTTCGTCAAATACTGGATGCATAACGGCTACATCAACATCGATAACGAAAAAATGTCGAAGTCGCTCGGCAATGTGGTCAACGTGCATGAAATGCTGAAAACGATCCCCCCGGAGACGATTCGTTATTTCGTGCTGTCCGCCCATTACCGCAATCCGCTTAACTTCGGCGAAGATGCGATCAGGCAGGCGGAAGGCGCTCTGGAAAGGATGGAAAATTGCCTGTCCAACCTGAAGCATCGTCTGAACGCCGGCCCCGATGGGCAAGCTTCTGAGGAGGAGGACGCGTTTCTCGGGAAGCTGGAGCGGATCAGAGCCGACTTTCACATGAAGATGCAGGATGATTTCAACACGCCGGACGCGATTACCGCCATGTTCGAACTGGTTGCGGAAATCAATCTGCTTTTGAGGAAGCCGTCGCTTCCGGCCGAGCCGCTGCATGCCGCGCTTGCGCTGTTTCGCGAGATGGACGGGATCATGGGCATCCTGAAAAATGAAGATGAAGCATTGCTGGATGAGGAAGTGGAGCGTCTGATCGAGGAAAGAGCGGAAGCGAGGAAAGCGAAGCAATGGGCCAGGGCGGACGAGATCAGGGATCTTTTGATAAAGCGGGGCATCCAGTTGGAAGATACGCCGCAAGGCATGCGTTGGCGCCGGAAGTAGGGGGCGAAGCGATGGATCCTTCCCTGTTTGCCTTTCCGCCCGCCAGGGATGTCCGCCAGCTTCACCCGCTCGTGCTGGCCTATATCGGCGATTCGGTATACGACATGTACGTTCGCCAGTACGTGATTTCTTTGCCGAACCACAAGATGCATGTACTGCACCGGCGCGCGACGGAATTCGTTTCGGCCAAAGCGCAGTCCAGGGCGCTGCATGCGCTGCTGCCGCTGCTGACGGAGGAGGAGCGGGATGTCGCCAGAAGGGGCCGCAACGCCAAGCCGGGAACGATTCCGAAAAACGCCGATGTTCAGGAGTACCGCCACGCTACCGCGCTGGAAAGCCTGGTCGGCTATCTTTTTTACCTCAAGCAGTATGACCGGCTCCGTTTTCTGCTTGATTGCGCGGTTGGAGCGGCAGATCCGCAAGGAGGACAGGAGGCGTGACCATGGAGGAATTTATCGGCGGCAAGCATTCGGTGCTGGAAGCCATTCGTTCGGGAAGAACGATTCATAAAATATGGATTGCCGAGAACGTGCAAAAGCAGATGGTCCAAGCCGTCATCAGCGAAGCCAGGCAAGGCGGCGTCACCGTTCAATTTGTCGATAAACGGAAGCTGGAGCAAATGGCCGGGGATGTCCGGCATCAAGGCGTCGTCGCCCAGGTGGCCGTCCGCGGTTACGTCGAATTGGACGAGCTGCTGGAGGGCGCAGCCTCCGCGAACAAAACGCCTTTTTTGCTCGTTTTGGATGAAATCGAAGACCCGCATAATTTGGGCTCGATTGTCAGGACGGCGGATTGCGCCGGGGTGGACGGGCTGATTATCCCGAAGCGCCGTTCGGCCGGTTTGACCGCCACCGTTTCCAAGATTTCGGCCGGGGCGGTGGAGTACGTTTCCGTGTCGCGCGTTACGAACATCGCGCAAACGCTGGATTATTTGAAGAAGCGCGGCATCTGGGTGATCGGGTCGGATGCCGCCGCGGAGCGGGAAGTGTACGAGACGGATTTCACCTTGCCGATCGCGCTCGTCATCGGCAACGAGAACAAGGGAATGGGCCGGTTGATCAGGGAAAAATGCGACATGCTGGTCCGCCTTCCGATGCATGGCCGGATCCAATCGCTGAATGCCTCGGTTGCCGCCGGCATACTGATGTATGAGGCGGTCAGACAGCGCGGAATGAAGCGGTAGAGCGGGAGCGATATGGAAGAATACCTGATCGTGGACGGATACAATGTCATCGGGGCATGGCCGGAGCTGAGCCGGCTGAAGGAAGAGATGAGTCTGGAGGAGTCGAGAAACCGCCTGATTGAAATTTTGTCCGACTATCAGGGGTATGCGCAAGTCCGGGTCATTCTTGTTTTCGACGCGCATCAGGTGCCCGGCCAGGGCGGGAAATACAATCAAGGCCGGCTGCAGTTGGTGTACACCCGCGAGAAGGAAACCGCGGATGAATGCATCGAGCGCCTGGTGAGCGAGCTGTCCCGCCGCCGGGCCCGGATTCATGTGGCCACGTCCGATTATACGGAGCAGCGCGTGACGTTCGGCAAGGGGGCGCTTCGCTTGTCGGCGCGGGAGCTGCTGCTGCTTGTGGAGAGCGGCCGCCGCGAAATTCGCGGCAGAATCCGCCGCGAATCCGACGCCCGCCGCAATTCGTTCGACGACACGCTGAGCGAAGAAATGCAGCGGGTGTTCGAAAAATGGCGGCGCGGCGAGAACGGCGAGGATCGCTGAAGCAGTCTCTCGGTTGACGATATTAGATTACATAATGTATACTTATCCTATCTTTTGTTGATAGAATGGTGTAGTCTAGCAGGCCGGAGGGATTTTTAGTGATTGTCGACCTCAAGGAATGGGGAATTATCGGGTATGATCTCAAGACCGATGAAGATGTCGTCGAAGCCGTTCGTGAGGGTGACAGCGAAGCTTTGGAGTATCTGATCAACAAGTACCGCAACTTTGTGCGGGCCAAGGCCCGATCCTACTTCCTGATCGGAGCGGACAGAGAGGATATCGTCCAGGAAGGCATGATCGGTTTGTACAAGTCTATCCGGGATTTCCGCGGCGACAAATTGGCCTCCTTCAAAGCGTTTGCCGAACTGTGCATCACCCGTCAAATCATCACCGCGATCAAAACCGCCACTCGTCAGAAGCACATTCCGTTAAACTCCTATGTTTCATTGGACAAGCCCATTTACGATGAAGATTCCGATCGAACGCTGCTCGATGTGATCTGCGGCTCGCGCGTGACCGATCCGGAAGAATTGATGATCAACAAGGAAGAATTCACCGGTTTGGAAGACAAAATGGGCGAGATTCTCAGCGATCTGGAGCGACAGGTGCTGATGCTGTATTTGGACGGCCGATCCTATCAGGAGATTGCCGTTGATCTGGAACGGCATGTGAAGTCGATCGACAACGCGCTGCAACGGGTAAAACGCAAGCTGGAACGCTATCTCGAAATCCGCGATATCAACGTATGAGGTTTATCTTTTTTCCCCATTGGACATACTGATGATTGAACAAGCCGAAGTCGGGCGGACGAGCCTTGAATCTGTAAGGCTTTTTTCTTGACATGAAATATGCGGTATGATAAAGTATTTTAGGTAGCCTTAAAACAAGGGACAATCTTTTATTAATAAACGCTTCGGACAGAAGGTTTTTGGGAGGTGTCGTCATGCGGGTGATCATTACGTTGGCTTGCACGGATTGCAAGCAGCGGAACTATGCTTCGAACAAAAACAAACGGACTCATCCGGACCGCATGGAGTTGAAAAAGTATTGCAAATTTTGCAATCATCACACGGTTCATCGCGAAACCAGGTAAGTTGATGGCAGTTGCAGGGGGGTGCAATGGTGGCTTTTTTAGGGAAAATGAAGCAAAGCTTTAACTCGACGCTTTCTTTTTTTGTGGAAAGTTGGGCGGAATTGAGAAAAGTTCGGTGGCCGAACCGCAAGGAATTGATGAGCTATACCATTGTGGTTTTGATTACCGTAACGTTTGTTTCAGTCTATTTTGCCCTTGCAGATCTTGGCCTCTCGGCAATCATCCGGAATGTGTTCGAATAAGTGGATTCCAAGGTGACTTATATGGAAAAAAGATGGTACGTCGTGCATACCTATTCTGGATACGAAAACAAGGTCAAGGCCAACCTGGAAAAACGCGTGGAATCGATGGACATGTCCAACAAGATTTTTCGGGTGCTTGTTCCCATGGAAGAGGAATTGGTGAACAAGGATGGCAAGAAAAAAACGGTCATGCGCAAAGTATACCCGGGATACGTCATGGTCGAAATGATCCAAACCGACGATTCTTGGTATGTTGTCCGCAACACGCCCGGAGTTACCGGATTTGTCGGCTCCACGGGCGCGGGATCCAAGCCGACGGCTTTGCTTCCCGAAGAGGCGGAAACCATTTTGAGGCATATGGGCTTGGAAGAGCCGAAGCCGAAGATCGATTTCGAGTTGAAGGAAAGCGTTCGGGTCAAGGTAGGTCCGTTTGCCGACTTCGTCGGTTCGGTCGAGGAAATTTTGCCGGACAAGAGCAAGATCAAGGTCCACGTCAATATGTTCGGAAGAGAAACGCCGCTGGAGCTTGACTTTACGCAAGTGGAAAAGATTTAACCGGAGTTAGGAGCGGGCCTTTTCGCTTCTAGCTCCTTCATTTGTCGTTATAATGCGCTGCCTGGCTCATGCCGGACAGCCTTTATATAGCTTTTGAAGCAGGTTTTACCGTGGGAGGGTGTATCCCGTTTTTACCACATTACGCGCAAGGAGGTGTTTCGCATGGCTAAGAAGGTAATCAAGATTGTAAAGCTGCAAATTGCTGCGGGCAAAGCCAACCCTGCGCCGCCGGTAGGTCCGGCATTGGGTCAGGCCGGAGTCAACATCATGGCTTTTTGCAAGGAGTTCAACGCTCGTACGGCGGATCAAACCGGTTTGATCATCCCGGTGGAAATTTCCGTGTTCGAGGATCGTTCTTTTACATTTGTAACGAAAACCCCGCCGGCCGCGGTGCTTTTAAGAGTGGCTGCCGGAATCGAGAAGGGTTCGGGAGAACCGAACAAGCAAAAAGTGGCCGCGGTCAAACGGGCCAAGGTTCGTGAAATCGCCGAGCAGAAAATGCCCGACCTGAACGCCGCATCGGTGGAAGCCGCAATGCGTATGGTCGAAGGCACGGCCCGGAGCATGGGCATCACGATTGAAGAATAACCGATTCAGCCCTGAATCGTGGGAGGATTATCCGTTAGCACCACACAAGGAGGAAATGTGAAATGCCGAAATTCGGTAAGAAATATCAAGAAGCGGCCAAACTGGTTGACAAGGAAGCAAGCTACGAGCCTTCCGAAGCCATGGAACTGGTAAAGAAGGCGGCTCCGGCCAAATTCGACGAGACCGTTGAAGTGGCCGTGCGTCTGGGCGTCGATCCGAAGAAACAGGATCAGGCGGTTCGGGGCATCGTCGTATTGCCGCATGGCACCGGCAAGACCAAAACGGTTCTTGTTTTCGCCAAGGGCGATAAAGCGAAAGAGGCGGAGAATGCCGGAGCGGACTATGTCGGCGATCAGGACATGATCAATAAAATTCAGCAGGGCTGGTTTGATTTCGATGTTTGCGTGGCTACGCCGGATATGATGAGCGAAGTCGGTAAACTCGGCCGCCTGTTGGGCGGAAAAGGATTGATGCCGAACCCGAAAGCGGGAACGGTGACCTTCGATGTCGCCAAAGCGGTGGAGGAAATCAAAGCGGGTAAAATTGAATTCCGTCTGGACAAAGCCGGGCAAATTCATGCGCCTGTCGGCAAAGTTTCTTTCGATGCGGACAAATTGGCCGAGAATTTCCGCGCGCTGGTTGACGCTTTGGTCCGGTCCAAGCCGGCCGCAGCCAAAGGGGTTTATTTGAAAAATATCGCCGTATCGTCCACCATGGGTCCGAGCGTGCGTGTCAATCCGCAGTCTTTCAGATAATCGGCTGCATTGACTTTTGTATCCGTTCATGTTATTTTGAACGTGGTTATTTCCGGAAAACAATCGAATTTACTGCCATAGACAGCCGGTGCCCTCTGGGCTTAATATCCTGCCGAGGTATTGCGTATAAGCCCAAATGCATCGTGCATTTGCGCTCGTTCAAGCCTCCGCATGCCTGCGCAGGCTTTTCGTTTGTTATTGGAGGAAAAGATCGAATCGTTTCGTAAAACAGGAGGTGTAAGTGATGCCTAACGCAAAAGTTCTGGAGGAAAAGAAACAACTGGTATCGGAAGTATCCGAGAAATTACGCGACAGCGTGTGCACGGTGATCGCGGATTATCGCGGATTGAATGTGGCTCAGGTGACCCAGTTGCGCAAATCGTTGCGCGAAGCCGGGATCGAATTTCGCGTATTGAAGAATACGCTGGTTCGCAGGGCCACCGCGGCAACCGATTTGACCGGGCTGGATGAGCATTTGGTCGGTCCTACGGCCATCGCTTTCAGCAAAGAGGATGCGGTCGCCCCGGCGAAAATTCTCAGCGAGTTTTCCAAGAAAAATGAACATCTCAAAGTCAAGGCGGGCGTTGTCGAAGGAAAGATCGTCGGCGTCGATCAGATCAAGGCTCTGGCCGATCTGCCGTCGAGAGAAGGCTTGCTGTCCATGCTGCTCAGCGTTATGCAAGCGCCGATTCGCAATTTCGCGCTGGCGGTCAAAGCCGTTGCCGAAAAACAGGAAGGCGGAGCGCAGGAAGCTTAATTTTGTGCAAGTTTGAAGAACGCGTTCATCCATTAAAAAAGAATATTTGGAGGTTGTACCATGAGCAAAGAGCAAATTTTGGAAGCTATTAAAACCATGACTGTTTTGGAATTGAACGATCTTGTCAAGGCGATTGAAGAGGAATTCGGCGTGACCGCCGCAGCGCCTGTCGCTGTCGTAGCCGGTGGCGGAGCGGGCGCAGCCGAAGTGGAAGAGCAAAGCGAATTTGATGTTATTCTGAACAGCGCCGGCGCATCGAAGATCAACGTGATCAAAGCGGTGCGTGAAATCACCGGGCTCGGACTGAAAGAAGCGAAGGAACTGGTAGACAGCGCGCCCAAGCCGATCAAGGAAAAGGTATCCAAGGAAGAAGCCGATACCGTGAAAGCGAAACTGGAAGAAGCCGGAGCACAAGTCGAAGTAAAATAAAACGGCGCAAAGGGCTATCCCGCAAGCAGAGCAGTTCGCTGAGGGGTAGCCCGTTTGCTTGCCATCGCTTGGCGATGCAAGCGGCGGCGCGTGGGGCGGCCTGCGGTGTTGGCGCGCCGTCGCGGTGGCTCGTCGGCACCCGTGCCGGTCGGCCGCTCCGCTGCGGCTCGCGGTGCCCGTACCGATCGGCCGCTCCGCGGTGGCTCGTCGGCACCCGTGCCCGCCGGCCGCTCCGCTGCGGCCTGTCGGTGCCCGTACCGGTCGGTCGTTCCGCTGCGGCTCGCCGGTCCCGTACCGGTCGGTCGTTCCGCTGCGGCCCGCCGGTGTCCGCGTCCAACGGCCGCTCTGCGGTGGTCCGTCGGTGCCCGTACCGGTCGGCCGTTCCACGGCATCCCGCCCTGTGGCCTGCACCCAACGTCGTCCGCGTTGGCAAGGAACGGCGTTCGGCTGTTTCGTCCGGCCGTTGTTGAAGTGTTTTTTGGGCGGCATTCACTCTACGGTCCGGTTCGAATGGATGGCGATTGCCGGTCGATCCGCTCTAACGAATCGAGGAATCGCTATTCCTGTTCCAGAGGCCCCTTTACGATTGTAACGAACTCCAGCGTCGTTATTCGCCTCGATCTCCCTTATTTTTTGCTGATTTGGGGCAAATAGCGTTTCTGGAGTTCGTTACATTATTGGAAGTTGGAAAAACGCGCAAATAGCGCCAACTGAGTTCGTTACAATCTTCTCGGTTCTTCTGGTGCTCCT
>CAYYCV010000002.1:53360-86694 GCA_964470405.1 uncultured Caryophanales bacterium
CGCAAATAGCGCCAACTGAGTTCGTTACAATCTTCTCGGTTCTTCTGGTGCTCCTGTTTTTCGGTTTTGCGGCTCCGGGATAGACAAACGTAAAGATAAACGCAAGGAGGAATGCCCCTGTGTCCGAGCATTATTATACGGAGCGTCCTACATCGGGCCGCGATCCGCGGCGAATAGAAGCGGTGCTGCGAGGCGAGCGGTTCACGTTTGCGACCGATGCGGGCGTGTTCTCAAAGCGGGAAGTGGATTACGGCAGCCAGTTGCTAATCGAAACGATGGACATCCCGCGAACGGCCTCCGTTTTGGATATGGGTTGCGGGTATGGACCCATCGGTTTGGCTGCCGCCCGCTTGGCGGATCAGGGGACGGTAACCATGGTGGACATGAATGAACGCGCGGTTGAATTGGCCGGCGCAAACGCCCGGCTGAACCGGATTGCCAATGTCCGCATTCTGCAAAGCGACGGCTTTGCCCGATTGGGAGAAGAACGCTTCACCCATATATTGAGCAACCCGCCGATTCGCGCGGGAAAAGAGATCGTCTACCGAATGTTCGACGAATCCGTGCTTCATTTGACGGAACAGGGCGAGCTGTGGATCGTGATTCAGAAAAAGCAGGGAGCGCCGTCCGCTTTGAACAAGCTGGAAAGTTTATTTGCGGTGGTGGAAGAGAAGGCGAAGGATAAAGGGTATCGAATTTTCCGCGCAATGAAAAGCGAAGCGTCGGGGGAATCGTGATTGTCCGCGCCCGCCGAATGCCGAACAAATCTCACGGGTTCCGTATGGAATTCCGCCCATACCGATTAACCTCCCATCGTTCCTTCATTATAATGCTCGATCATGCCTAATACTCGATCATGCCTAATGCTCGATCATACCCGAGGCATCGAATGCCGCAAATCTTGGACCGAGCCGCCGCTAATATCTCGAATCCGAAATCCCGCAAATAATTAGTTGACTTCAATTTATCGATATGATATCATTAAAAAATGTCAGCATTAAAATGAAACCATTGTCTTTATTTCGCTAAATTGTCAAGTGCCAATAATCATACGAAGAGAACGCAAATTTAATACACCAGGTATAATATGTGAAAATTAGGTAAATCTACAAGATAAGAGTATCTTAAAGATTAAAGATGAAGGCAGTGATTTGTTCAAAATGAAATTTGCGGACTGTTTATAAAAGAGACGCTTCTTGATGGGGGCTATTTCCGGATCAGAAGTGTCGTTTTTTGATAGTCGTCTGATTGCAGGAAAAGTACCATTTAAGAATGTCACTCTTTTTTTGACATGGCTTCGATTGGGGCTTTTCTTCTTTTTGTTTTTATTTGGCAAATTGCGGTCAGAAGACAGAAGGGGTGAGTGAAATTGGCAGGTCAACTTGTTCAGTTTGGGCAACGAGAACGAAGGAGTTATGCGCGGATTAAAGAGGTGCTGAGCATTCCGAATCTAATCGAGATTCAGCAGAAATCCTACCAGTGGTTTTTGGAGGAAGGATTGCGCGAGATGTTTCAGGATATTTCGCCGATTCAGGATTTCACCGGCAATTTAATTCTTGAATTTATCGACTACAGTTTGGGCGAGCCCAAATATTCGGTGGATGAATCCAAGGAACGCGACGTGACTTATGCCGCTCCTTTAAGGGTGAAGGTTCGCTTGATCAACAAGGAAACCGGGGAAGTAAAGGAACAGGAAGTGTTCATGGGCGATTTTCCGTTGATGACCGAGACCGGCACGTTTATTATCAATGGCGCGGAACGGGTTATCGTCAGCCAATTGGTGCGTTCTCCCAGCGTTTATTACAGCACGAAAATCGACAAAAATGGGAAGAAAACATTTACGGCAACGGTGATACCGAATCGCGGAGCCTGGCTGGAGCTGGAAACCGACGCGAAGGATATCATTTACGTGCGCATCGACCGTACCCGCAAAATACCCGTCACCGTGCTTCTGAGAGCGCTCGGCTTCGGATCCGACGATGAGATCATTCATCTGTTGGGGGAAGACGAGTATATTCGCAATACGCTGGATAAGGACAATACCGATTCCACGGAAAAAGCGCTGATCGAAATTTACGAACGGCTTCGCCCGGGCGAACCGCCAACGTTGGAAAACGCCAAAAGCTTGCTGGTCGCCCGTTTCTTCGATCCGAAGCGCTATGACCTGGCCAACGTCGGCCGCTATAAAATCAACAAAAAGCTGCACATCAAAAACCGTCTGTTTAATCAAAGGCTGGCCGAAACCATCGTTGACCAGAGCACCGGCGAGATCGTCGCCGAGGCGGGGCAAATGCTGGATCGCCGCCTGCTGGACCAAATTCTTCCCAAGCTGGAGCACCATGTGGGCTTCAAGGAGTACCATCTTGTCGGCGGGGTTTTGGACGAACATAGCATGCCGCTTCAGAGGATCAACATATTCTCCCCTACGGAAGACGGCCATGTGCTCACCGTTATTTCCAACGGCAATATCGATAAAAAAGTGAAAAACATCACCCCGGCGGATATTATTGCTTCCATTAGCTACTTCATCAATCTGCTGCACGGGGTGGGCAACACGGACGACATCGATCACCTGGGCAACCGCCGTCTGCGTTCGGTGGGCGAGCTGCTGCAAAATCAGTTCCGGATCGGCCTTTCCAGAATGGAACGAGTCGTTCGCGAGCGGATGTCGATTCAGGACGCCAACGTGATCACGCCGCAAGCGTTGATCAATATTCGTCCCGTCATCGCTTCGATCAAAGAGTTTTTTGGAAGCTCCCAGTTGTCGCAGTTTATGGATCAAACCAATCCGCTGGCCGAGTTGACGCATAAAAGGCGTTTGTCGGCGCTGGGACCGGGGGGACTGACCAGAGAGCGCGCGGGCTTCGAAGTTCGCGACGTTCACCACTCCCACTACGGCCGGATGTGCCCGATCGAGACGCCGGAAGGTCCGAACATCGGGCTGATCAACTCGCTGTCCACTTTTGCCCGGATTAATGAGTATGGCTTTATTGAAACGCCGTACCGCTGGGTGGACCCGCAGACGAGCCTGGTCACAGAGAAAATATCTTACGTAACGGCCGATGAAGAAGATAATTACGTGATTGCCCAAGCGAACGCACCGCTGTCGGATGAAGGCGAATTTATCAACGAGACGGTCATCGTTCGATACAAGGAAGATATCCTTACGGTTCCCCGCGAGCGCGTGGATTATATGGACGTTTCTCCGAAACAGGTCGTTTCCGTCGCCACCGCGCTGATTCCGTTCCTGGAGAACGACGACTCCAACCGCGCCTTGATGGGTTCGAACATGCAGCGGCAGGCCGTGCCGTTGCTGGTTCCGAAATCCCCCCTCGTAGGAACGGGGATGGAGCATAAAGCGGCCAAGGATTCGGGGGTTTGCATCGTTTCCAAGCAAGACGGTCTGGTTGAAAAAGCGACCGCCAACGAAATATGGGTGCGCCGTCAGGAAGTGGTGGACGGCAAAATCGTCAGCGGCGAATTGACCAAATATAAACTGCATAAATTCATGCGTTCCAACCAGGGAACTTGCATCAACCAGCGCCCGATCGCACACAAGGGCGACAGGGTGAAGGTCGGCGACATTCTCGCGGACGGCCCGTCCACGGAGCAGGGCGAACTGGCGTTGGGCCGCAACGTGGTCGTAGCGTTTATGACCTGGGAAGGATACAACTATGAAGATGCGATTTTGCTCAGCGAAAAGCTGGTAAAAGAAGATGTGTTCACTTCCATTCATATCGAAGAATACGAGTCCGAAGCGCGGGACACGAAGCTGGGGCCCGAAGAAATCACCCGCGATATCCCCAATGTCGGCGAGGATGCGCTGAGGAATTTGGACGAGCGGGGAATTATCCGGGTTGGCGCTGAAATCAGCGCGGGCGATATTCTGGTCGGTAAAGTTACGCCGAAAGGGGTAACCGAATTGACGGCGGAAGAGAGACTGTTGCATGCGATATTCGGGGAGAAAGCCCGCGAAGTGCGCGACACTTCGCTGCGCGTTCCTCACGGCACGGATGGCATCGTGGTCGACGTCAAAGTGTTCACGCGCGAGAACGGCGACGAATTGCCGCCGGGCGTCAATCAACTGGTCCGGGTCTACATCGCCCAGAAGCGCAAAATCTCGGAAGGGGACAAAATGGCCGGACGCCACGGGAACAAAGGGGTTATCGCCAGAATTCTTCCCGAGGAAGACATGCCGTTTTTACCCGATGGAACGCCGGTTGAAGTGGTGTTGAATCCGCTTGGCGTACCTTCGCGGATGAACATCGGTCAGGTGCTCGAAGTGCACTTGGGCATGGCGGCCAAGCTGCTTGGCCTTCATATGGCCACCCCGGTATTCGACGGGGCCCATGAGGAGGATGTGTTCGACACGATGGAGGAGTCGGGCATGCAGCGAAACGGCAAAACCCGGCTGTTCGACGGCCGCACCGGCGATCCTTTTGACAGGGAAGTAACGGTCGGCGTCATGTATATGATCAAGCTGGCGCACATGGTGGACGACAAGATCCACGCCCGTTCCACCGGGCCGTACTCGCTGGTTACGCAGCAGCCGCTCGGAGGGAAGGCCCAATTCGGCGGACAGCGTTTCGGAGAGATGGAAGTTTGGGCGTTGGAAGCGTACGGCGCGGCTTATACGCTGCAGGAAATATTGACGGTCAAGTCCGACGATGTCGTCGGACGGGTGAAAACCTACGAATCGATCGTCAAGGGCGAGAACGTGCCCGAGCCGGGCGTGCCGGAGTCCTTTAAAGTATTGATCAAGGAGCTTCAAAGCCTGGGTATGGACGTCAAGATTTTGTCCGGAGACGAGCAGGAAATCGTCATGAAAGAGATTGACGAAGACGACGACGGGACAAGAGACAAGTTGAACCTCAATCTCGAAGGCGCGGAGCTTGGGATGGAGTAGCTTGCCCGTACGATAGCCGCTTGGACGCGGCGGTCTTTGCAAGTTTTACAAGTACATTCTTAAGGAGGGTTGCTCCTTGATGGACGTAAACAACTTCGAATTTATGAAAATTGGCCTGGCATCGCCGGACAAAATTCGTTCTTGGTCCCGCGGGGAAGTAAAAAAGCCGGAAACGATCAACTACCGCACGTTGAAACCTGAGAAAGAGGGACTTTTCTGCGAGAAGATTTTCGGTCCGACCAAGGATTGGGAATGTCATTGCGGCAAGTACAAACGGGTGCGCTACAAAGGCGTCGTCTGCGATCGCTGCGGCGTGGAAGTGACCAGAGCGAAGGTTCGCCGCGAACGCATGGGGCATATCGAGCTGGCCGCGCCGGTTTCGCACATTTGGTATTTCAAAGGCATTCCGAGCCGCATGGGACTCGCGCTTGACATGTCGCCCCGGTCGTTGGAGGAGATCATCTATTTTGCCTCCTATGTCGTCACGGACCCGGGCGAAACGCCGTTGGAGAAAAAGCAACTGCTGTCCGAGAAGGAATACCGCAGCTATCGCGAAAAATACGGATACGGTTTTCAGGCGGGAATGGGCGCGGAAGCGGTGAAGAAGCTGCTTCGCGATCTGGATATCGTGTCTGAGCTGAACCTGTTGAAAGAAGAATTGAAAACGGCCCAGGGCCAACGGCGCAACCGGGCGATCAAACGGCTGGAAGTGATCGAGGCGTTCCGCAATTCGGGCAACGTTCCCGAATGGATGGTGCTCGACGTGCTGCCGGTCATTCCGCCGGAGCTGCGTCCGATGGTGCAGTTGGACGGCGGACGTTTCGCCACTTCGGATTTGAACGATTTGTACCGCCGCGTCATCAACCGCAACAATCGTTTGAAAAGGTTGCTGGACCTGGGCGCTCCGGATATCATCGTGCAAAATGAGAAGCGCATGCTGCAGGAAGCGGTGGACGCGCTGATCGATAACGGCCGCCGTGGACGCCCCGTGACGGGGCCCGGAAACCGGCCGCTGAAATCGTTGAGCCACATGCTGAAAGGCAAGCAAGGCCGATTCCGGCAAAACCTGCTGGGCAAGCGGGTGGACTACTCCGGCCGCTCGGTTATTGTCGTGGGGCCGAGCCTGAAAATGTACCAGTGCGGATTGCCGAAGGAAATGGCTCTTGAATTGTTCAAGCCGTTTGTCATGAAGGAACTGGTGAGCAACGGGCTGGCGCATAATATCAAAAGCGCCAAGCGCAAAGTGGAGAAGATCAGCCCCGAAGTATGGGATGTGCTCGAAGAGGTCATCAAGGAGCATCCGGTACTGCTGAACCGCGCCCCTACGCTGCATCGGCTGGGCATACAGGCTTTTGAACCGATGCTGGTGGAAGGCAAGGCGATCAAGCTTCACCCGCTCGTTTGCACCGCGTACAACGCCGATTTTGACGGCGACCAGATGGCCGTGCACGTTCCGTTGTCGGCGGAGGCGCAGGCGGAAGCCCGCATTCTGATGCTGGCTTCGGGCAACATTTTGAACCCGAAAGACGGCAAGCCGGTTGTCACGCCTTCTCAGGATATGGTGCTGGGCAGCTACTACTTGAGCTTGGATAACCCGGAGGCGAAAGGAACGGGCACGATATTCGGAAACGTGAACGAAGTGATCTCGTCCTATCAGGTTGGCAACGCGTCGTTGCACGCCAGAGTGGCCATTCCGGTGAAAGCTCTGAACAAAACCTGCTTCACCGAAAAGCAGCAGGACGCTTTGATCGTAACCACCGTAGGGAAAGTCATCTTCAATGAAATTTTCCCCACGGATTTTCCCTACATCAACGAGCCGACCAAGTTTAACTTGTTGAACGGAACGCCGGACCGCTACTTTATTTACGACAAGGGCGCCAGTGTCAAGGAAATCATTTCGGCTACCGGAGACAAGGGTGCGATCGGCAAGGAGTACCTTGGCTCCATTATCGCGGAGTGCTTCCGGCGGTACCAAACGACCAAAACTTCGGTCATTCTTGACAAGATCAAGGAGTTGGGCTTTACCTATTCGACCAAAGCGGGCATCACGATCGCCGTATCCGACGTTATCGTTCCGAAGGAGAAGGAAACGCTGCTGAAGGAATCGGAAGAAAAGGTCAAAGTGGTGCAGAACCAATATCGCCGGGGCTTGATTACCAACGATGAGCGTTACGACCGGACGATCAGCATTTGGGATAAAATGAAGAGCGACATCACCGAAATTTTGATGAAGTCGCTGGATAAATACAATTCGATCAACCTGATGGTGGAGTCGAAAGCGCGCGGTAACAAGTCGCAGATCACCCAGTTGGGCGGAATGCGCGGATTGATGGCCAATCCGTCCGGGCGCATCATCGAATTGCCGATCAAATCGAATTTCCGCGAAGGGCTGACGGTGTTGGAATACTTTATTTCGACGCACGGCGCGCGGAAAGGGCTGGCGGATACGGCGCTGCGCACGGCCGATTCCGGCTATTTGACCCGCCGTTTGGTCGATGTGGCTCAGGATGTGATCGTCCGCGAGGATGATTGCGGCACCGACAAAGGTTTTGTCGTCAGCAAAATTCAGGACGGCAAGGAAGTCATCGAGGATCTGTTCGACCGGATCGAAGGGCGGTATTCGTTTGAGACGATTCGTCATCCCGAAACCGGCGAAATCATAGTAAACCGCAACGAATTGATCGATTCGGAGAAGGCGGACCGGATCATCAACGCCGGCATAGAAAAATTGCAGATTCGCTCCGTGCTCAGTTGCCGCGCCCGGCACGGCGTTTGCAAAATGTGCTACGGCCGCAATCTGGCGACGGGCAAATTTGTGGAAATCGGCGAAGCCGTGGGCATCATTGCCGCCCAGTCCATCGGGGAACCGGGAACGCAGTTGACGATGAGAACGTTCCATACCGGCGGGGTGGCCGGAGACGATATCACCCAGGGTCTGCCGCGTATCCAGGAATTGTTCGAAGCGAGAAACCCGAAAGGGCAAGCGATCATCACCGAAATCGACGGTACGATCAAGGAGATTCGCGAGGCCAAGGATCGCCGTGAAATCGAAGTGCAGGGCGAAGCGGAATCGAAGGTGTATCCGGTCACGTTCGGATCAAGAATACGCGTTTCCGTCGGCCAGCAGGTAGAAGCCGGCGACGAATTGACGGACGGCTCGATCGATCCGAAAGACATGCTCAGGATCAAAGGCATCCGCGGCGTTCAAAACTATATTTTGCAGGAAGTACAGCGCGTTTACCGTAACCAGGGCGTGGAAATCAACGATAAGCACATCGAAGTCATGATCAGGCAAATGCTGCGGAAGATCCGCGTCGTTCATGCGGGCAATACGTCGCTGCTGCCCGGATCTTTCGTCGATATCCACGAATATGAGGAAGCGAACAAGGAAGCGCTGTTCTCCGACGGCGAACCGGCGGTGGCCAGACCGGTGCTGCTGGGCATTACGAAGGCTTCGCTGGAAACCGATTCCTTCCTCTCGGCGGCTTCCTTCCAGGAAACCACCAGGGTGCTGACCGATGCGGCGATCAAAGGCAAGATCGATCAACTGCTCGGATTGAAGGAGAATGTCATTATCGGCAAGCTGATTCCGGCCGGCACGGGAATGTCGCGTTACCGCAACATTCGCGTTGAAGACCCGAATGCGCAGCCGACGGATGAAGGGGAGCAAGAGGAAGTGCTGGAAGCCATCTCCGCGGAGTGAACGTTTTAGAAGCGTGGCGAGAAAATCGGCGCAGGGGTTGGATGCGGATTGGAAGCCCCGCGCCGCCCGTTTTTCACCCCGCCTTTAGAGCAAGCACGGACTGTATGGCAAGCGGCCGAAAAGCCGATATAAGCGAGTTCGAGACGGGAGGGCCGATGAAGATCAGCCCTCTTGAACTTGATTGACCCTTGTCCAAAACGCTTTTCAAACAAGGCCGCAAATTTCCTGTCTTGACACAGCTTTTTTGTAGTGCTACTATATCGTAGTGTGCCGAAAATTCAAAACGCCTTGGGCTTTGGAGGAGTATTGAATTGTCTAGCGATAAACTGTTTCAGACAGGCAAGTTGATCAGTGTTGGCACCAAACAGACGATGAAGACGGTTGAACAAGGAAAAGCTGGCGAAGTGTATATAGCCAAGGACGCGGACCCCCGCATCACGCAGAAGATCGTTCACCTCTGCCGCAAAATGGGCGTGAAGGTGACTTGCGTGGATTCGATGAAGCAGCTTGGAAAAGCGTGCGGCATCGAGGTGGGCGCTGCTATGGCCGCTGTCATAAATGAGTGATGGCCGCGGATGTCGTTTTGACCGAATGTTTTTGGATACAGTCTGGATTTTCGGGAAAAACCTTCATCCTGCGATTTTCCATCGTCCGTTTTTGAGCCGCCTGGAACTGTGGGCTTGATTCATCCTCAAAAGAACAGCATGGGAAGGAGGTGGCGAAATGCCAACAATCAATCAATTGGTGCGCAAAGGGCGCAAAGCCAAAGTAACGAAATCCAAATCGCCTGCATTGTTGAGGGGATTCAATGCGATGAAGCGGGAGGAGACCGAGATCACGGCGCCGCAAAAACGCGGAGTCTGCACTCGTGTCGGCACCATGACCCCGAAGAAGCCGAATTCGGCTCTGCGCAAATATGCACGGGTTCGCTTGATCAATCGGGTGGAGGTTACTGCCTATATCCCGGGGATCGGCCATAATCTTCAGGAGCACAGCGTCGTTCTGATTCGCGGCGGCCGGGTTAAGGATCTTCCGGGCGTGCGCTATCATATCGTCCGCGGCGCGCTGGATACGGCCGGCGTGAACAACCGCGCGCAATCCCGTTCGAAATACGGCACGAAACGCCCGAAAGCGAAAAAATAATTTGCAACATTACGGATGAAATCGTATGGAAAGGGGGATAACTATGCCTCGAAAAGGACCGGTTCCACGCAGGGACGTACTGCCAGATCCGATATACAGCAGCAAACTGGTTACCCGCCTGATCAATCGCATTATGATTGACGGGAAAAGAGGGATTGCCCAGTCGATTCTTTACAATGCGTTCGCTCTCATTAAAGAGCGCACCGGCAAAGAGCCGATGGAAGTGTTTGAGCAGGCGATCAAAAATATCATGCCCGTACTTGAAGTGAAGGCGCGCCGTGTCGGCGGAGCCAACTATCAGGTGCCGATTGAAGTCAAACCGGAAAGACGCACTTCTCTGGGATTGCGTTGGTTGGTGAATTACTCCCGCACGCGCGGCGAGAAAACGATGGAAGAGCGTTTGGCTGCCGAGATTATCGACGCCAGCAACAACACCGGCGCTTCGGTGAAGAAGCGCGAGGATACGCACAAGATGGCGGAAGCCAACAAGGCGTTTGCTCATTATCGTTGGTAGAACTGAAAGAGACCGGGCTATATTTGCAGTCCGACAAGGCGATTTGCCAAGTGTAGAAAGGAGATGGGATCATGGCAAGAGATTTCTCCTTGAAAAATACACGCAATATTGGGATCATGGCGCATATTGATGCTGGTAAAACAACGACTACTGAGCGTATTTTGTTCTACACCGGCCGTACGCACAAGATTGGGGAAGTCCATGAAGGCGCGGCGACGATGGACTGGATGGAACAAGAGCAAGAGCGCGGGATTACGATTACTTCCGCCGCAACGACAGCTCAATGGAACGGCACCCGTATTAATATTATAGATACCCCGGGACACGTCGACTTCACAGTTGAGGTCGAACGTTCCTTGCGTGTATTGGATGGAGCGGTAGGCGTATTTTGCGCCAAAGGCGGGGTAGAGCCTCAATCGGAAACCGTCTGGAGACAGGCGGACAAGTACGGAGTGCCGAGAATCGCCTATGTAAACAAGATGGATATCATCGGCGCCGACTTTGAAGGCGCGGTGCGGCAAATGCGGGAAAGATTGCATGCCAACGCGGTTCCGATTCAATACCCGATCGGCGCGGAGAATGATTTCATCGGCATCATCGATCTGATCGAAAACAGTGCCTACATCTATAAAGACGATCTCGGGAAAGAAATTGAAAAGGTGGACGTTCCGGATCAATATAAAGAGAAGGTAGAGCAACTGCGGGCGGAACTGGTCGAGAAGGTCGCCGAACTCGATGAAGATTTGACGATGAAGTATCTCGAAGGGGAAGAAATTTCCGTCGAGGAATTGAAAGCGGCTTTGCGCAAAGGTACTTGCGAGGTTAAAATTACGCCGGTTCTTTGCGGTTCTTCCTATAAGAACAAAGGGGTTCAACGGATGCTGGACGCCGTTGTCGCCTACCTGCCATCGCCGCTGGACGTACCCGCTATACAGGGAACGCTGGAGGACGGCGCGGAGGTCATCCGCCATTCTTCCGATGAAGAGCCGTTTTCCGCGCTGGCGTTTAAAATCATGACCGACCCTTACGTCGGCAAGCTGACTTTCTTCCGCGTTTATTCCGGATCGTTGAGCTCGGGCTCTTACGTAGTCAACTCGACGAAGGGCAAGCGCGAGAGAATCGGCCGCATTCTGATGATGCACGCCAACCACCGCGAAGAAGTAAGCACCGTTTATTCCGGGGACATCGCGGCGGCGGTCGGGCTGAAGGATACGACGACGGGCGATACGCTGAGCGATGAGAAAGATCCGGTTATTCTCGAATCGATGACGTTCCCGGATCCGGTTATTTCCGTGGCGATCGAGCCGAAGACCAAAGCGGACCAGGACAAAATGGGCATGGCATTGTCCAAACTGGCCGAAGAGGATCCGACCTTCAAGACGAGCACGGACGAAGAAACGGGCCAAACGATCATCAAAGGGATGGGCGAGCTTCATCTTGAAATTATCGTCGATCGAATGATGCGCGAATTCAAGGTGGACGCCAATGTGGGCAAACCGCAGGTCGCTTACAGGGAAACCTTCCGCAGCCCGGCGAAAGTGGAAGGCAAGTTCGTTCGTCAGTCCGGCGGACGCGGTCAGTATGGTCACGTATGGATCGAATTCGAACCGCTCGAAGCGGGCACCGGCTTTGAATTTGAGAACAAAATCGTCGGCGGCGTGGTTCCGAGAGAGTATATTCCGGCCGTTCAGGCGGGAATTGAAGAATCGATGAAGAACGGCGTGCTGGCAGGATACCCGCTCGTTGACGTGAAGGCAAGAATTGTGGACGGCTCCTATCATGATGTCGATTCCAGCGAAATGGCCTTTAAAATTGCCGGATCCATGGCTTTGAAAGCAGCCAAGGAGAAGTGCAATCCGGTCATTCTGGAGCCGATTATGAAAGTGGAAGTCACGGTGCCGGAAGAATACATGGGCGATGTCATGGGAGATTTGAACTCCCGTCGCGGAAGAATTGAAGGTATGGATTCGCGCGCGGGGGCACAGGTCATTCGCTCCAAAGTGCCGTTGTCCGAAATGTTCGGATATGCCACGACGCTTCGTTCCAGAACGCAAGGCCGCGGCGTGTATTCGATGGAAATTTCACATTATGAAGAAGTGCCCAAATCGATTGCAGAAGAAATTATTGCAAAAAGCAAGGGCGCATAAAAAATAAAACCAAATGGTATTTATTAAGGAGGAAATGAACAATGGGAAAAGCTAAGTTTGAACGCAACAAGCCGCATATCAATATCGGCACAATCGGTCACGTTGACCATGGTAAAACGACGCTGACGGCAGCCATTACCACAGTATTGTCCAAAAAGTACGGAGGCGGATCGGCCGTTGCGTTCGACCAGATCGACAAGGCTCCCGAAGAACGCGAACGCGGAATTACCATTTCCACCTCGCACGTTGAGTACGAATCGGCCAACCGTCACTATGCTCACGTAGACTGCCCCGGACACGCCGACTATGTCAAGAACATGATCACCGGCGCAGCACAAATGGACGGAGCCATTCTGGTGGTTTCCGCGGCGGACGGCCCGATGCCCCAAACCCGCGAACATATTTTGCTGTCCCGCCAGGTCGGTGTTCCTTACATCGTCGTATTCCTGAACAAATGCGACATGGTGGATGACGAAGAATTGCTGGAACTGGTTGAAATGGAAGTGCGCGACTTGCTGAACGAATACGAATTCCCCGGCGACGACACGCCGATCATTCGTGGATCCGCTCGCGAAGCGCTGTCCAACCCCGACGGCGATTGGGCAAACAAGATCGTCGAGCTGTTTGAACAAATCGACGGTTACATTCCTACGCCGGAACGCGATACCGAGAAGCCCTTCATGATGCCGGTGGAAGACGTGTTCTCCATTACCGGACGCGGTACGGTTGCAACCGGCCGGGTTGAGCGGGGCGTCGTCAAGGTCGGCGACGAAGTTGAAATCGTCGGCATTACCGAAGAAACCCGGAAATCCGTTGTTACGGGTGTGGAAATGTTCAGGAAGCTGCTCGATTCCGCTCAGGCCGGCGACAACATCGGAGCGTTGCTGCGCGGCGTTGAGCGCAAAGATATCGAGCGCGGCCAGGTTCTTGCGAAACCGGGAACCGTTAAACCGCACACCAATTTCAGCGCTCAGGTTTACGTGTTGACCAACGAAGAAGGCGGACGCCACAAACCGTTCTTCAGCGGTTACCGCCCACAATTCTATTTCCGCACAACCGACGTAACCGGGATCATCACCTTGCCGGAAGGCACGGAAATGGTTATGCCCGGGGACAACATCACGGTTACGGTGGAATTGATTGCGCCGATTGCTATTGAAGAAGGCACACGCTTCGCTATTCGCGAAGGCGGCCGCACGGTTGGCGCCGGCGCCGTATCTGCCATCTCGAAGTAATACCCAAAGCCTGGCTGTATTGCAGTCCTCCTCCGGAGCCGGAGGGGGACTGTTTTATGGATGGAAATCGATGTCCAAACGCGGAGAAAAGTTCTTGCATTTTAAATCGGTTTTTTATATAATAGTGAAGTTGGTCTGTGACGTTGCGATGATGTGAGAGGTTGCTGACACACCCGGCCCCTTTGCCATGGGGTTGGCTGTCGGGAAATTTTCACGGAGTATGTCCGATACTAAATTGGGCGATAAAGGGAGGGAATACTATGGCAAAACAAAAGATTCGAATCAGGCTGAAAGCATACGATCATCGCGTGTTGGATCAGTCCGCGGAAAAAATTGTGGAGACGGCCAAGCGTTCCGGCGCGGGGGTATCGGGTCCGATTCCGCTGCCGACGGAGAAGCAAGTCATCACCGTCTTGCGCGCCGTACACAAGTACAAAGATTCGAGAGAGCAATTCGAAATGCGCACACACAAGCGTCTGATCGACATTGTCAATCCGACACCGCAAACGGTGGACGCGCTCATGCGTCTGGATCTGCCGTCCGGCGTGGATATTGAAATTAAATTGTAATCATAGATCACAGGAAGAGAAATGAGGTGTCAACATGACAAAAGGTATCTTGGGTAAAAAGCTGGGCATGACGCAAGTTTTCACGGAAGACGGAGTTGTGATCCCGGTAACGGTAATCGAAGCTGGCCCCTGTGTCGTTCTGCAAAAGAAACAATTGGAGAATGACGGATACGAGGCGATTCAGATCGGCTTCAGCGACAAGAAAACGAGCCGCATCATCAAGCCGGAGTTGGGCCATGCGAAAAAAGCAGGGACGACGCCTAAGCGCTACGTACGCGAAATACGCGGGGTGAATACCGCCGATTATGAAGTGGGACAGGAATTGAAGGCGGATATTTTCACGCAGGGCGAATATGTTGACGTGACGGGCACTTCGAAGGGTAAAGGATTTCAGGGGGTTATTCGCAGACACGGGCAAAGCAGAGGGCCGATGGCTCACGGATCGCGGTATCACCGCAGGCCGGGTTCGATGGGATCGATTCAGGCGAACCGGGTGCCCAAGGGCAAGAAATTGCCGGGGCATATGGGACATAAAACCGTGACGCTGCAAAACCTGGAAGTCGTAAAAGTCGATTCCGAACGGAATGTGATTCTGGTCAAAGGTTCGATTCCTGGACCGAAGCATAGCTATGTCAATGTGAAGTCGGCAATAAAGTCGCTTTAATGCTCAAAGAAAGGAGGCACGATGATGCCAACAGTTACACTGTATAATGTGGACGGAAAAGAAGTGGGCGTTGCAGAGCTTTCGGACGCCGTTTTTGGAATAGAGCCGCACAGTCATGTCTTGCATCAGGCCGTAGTGATGCAGCAGGCTTCGGAACGCCGCGGAACGCACAAGGTTAAAGGGCGTTCGGAAGTTCGCGGTGGAGGCCGGAAGCCGTGGAAGCAAAAAGGCACCGGACGCGCGCGTCAAGGCAGCATTCGTTCGCCGCAATGGAAAGGCGGAGGGATCGTATTCGGCCCCACGCCGCGCAGCTATGCCTATAAGTTGCCGAAGAAAGTTCGCCGTCTGGCGATCAAATCGGCATTGTCTTCCAAAGTGAAGGAAAATGAAATCATTGTGCTTGATCAATTGACGTTGGATCAGCCCAAAACAAAACAGTTTACCGCGATCATGAAAAATTTGAACGTGGATCGGAAAGCCCTGGTCGTCTCCGCAGAGTATGACGACAACGTGGCGCTGTCCGCCCGCAACATCCCCGGAATCAAGTTTGTCGCGGCTGACGGAATCAATGTGCTCGATGTGCTGCGCTATGACAAACTCATCATCACCAAAGCAGCCGTGGAGAAAGTAGAGGAGGTGCTTGCGTAATGAAAGATCCTCGCGATATTATCAAACGTCCGGTTATCACGGAACGCACCAGCGAGCTGATGTCCAACCTCAAATATGTATTTGAAGTGGATAAGCGCGCGAATAAAACGGAAATCGGACAGGCGATTGAACATATTTTCAAGGTGAAGGTAACGAACGTCAACACGATGAGGATGCCCGGGAAGCCGAAAACGTACGGCCGCTACTCCGGATATACTTCCGAATGGAAAAAAGCGATCGTTACATTGAGCAAGGACAGCAAGCCGCTCGAGTTTTTTGAAACGGTGTAAGCCGATTTGACGAAGCAAGGAGGGAATCAAAGTGTCCATTAAAAAATACAAACCGACGTCGCCGGCGAGAAGGCAAATGTCCGTCCTGACTTTTGAGGAAATCACCGCGACCGAGCCGGAAAAGTCGCTGCTGGCTCCGCTGAAGAAAAAGGCGGGACGCAACAACCAAGGCAAAATCACGATACGCCATCAAGGCGGCGGACATAAACGCAAATACCGGATCATCGATTTTAAGCGCACGAAAGATGATATACCAGGGCGCGTTGCTACAATCGAGTATGATCCGAACAGAACGGCCAATATCGCTTTGATCCATTATGCCGATGGCGAGAAGCGCTATATTTTGGCGCCGAAAGGGTTGAAGGTCGGAGACGAAATCATGTCCGGACCGAAAGCCGACATCAAAATAGGCAATGCGCTGCCGCTGGAAAACATCCCGGTCGGCACCGTGATCCACAACATCGAACTGAAGCCCGGAAAAGGCGGGCAAATGGTGCGTGCGGCGGGAACGGAAGCGCAGTTGCTCGGACGGGAAGAAGGCTATGTTTCCGTTCGCTTGAACTCCGGCGAAGTTCGCAAAATTTTAAACCATTGCAGGGCAAGCATCGGATCTGTCGGCAACGGAGACCACGAGTTGGTCAGCATCGGTAAAGCCGGCCGCTCCCGTTGGCTTGGCAAGCGCCCGACGGTTCGCGGCGTGGTTATGAACCCGAACGATCACCCGCACGGCGGCGGCGAAGGCCGCGCTCCGATCGGACGCAAATCGCCGATGTCCCCGTGGGGCAAGCCGACATTGGGTTACAAAACCCGCAAGAAGAAAAAAGATTCCGAGAAGTACATTATTCGCCATCGCACGAAATAACGGAATATTTCGATACGAAACGAAAGCAAGCCAGGATAAAAGCTTCGCGAAGGGAGGATAAAGGATGGGCCGCAGTATAAAGAAAGGGCCGTTCGTCGACGGTTATCTTTTGAAGAAAGTCGAAGAAGCCGGCAAGTCAACCAAAAAAGTGGTCATCAAAACGTGGTCGCGTCGATCCACCATATTTCCCCAATTTGTAGGACATACATTTGCGGTATATGACGGACGCAAGCATGTGCCTGTTTATGTGACGGAGGATATGGTCGGACATAAGCTGGGCGAATTCGCCCCTACCCGGACGTACAAGGGGCACACGAACGACGACAGGAAAACGGGAAGAAAATAAATATATTCTCATCTTAAATGCATGAGAGGAGGGATGATCATGCAAGCCAAAGCACATGCGAAATTTATTCGGATTGCTCCTCGCAAAGTTAAACTGGTGATTGATTTGATTCGCGGGAAGGATGTGGGCGAAGCGATTGCGATTCTGCGCCACACGCCGAGAGCGGCTTCTCCCATTCTGGAGAAGGTTCTGAATTCGGCGATCGCCAATGCCGAGCATAACTATTCAATGGATACCAACAACCTGAAAGTCAGCGAAGCCTATGTCAATCACGGGCCAATCATGAAGAGATTCCGTCCACGCGCGCAGGGCCGGGCCAGTCGGATCAATAAACGTACGAGCCACATTACATTGGTGGTATCCGAGAAATAAGGAGGGAATAGATGTGGGTCAAAAGGTTAACCCCGTAGGCATGAGGATCGGCATTATCCGCGACTGGGAGTCCAAATGGTACGCAGGCAAGGACTATGCCGACTTATTGCTGGAAGACGTAAAAATCAGAGAATATCTGAAGCAAAAATTGAAGGATTCCGCCGTTTCCCATATTGAAATCGAACGCGCGGCCAACCGGGTGAATGTGACGATTCATACGGCCAAGCCGGGTATGGTCATCGGCAAGGGCGGAGCGGAAGTGGAGAACATCCGCGCCCATATCGCCAAGCTTTCCAACAAAAAAGTGCACATTAACATAGCCGAAATCAAAAATCCCGAGCTTGACGCGGTTTTGGTAGCCGAGAGCATCGCCCAGCAACTGGAGCGCCGGATCGCTTTCCGCCGCGCGATGAAGCAAGCGATTCAACGGAGCCAGCGCGCAGGCGCGCAAGGGATCAAAACGCTGGTCAGCGGCCGTTTGGGCGGAGCGGAAATCGCCCGCAGCGAAGGGTACAGCGAAGGAACGGTGCCGCTTCATACGCTGCGTGCGGATATCGACTACGGCACGGCGGAAGCGCACACGACCTACGGACGAATCGGCGTGAAGGTATGGATCTATCGCGGGGAAATTCTCCCGACCGCAAAGAAGAAGAAGGCTGAACCGGAAGGAGGAAACTGATCATGTTAATGCCAAAGCGTGTAAAACATCGCAAAGAGATGCGCGGCAGTATGAAAGGCCGGGCGAAAGGCGGGACGGAAGTCTCGTTCGGCGAATATGGTTTGCAGGCTCTTGAGCCGTCATGGATCACCAACCGTCAGATCGAGGCCGCCCGGATCGCTATGACGCGCTTTATGAAACGCGGCGGTAAAGTATGGATCAAGATTTTTCCTTCCAAGCCGGCTACGCAAAAACCGTTGGAAGTTCGGATGGGTAGCGGGAAAGGAAACGTGGAAAAATGGGTGGCCGTCGTCAAACCGGGCAAGGTCCTGTTTGAAATCGCCGGCGTCCCGGAGGACATCGCGCGCGAAGCGCTGCGCCTGGCTGCTCACAAATTGCCGATCAGAACCAAATTTGTGAAGCGAGAAGAATTGGGTGGTGAAGCAAATGAAAGCTAGTGATTTTCGCAACTTGACCACTGCAGAGATCGAGCAGAAAATCTCCGGATTTAAAGAAGAACTTTTTAATCTCCGTTTTCAACTGGCTACAGGTCAATTGGACAATCATATGCAGATCAGGATCGTGCGTAAAAATATCGCCAGGGCCAAAACGATTTTGCATGAGAGGGAAATTGGGATTGTTTGATCCGAATCGGGAAACCGGACGGAAACGATCGATGTGAGGAGGGCAATACATGAGTGAAGAACGCAACTTGCGCAGGGAACAAATCGGCAAGGTCGTCAGCGACAAGATGGATAAAACGATCGTTGTGGCTGTAGAAACGTATAAAACGCATAAGTTGTACCATAAAAGGATCAAGTACACGAAGAAATTCAAGGCGCATGACGAAAACAACCAGGCCAAAATCGGCGACACCGTGCGAATTATGGAAACCCGTCCGATCTCCAAAGACAAGTGCTGGAGACTGGTGGAAATCGTTGAAGCGGCGGTTGTCATTTAAAACAGGCAGCGGCTTATGACTCGCGGAAGGAGGGAAAATAAATGATTCAACCATTTACACGTTTAAAGGCGGCTGACAATTCCGGCGCCAAAGAACTGATGTGCATCCGCGTGCTGGGAGGCACGGGACGGCGAGTCGGACATATCGGCGATTTGATCATATGTTCTGTGAAACAAGCAACACCAGGAGGCGTTGTCAAAAAAGGCGACGTCGTTAAAGCGGTTATTGTGCGAAGCAAATGGGGGGCCCGCAGAAATGACGGCTCCTATATCAGTTTCGACGAAAATGCGGCGGTGCTTGTAAAGGATGATCGGAGCCCGCGGGGAACGCGGATTTTTGGACCGGTTGCGCGCGAGCTGCGCGAAAAAGAGTTCATGAAGATCGTTTCGCTGGCGCCGGAAGTGCTGTAAAAGTCAATTTAGCCCGCTGCGGCATTCCCGCGGAAAACGTTAGAGGAGGTGGTACCTATGGCAAAGGCGAAGATTAAGCCGGGCTCGTACAACGGCAAAATGCATGTGAAGAAAAATGATACGGTGATGGTGATCACCGGTAAAGATAAAGGCAAGAAGGGGCGGATTATCGCCGCTTATCCCCGCGAGAACAGAGTGCTGGTCGAAGGGGTCAACATGGTGAAGAAACACGCCAAGCCTTCCCAGGAAAATCAGCAGGGCGGCATCTTGAATCAGGAAGCGCCGATTCACGCGTCCAACGTGATGCTGATCGATCCGCGGAGCGGCAAACCGACCCGCATCGGTTACCAGGTGGGGGACAACGGCAGCAAAGTCAGAGTGTCCAAAAGGTCGGGCGAAGTGATCGATTAATGATGAATGGGACGGAAAGGAGGCAGATCAACTGTGTCAGTTCGAATGAAAGAGCAATTCAAGAGTGAAGTTACGCCGGGTATGCTGAAAAAGTTTAATTATACATCGGTTATGCAGGTCCCCAGAGTGGAAAAAGTGGTGGTTAACATGGGGGTAGGCGATGCGGTTTCCAATTCCAAGGTGCTGGATGCGGCGGTCGAGGAGCTTTCGCTCATATCCGGACAGAAGCCGGTCATTACCAGGGCCAAAAAATCCATCGCCGGATTCAAATTGCGCGAAGGCATGCCCATCGGCGCGAAGGTTACGTTGCGCGGCGATCGCATGTACTATTTTCTGGATAAACTGTTTAACGTCGTCCTGCCGCGCGTGCGCGACTTTCGCGGCGTGTCGAACAAGGCGTTTGACGGGCGCGGCAACTATACGCTGGGCTTGAAGGAACAGTTGATTTTCCCGGAAATCGAATACGATAAAGTGGATAAAGTTCGCGGGATGGACGTTGTTATCGTTACGACGGCGAATACGGACGAAGAAGCCCATGAATTATTGGCGCAATTGGGAATGCCGTTTGCCAAGTAAAGGCGATCCCGCATGTCAAACAATCCTATCGGAGGTGTTAGAATCAGGTGGCAAAGACTTCGATGAAAATCAAGCAGCAGCGTAAAGCCAAGTTCAAAGTGCGCGGATATACGCGCTGCGAACGGTGCGGCCGACCGCATTCGGTGCTGCGCAAATTCAAAATATGCAGAATCTGTTTCCGGGAATTAGCTTATAAAGGTCAAATCCCGGGTGTAAAGAAAGCAAGTTGGTAATAACCCACTTCGGGAAGGGAGGTTCTCAATATGGTAATGTCAGATCCGATTGCAGATATGCTGACTCGCATTCGCAATGCAAATATTGTCCGTCACGAAACCGTGGAAATGCCTTCTTCCAAAATCAAGAAGGAAATCGCCGAAATTTTAAAGCGCGAAGGTTTCATCCGTGACGCTGAATATATTGATGACAACAAGCAGGGGGTTATCCGTCTTTTTCTGAAATACGGGCCCAACAATGAACGAGTTATTTCCGGTTTGAAAAGAATCAGCAAGCCCGGGCTGCGGGTATACACCAAGAGCGCGGAGGTGCCGAAGGTGCTGGGCGGCTTGGGAATCGCGATCATCTCCACATCCCTCGGCGTCATGACCGACAAGGAAGCGCGTCAGTCCAAAGCCGGCGGCGAAGTGGTATGCTACGTTTGGTAATCCCGAAATGAAAAATCGAAAAACAAGAAATTAGAGCTGAGCAGGAACTATTGGAGGTGTAGCAATGTCTCGTATCGGTCGAAAACCGATTTCGGTGCCAAGCGGCGTAAACGTCACGCTGGATAATCTGCTGGTCACAGTGAAAGGACCGAAAGGAACGCTCTCCCGTGAAATTCACAAAGAGATGAAAGTCAACATCGAAGGCGACACCATTGTGGTCGAACGCCCTTCAGACAATAAATTGCACCGCTCGTTGCACGGAACCACCCGCAGCGTGATCGCCAACATGGTCAACGGCGTGACGGACGGTTTCAGCAAATCGCTTGATTTGATCGGCGTAGGTTATCGCGCCAACAAGAACGGAAACAAAGTCGTGCTCAATGTCGGGTATTCCCATCCCGTGGAAATTGAACCCGAACAAGGCATTGAATTCGATGTCCCGGCGAACAACAAGATCATCGTCAAAGGGATTGACAAGGAATTGGTCGGAGCCATGGCCGCCAAGATTCGTTCCGTCCGCGAACCGGAGCCGTACAAGGGCAAAGGAATTCGTTACGAAGGCGAGCGCGTGATTCGCAAGGAAGGAAAGGCCGGTAAGAAGAAGTAAGCAGGCGGAATCAAGAATGAGAAAGGAGCGAATCCGGAATGATTTCAAAAGCGGATAAGAATGAAGCCCGCATCAAAAGGCATTTGCGTGTGCGCAAAAAAATTCAGGGCACGGGAGAACGCCCCCGTTTAAATATTTTTCGGTCATCCAAACACATGTATGCCCAGATTATAGATGACGTTAAAGGGGTTACCCTGGTATCCGCATCCACGGTGGAGAAGGAACTGCATGAGCAGGTATCCAACGGAGGCAATGTGGAGGCGGCTCGCAAAGTCGGCGATCTGATCGCCAAAAGGGCGAAGCAAAACGGAATCGACAAAGTCGTATTCGACCGCAGCGGATATTTATACCACGGAAGAGTTCAAGCGCTGGCGGATGCTGCTCGCGAAGCAGGGCTTGAATTCTAATTCGAAAATACAAGGAGGTTAGCAACTTGCGTGTAGATCCCGAAACTTTGGAGCTGAGTGAAAAAGTAGTGCATATCAATCGCGTGGCCAAGGTTGTCAAAGGCGGACGCCGCTTCAGCTTCAGCGCATTGGTTGTCGTCGGCGACGGAAAAGGTTGGGTCGGCGCGGGCATCGGCAAAGCTTCTGAAGTTCCCGATGCCATTCGCAAAGGCATTGACGACGCCAAGAAAAATCTGATTCATGTTCCGATTGTGGGAACGACGATTCCTCATCTGGTTACCGGTAAATTCGGCGCGGGCCGCGTGCTGTTGAAACCCGCGTTGGAAGGTACGGGAGTTATCGCCGGCGGCCCGGTGCGCGCCGTATTGGAACTGGCCGGTGTCAACGATATTTTGACCAAATCATTGGGATCATCGAATTCGATGAATATGGTCAACGCCACTCTGGAAGGCTTGCAGCGCCTGAAAAGGGTGGAGGAAGTAGCCAAGCTTCGCGGCAAAACGGTGGAAGAATTATTAAGTTAGGAGGGCAAATGATGGCAAAGCAATTGGAAATCACCCTCGTTCGAAGTCTGATTGGCCGTTCCGGGAAACATCGCCTGACTGTGAAAACTCTTGGCTTGTCCAAACTGCATCAGACGGTCGTTCATCAAGATAATCCGGCAATCAGAGGCATGGTTAAACAAGTTACTCATTTGGTTCAAGTCAGAGAAATCTGAATGAGTCGATCGGTGAGATTATAAGGAGGTGCTACGATGAAATTACACGAATTAAAACCGGCACCAGGCTCCAACCAACCCCGCAAGCGCGTGGGACGGGGCATCGGCAGCGGTACTGGAAAAACTGCCGGGCGCGGTCATAAAGGTCAAAATGCGCGTTCCGGGGGAGGAGTTCGGCCCGGATTCGAAGGCGGACAAAACCCGCTCTATCGTCGTTTGCCAAAACGCGGATTCACCAACATTCATCGTAAAGAATATGCAGTCGTGAACTTGGAAGAACTCAATAAATTCGCAGAAGGAACCGAGGTTACACCAGAAACCTTAATTGAATCTGGTCTGGTTAAAAATCCTAAAAACGGCATCAAGATTTTAGGAAACGGTGATATAACTGTGCAACTTACAGTCAAAGCGAATAAGTTTTCCCAAACTGCGGTGGATAAGATCCAGGCTGCCGGCGGTAAAACCGAGGTGATTTAATGTTTAATACGATTTCTAACATCTGGAAGGTAGCCGATCTGAGGAGAAAGATTCTTTTCACTTTACTCATTTTGCTCGTTTATCGCATCGGCTCCTTTATTCCAGTGCCAAACATCAATACCGATTTTTTGAAGACGGTGGACCAATCGCAAAACGACATTTTCGGATTGCTGAACACCTTTACGGGTGGAGCGCTTGAGAAATTTTCCGTTTTTGCGATGGGAATTATGCCGTACATCACCGCATCGATTATCGTGCAATTGTTGAGCATGGATGTTGTGCCGCGGTTTACCCAATGGTCGAAAGAAGGGGAAGCGGGCCGGAAGAAATTGACGCAAATCACCCGTTACGGAACGATCGCGCTCGGTTTGATCCAGGCTTACGGGCTTTCCATCGGTTTCAATCGCCTTTACAGCAATCAGATGGTGCTTGATCCGGGTCTTGGAACCTATTCGATGATTGCGATCGTGCTGACGGCGGGAACTTCCCTGCTGATGTGGCTAGGGGAGCAAATTACCGAAAACGGTATCGGCAACGGGATATCCATCCTCATTTTTGCGGGGATTGTCGCGGTCATCCCTTCCGGCGTAAACCAGATTTACACGCAGGAGTTCGGGGCCGGAGCCGAAGGGAACCTGTTTTTCAGCATTTTGAAAATCGTTTTAATCATTATTGCGGTCGTTGTGATCGTAATTGGTGTTATTTTCATACAGCAAGGCGTGCGCAAAGTGCCGGTTCAATATGCCAAAAGAGTGGTTGGACGCAAAATGTACGGCGGGCAATCCACGCATATTCCGCTTAAAGTCAATGCGGCAGGCGTTATCCCGGTTATCTTCGCTTTGTCGCTGTTGCTGTTTCCGCCACAGATTGCCAGCTTCTGGAGAGGGAACCCCGTCGCGGATTGGATCATCACCAATTTCGATTATTCAACCGGCGCTTTGGCGGGCGTTGCGTTCTACGCGCTGCTGATCATCGGATTCACTTTCTTCTACACCTTCGTTCAGATCAACCCGGTGCAAATGGCCGATCAGATGAAGAAAAACGGCGGGTATATTCCCGGGATTCGGCCGGGCAAAACCACATCGGTTTACCTGACCCGGGTCATGACGAGAATCACGTTGTTCGGTTCGATCTTCCTGGCGGCGGTATCGATTTTGCCGGTATATTTTGGCGCGCTGGCCGGACTGCCGACCTCCGTGCAGATCGGCGGAACCTCGCTTCTGATCGTAACCGGCGTGGGCTTGGAAACGATGAAGCAGGTGGAAAGCCAATTGATCAAGCGTCATTACAAAGGATTTATTAATAAATAAGAGAAATGAATCCAGGGCTGCCACACTCGGTGGTTAGGAGGGAATCGGAAGTGAATATGATTTTTATGGGTCCTCCCGGAGCCGGGAAGGGAACGCAGGCCGACAGAGTCGTGACCCGTTTTTCCGTCCCGCACATCTCGACCGGCGACGCGTTTCGATTGGCGATGAGCCAGGGCACGGAGCTGGGCAAGCAAGCCAAATCGTACGTGGATCAAGGTCTGCTCGTACCGGATGAAATTACGGTGGGCATCGTTCGCGAAAGGCTGCGGGAAGAAGATTGCAAATCGGGTTTTCTGCTCGATGGCTTTCCCAGAACTTTATCCCAGGCCGAAGCCTTGGATGGCATTATGGAAGCCATGGAGCGTAAAATAGAACATGTGATCAATTTGACGGTGGATCGCAACTTGCTGCTGGAGCGCTTGACAGGCCGCAGGATTTGCAAATCCTGCGGAGCTACTTACCATGTCAAATTCAATCCTCCCAAGCGTTCCGATGCTTGCGACCGATGCGACGGCGAACTGTACCAGCGCTCGGACGACACGGCGGAGAAAGTGGGGACCCGCCTGGATGAGTATACGAATAAAACGGCCCCGCTGCTCGGTTATTACAGACAAAAAGGTCTGTTGCGCGAAGTGAACGGCGAACAGGAAATCGACGCGGTAACTTCACAGATCGAGTCTCTTCTGAAAGGTTAGGCCACATGATTATATGCAAATCGAATGTTGAACTGGATATCATGCGGGAAGCGGGCAGAATCGTCGCCGACACCCATCGTTTGATCAAGGATGCGATTCAACCGGGCGTCACGACGAAAGAGCTGGATCGCATCGCTGAGCAGTATATCCTCAGCCAGCACGCATTTCCGTCTTTTAAAGGCTACAATGATTTTCCTGCGAGCATTTGCGCTTCAGTCAACGAGCAATTGGTTCACGGGTTCCCGAGCGAAAGGAAACTGGTGGACGGCGATATCGTCAGCATCGATATCGGCGCCTGCTTTCAAGGGTACCACGGCGATTCCGCCTGGACCTATGCGGTGGGCAGCATATCCGAAACCGCCGCCAGATTGCTGGAGGTCACGGAACAATCCCTGTATGTCGGATTGGCCGAAGCCAAGCCTGACGTTCGTTTATATACGATCTCTCATGCGATTCAACGATGTATTGAAGATGCCGGATTTTCCGTCGTCCGCGAATATGTGGGCCACGGAATTGGAGCGGAGCTGCACGAAGAACCGCAAATCCCCAACTACGGAGCGCCGGGGCATGGTCCCCGACTGAAACCGGGTATGGCTTTGGCAATTGAACCGATGGTCGTGGTTGGACAGCGATATGTTCGGACGCTGGAGGACAACTGGACCGTAGTCACCGTAGACGGCTCACTTTGTGCGCATTTTGAACACACCATTTTCATTACGGAAGATGGGTACGAAATTCTGACAAAGTCCAAGGTGTAGGTGATGAATGTGGACCAATCGGCCAAACCCAGACTCGGACAAATTGTAAAAATTCATCGCGGCAGAGAGGCCGGCAAATTCGCCATCGTGATCGGGATCATCGATCGCAAAATGGTGAAGATCGCGGATGGGGATAAGCGCAAATTCGATCATCCCAAAAAGAAAAACCTGCTCCATCTTCAATTAATCGATGAGATCAGCAAGGAAGTCGTGGACAGCATAGGCGAAACGGGCCGTGTTTCCAATGGAAAATTGAGATTCGCGCTGAATCAGTTCGTTGAAAAGCAGCAAATTGCACATGAGAAAGGAGAATAACTGTGGCCAAGGAAGATGTGATTGAGGTGGAAGGAACCGTTCTGGAGCCTTTGCCGAATGCGATGTTTAAAGTTGAGTTGGAAAACGGACACCAGATACTTGCTCACGTTTCCGGCAAACTAAGAATGCATTTTATCCGGATTCTGACTGGAGATAAGGTGGTCGTGCAGTTATCGCCTTATGATTTAACCAGAGGCCGTATTACGTATAGAAAGTAGAAGCAGGAGGTAGTTGCCATGAAAGTGAGACCGTCGGTCAAAGCGATTTGTGAAAAATGCAAAGTGATTCGCCGCAAGGGAACCGTAATGGTCATTTGTGAAAATCCGAAGCACAAACAAAAACAAGGTTAAGAAGGGGGTGTCGTAAACCATATGGCTCGTATATCTGGAGTAGATTTGCCTCGCGACAAAAGAGTGGAAATTGCATTGACGTACATTTTCGGAATCGGAACAAGCACGGCTCAAAAGATCATTGCTTCGACCGGCATCAATCCGGACACGCGCGTCCGCGATTTGACGGAAGATGAAATCAGCAGATTGCGTGAAACGATCGATAAGACCGTCAAGGTGGAAGGCGATTTGCGCCGTGAAATCTCCATGAACATCAAGCGCCTGATCGAGATCGGATCGTATCGCGGATTGCGTCATCGCCGCGGACTGCCCGTTCGGGGACAGCGCACCAAAACGAATGCTCGCACGCGTAAAGGCCCTCGCCGTACCGTTGCGAACAAGAAGAAATAAGAAGGAGGGACAGTTGAAATGGCAAAACCCAAAAAAGTGGTTCGAACCAAACGGCGCGACCGTAAAAATATTGAATCGGGTGTAGCGCATATTCGCTCCACGTTTAACAATACCATTGTGACCATCACCGATCCGCATGGCAATGCAATTTCCTGGGCCAGCTCGGGCAATCTCGGATTCAAAGGCTCGCGCAAAAGCACGCCGTACGCAGCGCAGATGGCTGCCGAATCGGCCGCCAGAGCCGCAATGGAGCATGGCCTCAAGAATGTGGAAGTCATGGTGAAAGGTCCGGGCGCCGGCAGAGAAGCCGCCATTCGTTCTCTTCAGGCCGCCGGGTTGGAAGTGAACTTGATCAAAGACGTGACACCGATCCCTCATAATGGTTGCCGTCCGCCAAAACGCCGCCGGGTTTAAGGCATACTCGCGAGATGTGGTATAAATAACTTCAGCATGTGAATAATGATGGTGAAGGATAGGCATACTACGGGGTTTGAGTAATTTGAAGTTATTCCAGTGGGGAACGACGTTTTGGAGGAGGTACGTTTGATGATAGAAATTGAAAAACCGAAAATTGAGATCATGACCATCAGCGAAGACGCGAACTACGGGAAGTTTGTAGTGGAGCCGTTGGAAAGAGGATATGGAACCACGCTGGGCAATTCCCTGCGGCGCATTTTGCTGTCTTCTTTGCCGGGCGCTGCGGTCAATTCCGTGCAGATCGACGGGGTGCTTCATGAATTTTCCACCGTGCCCGGAGTCAGGGAAGATGTGACGGAGATGATTCTTAATCTGAAGGGATTGTCGCTCAAAATCCACTCCGACGAGGAGAAAGTGCTGGAAATCGATGTGGAAGGCGAGGGCGTCGTATCGGCGGGAGATATTCGTGCCGACAGCGATGTGGAAATCCTCAATCCCGATCTCCATATTGCCTCTCTATCTCCAGACGCCCGTTTGCACATGAGAATATTTGCCAACCGGGGACGCGGTTATGTTCAAGCGGACAAAAACAAGCGGGAAGATCAGCCGATCGGCGTCATTCCGATCGATTCCATCTATACGCCGATTATTCGCGTCAACTACACGGTGGAAAACACGCGCGTGGGCCAGGTGACCAACTACGACAAGCTGACTTTGGAAGTGTGGACGGACGGAAGCATCCGGCCGGAGGAAGCGGTGAGCCTGGGCGCGAAAATTTTGACCGAGCATGTGATGCTGTTCGTCGGCCTGACGGATGAAGCCAAAGACGCGGAAATCATGGTGGAGAAGGAAGAGGACAAGAAAGAGAAGGTTCTTGAAATGACGATCGAAGAGCTGGATCTTTCGGTTCGTTCTTACAATTGCCTGAAACGCGCGGGCATCAATACGGTGCAGGAACTGATCACCAAAACCGAGGAAGATATGATGAAAGTGCGCAATCTCGGGCGCAAATCGTTGGAAGAAGTACAGGAGAAATTAGAAGAGCTGAGCTTGTCGTTGAGAGAAGAAGATTAAGGAGGGAAAACAATGGCATACCAGAAGTTAGGCCGCGATTCCAGCGCCCGCAAAGCCTTGTTCCGGGATCTGGTCACCGATTTATTCATACATGAACGAATTCAAACCACCGAAGCGAAGGCCAAGGAAGTTCGGTCGATTGCGGAAAAGTTGATTACGCTGGCCAAGCGGGGCGACCTTCATGCCCGCCGTCAGGTAGCGGAATTTGTTCGTCGCGAATCGGTGAACGAAGAGCAGGATGCGATTCAGAAATTGTTTTCGGAGTTGGCTTCCCGTTATTCGGAGCGTCCCGGCGGATATACGCGGATACTGAAATTGGGACCCCGCCGCGGCGATTCGGCTCCCATGGTGTATTTGGAGCTTGTCGATCAGGCGTAATGGATCGGTTCGACGGCGGATGGAACGGATCGGGGAGAGCGCATGCGTAATATCAGGCTGACCGTGAGCTATGACGGAACCCGTTACTTCGGTTTTCAAGCCCAACCGCAAAAGAATACCATTCAGGATAAGTTGGAAGAGGCGATCGCCGTGCTGACAGGAGAACGGGGGCGCCTGATTTCTTCTGGACGGACGGATGCCGGTGTTCATGCCAGGGGGCAAGTGGTCAACTTCCACACCGCTTCATCCATTCCCGGCCATCGTTGGGCGATGGCGTTGAACACCCGGCTGCCGGAGGACATCATCGTGACGTGCTCCGAGGAAGTCGATCCGGCGTTTCATGCCAGCTACCAGGCTGAACGGAAAACGTACCGATATACGATCAACATCGGCAAGTATCGCGACGTATTTCGGCAGCCCTTCCAGTTTCATCATCCGACGAAGCTGGACTTGACCGCGATGGAGAAGGCGTTGAATTGCCTTGTGGGAGAGCATGACTTCTCGTCCTTCTGTTCCCGCAAATCGACGAAAACATCGCATGTCCGCACCCTTTTCGAGGCGCGTATGGAGAAGGAAGCGCCGCCGGAGCATGCGACGGCAGCGGATCATCCCGGCGTGGTTCATTTCTTTTTTTCGGGCAGCGGATTTTTGTATAACATGGTGCGGATCATCATGGGAACGCTCATTCAGATTGGCGAAGGCAAAAAGGATTGGCGGGACATGCGATCGATTCTGGAGGGGCGGGACCGAAGCTTGGCCGGTCCGACGGCGGAAGCCCGCGGGCTGATGTTGTGGGAAGTGAAGTATGAATTTGTTCTTGATTCCTGACTTTTTTTATTGTATGATATTAGTTGGTCTATGAAGGAGGATTATAATGCGTACCACATATATGGCAAAGCCGAATGAAGTTGAGCGCAAATGGTATGTTATCGACGCAGCCGGTCAAACGTTGGGACGGCTGGCCAGCGAAGCGGCAAGCATTATTCGCGGCAAGCACAAGCCCCAATTCACCCCCCATGTCGATTCAGGAGATTTCGTGGTAGTCATTAACGCGGAGAAGATTGTATTGACCGGGAAGAAGCTGCAAAACAAGATGTACTATCGGCATTCAACGCATCCGGGCGGGTTGAAAGTGACATCGGCGCAAGAGATGTTGAACAAGAAACCCCATCGCATGATTGAATTGGCTATTCACGGCATGCTGCCGAAGAATCGCCTTGGCGACAAGTTGAAATTGAAGTTGAAAGTGTATGCCGGAAACGAGCATCCACATCAAGCGCAAAATCCCGAAGTATGGGAACTTCGCGGTTAATTTAGAGGGAGGTTTGTTTCATGGCTCAGGTTCAGTATTACGGAACGGGTCGTCGTAAAAATTCGGTAGCTCGGGTTCGCTTGGTGCCGGGTGAAGGGCGAATCGTGATCAATAAGCGCGAAATTAACGATTATTTCGGACTCGAAACGTTAAAATTGATTGTGAAGCAGCCGCTCAGGCTGACGGAAACATTGAACAAATACGATGTGTTGGTCATTGCCCATGGCGGCGGCATCTCCGGGCAGGCCGGGGCGATTCGTCACGGTATTTCCCGTGCGTTGCTCAAGGCGGACCCCGATTTTCGGACCCCTTTGAAAAGGGCGGGCTTCCTTACTCGCGATCCGCGCATGAAGGAGCGGAAGAAATACGGTTTGAAAGCAGCGCGTCGGGCTCCTCAATTTTCCAAGCGTTAATGCGGGTTCACGGCAGACAAAGATATGCGATAAAAGCCTCTTCTTAATTTTTAAGAAAAGGCTTTTTAATTTTGCCCGTTTTCGGGTGCGCGCGTTTCGTACCGGTACGGCTCGTCCTTGACTTGAAGCGGTTTAGCTCTATAATAAAAACTACAACAAAAACAACAAGACATGCTCAGGAGGAATGACAGATGGCAATTTTATCAAAAGGCAGTCATAGCATTATTCTTCGTTTGGAGATAGACAATACGCTTACATTTATTGATATCGCGTCGATGATTAACGATGCCGGCGGTGAGATTATCGCGGTGGATATCATCAACAGCCATCAGGACTATACCGTGCGGGACATCACGGTGAACATCATTGACGACGCGCACCAGGTGCGGATCGTCACGGCGCTCCGGCAAAACGACCATGTGAAAATCGTCAACGTGTCGGATCAGACCTTTTTGCTGCATTTGGGCGGGAAAATCGAAATGAAACCGAAGGTCCCCGTTAAAAACCGGGACGATTTGTCGCGGGTGTATACGCCCGGCGTCGCCCGGGTTTGCATGGCGATCCACGAGGACCCGTCGAAGGCTTTCTCGCTGACGATCAAGCGCAACATGGTGGCCGTCATCTCCGATGGGACGGCGGTGCTCGGCCTGGGCGACATCGGGCCGTTGGCCGCGATGCCGGTCATGGAGGGCAAGGCGATGCTGTTCAAGGAAATGGCCGGTGTGGACTCCTTTCCGATCTGTCTGGACACCAAGGATACGGAGCAAATGATTCAGATTATTAAAGCGATTGCGCCCGCGTTCGGCGGAATCAATCTGGAGGACATATCCTCCCCCCGCTGTTTTGAAATCGAGGAGCGGTTGAAGCAGGAGCTGGATATCCCCGTCTTCCACGACGATCAGCACGGGACGGCCGTAGTGATGCTGGCCGGCCTCATTAACGCGATGAAGCTGGTCGGCAAGAAAATGGAAGAGATCAAGGTGGTTTTCAGCGGAGCCGGCGCGGCGGGCATCGCCTGCACCAAGATTTTGATGGCGGCCGGGGTCAAAAACATCGTCGGCGTCACCCGATCGGCCGGAGCGCTCCACCAGGGAAAAACCTACGATAACCCGATGTACCAATGGTACGCCGAGAATACGAATCCCGATCAATTGACCGGGACGATGTCGGACGTGATCGAAGGGGCCGATGTGTTCATCGGGTTGTCCGGCCCGGGGGCGCTGAAAGTCGACGATTTGAAACGGATGGGCCGGGATCCGATTGTGTTCGCCATGGCGAACCCGAACCCGGAGATCAGTCCGGAGGACGCCGAGCCGTACGTCAGAGTCATGGCTACGGGGCGTTCGGATTACCCGAACCAGATCAACAACGTGCTTTGTTTCCCCGGGATTTTCCGCGGCGCGCTGGATTGCAGGGCGACGACGATCAACGAGGAAATGAAGCTTGCCGCGGCTTATGCGATCGCCTCCATCATCGGGGACCACGAACTCAACGAGCAGTATATTATCCCGAGCGTGTTCAATATGAAAGTGGTGGAGACGGTGAGACAGCAGGTGATCCGCGCGGCGATCGAATCGGGGGTAGCCCGCAGAGTGCCGCGGGATGCCAACGCGTTTTAGCTTCAATTCGCGGAAGCGGCCGCGAAGCCAATGGGGGTGCCTTACGGTGTGTTGCACACTGCGGGGCACCTCTCTTTCTCATTTATAAACGTCACATCGACCGGCTTTAAGAATATAATACCAACATCCACGGCATTCGATTTGGCATCGGTTGATTTAAAATTTCCAAAAAGCGGTTGACAATCGAAGTGGAAGTTCTATAATAATAGATGTAAATGCGTTAATTCGCATCAAAATACTTGGTATTAGCTGGAGGGTAAGGAAGATGAATTTGTTGGAGAAGGAGAAGTTGGCGGCGGAAGCAAGCGCAGAGTTCGAAAATCAATCCGCGGAAGCCCTGATCATATGGGCGGTTGAACGGTTCCCCAATATTACGTTAGCCTGCAGCTTTGGTGCGGAGGATGTCGTTTTGGTCGATATGGTGCAGAAAATATCGCCGCAGACCGATATTTTTTATCTGGATACGGATTTTCATTTTGCGGAAACGTACCAGACCAGAGATCGATTATCCGCCCGGTATGGAGTTGATTTTATTCAGGTCAAGCCCAAACTGACCCCGCAGGAGCAGGCGGCGCAATATGGCGACGAGCTGTGGAAAAGCAATCCGAACGAATGCTGCAGCATCCGAAAAGTACAGCCTTTGATCGACAATTTGTCCCGCTATGACGCATGGATTACCGGTATTCGCCGGGATCAGGCGCCCACCCGGGCGAATGCCAAAAAGATGGAATATGACACCAAATTTGGATTGATCAAGTTTAATCCGTTGGCAAACTGGACTTCGGAGGACGTTTGTAATTATATTAAGAAGTATGATGTGATTTATAATCCGCTCCACGATCGGCATTATCCGAGTATCGGCTGCCACTATTGCACGCGGGCGGTTCAGCCCGGCGAGGATCCGAGAGCCGGGCGCTGGGCCGGGACGGAAAAGACGGAGTGCGGTCTGCACAAGTAAACATCGATTTAAAAGTGCGGTGAAAAAACGGTGCAGGGTGGGGGCATGGGTTGGGGAAC
>CAYYCV010000003.1:0-50459 GCA_964470405.1 uncultured Caryophanales bacterium
CCGCGGCGCTGCTGTGGATGTGGATTTTGAACGGAAAATCCGGCTTGTTCAATCTGATGCTTTCGAAGCTCGGCATCAACGGCCCGAGCTGGCTGGGGGACCCGGCGTACACGAAGCCGTCCTTGATCATTATGGGCGTATGGCTGATCGGCAATGTCATCGTCATCTTTCTCGCGTCGCTGCAGGATGTGTCCAAGGCGTTGTACGAGTCGGCGGAGATCGACGGCGCCAATTTGTGGCGGAAATTTATCCATATCACCTTGCCGGGCATCTCCCCGATTATTTTGTTCCAATTGATCATGCAGATCGTCGCGGGGTTTCAATACTTTACGCAGGTGTATTTCGTCATTGGCAGCTCCGGCGGTCTGAATAACAGCATGATCGGCGGGCCGGAAAATTCGCTGCTGGTCTATGCGCTCTATTTGTATCATAACGCATTTTACTTTTTGAAAATGGGCAAAGCGTCGGCGATGGCCTGGTTGATGTTTGTCGTCGTCGGCCTGGTGACGTGGGTCATTTTTAAAACATCTAAAAAATGGGTCACTTACGGGGGGGAATAATCGCGATGACCAATTCTCGCGCATCTCGCGCAAAAACGGCAAACCACACCCTCGCAGCTCAAGCGGTGCTCATCGGATTTGGCATCGTCTTCTTTGTTCCTTTCCTGTGGCTGATGGCCACTTCGCTCAAATCGCTTCCGGAAATTTCGCGGTCGACGCTGACGTTTATTCCGGAGCATGTTCAGTGGGACAACTATGTTCGCGTGTTTGACCGGATTCCCTATTGGAGATATACGCTGAATACGCTGTATGTGACCGTGTTGAGCGTCGTCGGCCAGGTGATTTCTTCCGCGCTGGTGTCCTATTCCCTGACCAAAATCGATTGGAAGGGAAGAAAGTGGATCTTTCCGGCCGTCATTGCCACGATGCTGCTGCCTTACCAGGTGACGATGATTCCGGTCTATGTCATCTTCCAAAAGCTGCATTTGGTCGGCACGTATTGGCCGTTGATCATACCCGCTTTTACCGCCGCGCCTTTCTACGTTTTCCTATTGCGCCAATTTTTCATGACCTTGCCGGATTCGTTGATTCAGGCCGCAAGGATCGACGGCGCGAACGAATTCACGATTTTTTCGCGGATCGTGCTTCCGCTGTGCAGGCCGGCATTGGCTACGGTCGCCATCTTTACGTTCCTGTTCACCTGGTCCGACTTTCTCGGGCCGCTGATCTATTTGAACGACAGCTCGATGTATACGTTGACGCTGGGATTGCAGTCGTTTTTGGCGGAGCATTATGTGGAATGGGATTTGCTGATGGCGGCGTCGGCGATGTTCACTTTGCCGGTCATCGTGATGTTTTTCTGCGCTCAACGTTATTTTATAGAAGGAATTAACCTCACCGGGGTCAAAGGTTAAGGGTGGAACCGCAACGACAGAAAGAAGGGGAAGCATGAGCAAAGAGACGATTTTGCCGATCACCGGCACGTGGTTTGATTTTCATCATCCCAACCCGTATGAAGGGGATCATTGGAACTCCACAACCGACCAATTCACCGCCGGAGATTGGGAGCTGAAGCTGTCGGAGATGGCGGATGCGGGCATGGATACGTTGATTTTGATGTCGGTCGCGCTCCACGGAAAAACGTTTTATCCGTCGGATGTGATCAAGGAACGGTGGAACCTGGTCTGCCCCGATCCGCTCGAAGCGGTGCTGAAAGCCGGGAATCGCCTGAATCTGGCGATCTATATCGGGCTCGGGTTTTTCTCCACCCCGATTTTTCACGGATTCGGCAGCCGGGGCGAGGCCGCGCGGTACCGCTTCGATTTCGCCCGCGAATTGGCGGAGCGTTACGGGCATCATCGCTCGTTCAGGGGCTGGTATTTTCCGGTGGAAGCGGCGATTCAGGAATACTTCCCCGAGCCCTATCTGGAATATGTCAATTCATTGGCCGGCCATTGCCGCAAGCTCGGGCCGGAGCGGGTGCTGATCGCCCCTTTCGGGACGCGCACCATTCGGGCCGACGGCCGCTTCGTCGAGCAGTTGAAGGCGCTGGACGCCGATGATATCGCCTATCAGGATGAAGTCGGCGTGGGGAAGACGATGATCGCCGAGCTGGACGACATTTACGCGCGGCTGCGGGAGGCGCATGATCAAGCGGGCAAGCCGCTCTGGGCCGACGTGGAAATATTCAAATTTCACGGCAAGGTGTTGTTCCCGGCGCCGTTTGAACGGGTCAAGGGCCAGCTTGAAGCGGCGTCGAAATACGCGGACAAAGTGTTGTGTTATCAATATCTGGGCATGATGAACAAGCCGGACAGCCCGGTTCACGCCGGACATCCCGATTCGCCCAAGCTTTACCGCGAGTACAGGCAGTTCATTCAAACGTCCGCAGCAAAGTGAGGAAGCGCGATGGATCGAATCTGTGCAATGGCGCTGGATATTGGCGGAACGAATATCAAATCGGGCCTTGTCGGGCCGGATGGGCAAATCTTCCATCAGGAAACGCGGTCCACCGAAGCTTTAGCCGGGAAATCGGCCCTGCTTTCCAAACTGGGAACTATCGTTGAACAATTGAGCCAAAAAGCCGGGGATCTGGGCCTCCGTCCCATCGGCATCGGCGTCGGCACGGCGGGCTACGTGAACCGGGCCGGCATCGTCGGCGGAGCGACGGCCAATCTTCCCGAATGGCGAAACATGGATTTGAAAGCGGAGTTGGGCCGGCGGTTCTCCTATCCGATCGCGGTGGACAACGATGTCAACGCGATGGCCCTGGGCGAGCATTGGCTCGGCGCGGGCCGGAACCGCCGGGACTTCCTGTGCATCGCGCTCGGCACCGGAGTGGGCGGCTGCGTGATGGCGGACGGGCGGATCTTTCGCGGGAGGGACGGTTTTGCCGGCGCGTACGGCCATCTGAGAATCATGCTTGACGGCCTGCCCTGCTCCTGCGGTCTTCACGGCTGCTGGGAGCAGTACGCTTCGGTGACGGCGCTCAAGCGGATGATCGGCGAAATGCCCGCGGCGCAGGGGAGCGAAATGACGCCGAAGGCGTTGTTCGCCGCGGCGCGCGGCGGGGACGTTCCGTCCATGCGCGCGGTGGAACGGTACGCGGAATATATCGCCGCGGGCCTGGCCACGCTGATCCACACGCTCAATCCGCCGGCGATCATTATCGGCGGCGCGGTGACCGCGCAGGGCGATTTCCTGTTCGATCCGATTCGCGAACAACTGAAGCGCTGCACGCTGGACTTCTTCCTGAGTCCGGAGGTTCCCGTCATTCCGGCGCAGCTTGGCGACATGGCCGGCATGATCGGCGCGGCCCGTCTGGCGCTCGATGCTGGGGGGTTATGACGCTGAGCGTACTGCATCCGATCGAGCCGTTTACAGAGCTGTTTTACAGCCAATGCTTCTATAATTCGTTCTTCCCGGTGGTCCGATATTTCGGGGAGGACGTGCTGGCATTCCTGCTGAATGACCGTATCCGGTACAGGTTGACGGGAGGCGGCGAAAGGAGCATCAGCGCCGAATACGAGCCCGTAAAGGAATTCGCCCCCCTGGCGGCGGAGCGCGGCATTCATGCGCTGACAAGGGAAAGGTCCGCCGATATCGTGGGCGACATAAAGCGGGCCTTGCTTCAAGGGAGGCCGGTCATCGTATGGATCGATTGTTTTTTCGAGCCGATCCGACCGGAAATGTATCAAAAGAAACATTTCAAACATACGTTGCTCGTGTATGGATTCGATGAAACGGAGCGAGTGTTCCACATTATCGAACATCGGCATAAAGACAATTTGCTGTACGAAAAGCGCACCTTGCGTTACGAAGACATGGAGAACGCCTATCATGGCTTCCTGGAGCATTTTTTGCAGCAGGACGAGCCGTCTTGCCTTGAATTTTATCGAACGCCCCAACAGGGCGGCGATGCGGCGGATGAAAGCGGGTATGTTCAAAGCCTGGTCGGCCTGTACACGGAATCGGACAGGGGCGGCGATCGCTTCGGCTTGCGGGACCTGTCGGGCTTTATCGATTATTACCGGCGCGTCGTCGGGCATGGCAACACGGTGTCCAGCCATTTGAACGGATGGTTGGAAGGGTTGAATCAGGTCATTAATTGCAAAAAGGTGGAAAAGTACAGAATGGATAAAATTCCGGTGGAAGATGCGATCCGGAGAGAGATGGACGCCATTTTGTTTCACTGGAATCACATCAGGCTCGTGGTGGCCAAATCGATATACGCGTCAAGTTGCAGCAGGCCGGCCTTCGTCGCTTTGATCGAGGAGCTGAAGCGGATTTACGACCTGGAAACGGGCATGCATCAAGCGCTCCGCCGTTCCCGATAAAGGGAATACGTTTCGAAAAAATAGGGGGATAAATCCTCCATAATAGTATAATAAAACGGAAAAATTATTTACAAAGGATATAAAATGTGGTACGATTCAGCTAAGATGAAGTCATAAGGGGGCAAACCAGCGATGTCTGTCCATGCGGATGCCAAGCTTGACAATGTAACCGGGAAGCTCATTGAAATATGGGAAAAAATCCTCGATTTAAAAGGGATTGACGGGAGTCAAAGCTTCCTTCAGCTTGGAGGCAACTCGTTAAATGCCATTGTTCTGGAACTGGAAATGAACAAAGAATTTGAAGTGGAAATACCGATGGAGATGCTTTTCGGCGATTTCACCATACGGAGTCTCGCGGAGCATATAGAGAAATCCCACAAAACCTTGTACTCGCATATTGAGCCGGCGGAAGCAATGGAATATTATCCGGCGTCCTACGGGCAGCAAAGGGTATTTTCAACCGATGCGCGCCGGAGGGGCATGGGGTACAACGTTCCCTCGGTCTACTTCTTGAAGGGCCGCTTGAATATCGGGAAATTGGAAGCGGCATATCGAACGCTCGTGGGCAGACACGAATCATTCAGGACGTCATTTCATACTATCGATGATGAAACGGTGCAAATGATCCATGCGCATGTGGATTTTGTGATGGAATATGCGGAGATGGCCGGTCCGGTCCATGCGGATGAGATCGACGGCGTCATTGAACAATATATCAAACCGTTCGACTTGGCGAAGGCGCCTTTGATCAGAGCGGTCCTCGTCCGGCTGGAACCGGACAGCTATTTGTTGATTCAAGACATCCATCATATCCTTGTGGACGCCATCAGCATGAAACGGCTGCATCAGGAGTTGTTTGACCTGTATGCGGGGAAAGAGCTTCCCGAGCCCGGGATACAGTACAAGGACTTTACCATATGGCAGAACAAGCTGCTCGGCACTCCCAAATTGAAGGAACAGGAACGGTATTGGCTCCGCGTGTTTTCCGGAGACATTCCTTCGGCGCACATCCCCCTTGACTATCCGAGGCCGGCAAAGCAAAGTTTGGCCGGAGGGGATTTTGTTTTCGCGGAGCTCGATGATCGATTGCGTCACGGCGTCAGGGAAATGGCGGCACATTCCGGATTGACGACATTCATGATCATGCTGTCCGCGCTTTACATTTTAACGGCCAAATACGCGGATCGGGAGGATGTAGTGATCGGCACGCCGGTCGCGGGCAGAAATCACGATCAATTGCTTCATGTGATCGGATATTTTGCGAATTTGATTGCATTGAGAAACCGTCCCCAGGGAAATAAGAACGGTATGGATTTTCTTCAAGAAGTCAAGCAAAGCACGGTGGAAGCGCTGAGCAACCAGGATTATCCTCTGGAGTTGTTGAATCGGAAGCTGGGGTTGAAACGTGAAAGCACGACGGACCCTCTGTACAACATGATGTTTTTGTGTCCCGACGTCGCCTCGAACAAGGGGGACGAGAGTTTTCATATCGGCCCTCATTTGAAAGCCCAATTTTACGAATATTGCACGCATTTTTGTCTGTATGACATTGTTTTCGTCGTGTTTGATTATGGCGATCGCATTCGAATCCGGATCGAATATGGCTGCGAGCTTTTCAAGAGGGAAACGATGGAGCGGCTGGCCGAGCATTTTATTCGCGTATTGGAGCAAATGGTGTTTCATCCCCATGTCAAGCTGGCGGATATTCATATAAGCGCGCGGTAATGAATCCGGTGTTGCGAGGTGGCCTATGCTGTTTGTGGATGACCGTTTATACGGCAAGCATGATTTTGATTTGAGGTCAAAAGAGCTCTCCGCCATGGAGGAGATGCGTTTTCCGGACAGGAAACGGTTCGCGGTCTGTGTGGCGCATCCGTTTGATCTCCTCAGCGTGTTGCAGCATGTGCGCGACAATGAGGGATCTGTTCTTTTGCTGCATGGCGATACGCCGTTCGCGTCGGCCAAGGCGTCGGCGATGCAGGCGGGATGCAACGTTCTGATCTATCGAGATTTAACCGGGGTGGTCCGACTCAGCGATACTTTGCATGCGCGCGATCCCGCCTTGTTTCAATACAGCTCGGGGACGACAGGCCGGCCCAAGTTGGTCGAGCGCCGTTGGCGGGACGTCGATCTCGAGATAGCGAGCTACAACCGGAGCCTTCGGTCGTCCGCGGATGAGCAGGCCGTCATTCTGGTTCCCGTTTCGCATTCCTTCGGGCTCATTGCCGGGGTGCTGGCCGCCCTGTCCAGAGGGACGGAACCGGTGATTGTGCATAATAAAAACCCGAAATTCGCGCTTCACAGGATTCGATCCGTGGGCAAGCCGGTGGTGTATGCCGTACCGTTTCTATATCATTTGCTGAATTCCTTCGCGAAAGATGAATGGAGATTTCACAAATGGATCAGCTCGGGCGCCCCGCTTTCCGAAGCTTTAATAAAGCGCTTACAGCAGAAGGGGGAAGATGTTTGGCAACAGTATGGCTGCTCGGAGGTGGGCTGCATCTCGCTGGGGAATCAATTAACCTCGTTCACGGATGTGGGCCGGCCGCTGCGGCATTTGCAGGTTTCCTTTTCGCGGGAGTCCGTCTCGGGCGGGGAAGGCGTGCCTGCCGCATCCGAAATTGTCGTTTCGCGCCAGGCGTCCGCTGGGCAGTCTGCTGTCCGGTCCGCTGTCCATACATGCGATATCGGTTATATGACGGACCGGGGAAACCTTCATGTGCTTGGACGAATGGACGAGTTGATCAACGTGTCGGGATTGAAGGTCGTTCCCTCGGAAGTCGAGGCGGTCATCGGGCTGATGCGGGGGGTGAAGGAGACGGTCGTATACAGGGCCAGGCACCGCGTATGGGGCGAGGCTGTCAAAGCGTTGGTCGTCCCGTCGTCCGATTTGGTGCGGCCGGAGGATATCAAAGCATGGTGCGCTCAACATTTGCCTGCCTATAAAGTGCCGGGCGCGATTCAATTCGTAAAGGAAATTCCCAAATTGCCTTCCGGCAAAGTGAGCCGGTTGATGTTGGAAAAGGAGGAGTGGGGCACATGATGGCACGAACGGAAATTTTAAACCGCTTGAGGGATGTGATGACAACAAAACTGGAGCTTCCGCCGACCGGTCGTCTGAATGAACAGGATCGCCTCTTTGAGGAATTGAACATCGATTCGATCATGGTTCTTCAATTCATGGTTTATATAGAAGAGGAGTTTGCGGTCGTCATTCCGGAGGAAGAAATGGATCCGGCGGTGTTTAAGACGGTCGGTTCGCTGATCTCGTTCATTCAACAGCTTCAGGAGCGGAATCGCGAAGAACAAATCGCCTCGTTTTTGCGGCAAAAAATCGCGGAGCTTATAGAGTACACCTTGTCCGAGGAGCAGTTGAACGACAGCGATCCGATCAAGGACATGGGCATGGATTCCGTAAAGACCATCAATCTGATTATTCAAATTGAGCAGCAATTCGATATTGCGTTCGAGGATGAAGAGATGGTGAGCGACAACTTTTTTTCGATTCGGAAGATCGTCGCGACCGTCTTGGACAAATTGGGTGTGCAGGCGTGACAGAGGGGGGCCAAACCCATTGCTTGCTGGATTGCTTTTCGTATGCGTTGCAAACGGGAGAGGCTGTTTACGATGACCGTCCCTTGTATTTCGGGGCGTGGCAGGCGCCGATTGACGTAACGGAGCAAGGGGTTTCCTATTATTCCAGAACCGTCGGATACGAGGCGTTTGTGCGGCAGTTCGAGCAATTGTACGGAAAATCGGTCCGCTCTTTGCTGGATTACGGCAAGGATAAGCCGAGAAATTATATTGCGCTTCATCGGCAAATGAAGGACAAGGCCCGCGATCTTTTCGTTCTCGCGCTCGTCGATCTGTACTACCTTCCCTATCCGAATCAATGCTTTGGCGTCAGGCATCGACCGCATATCGTCATCGTCGACCGCCGGACGGAAACGGGCTGCTTTCTCATCGATCCTTTTTTTTCCTGGGAGGGAGATGTGCCGCTGCACGTTTTTCAACGCTCGTTTTATTATGAAGATCTCGGCATGTGCCTCCTGTTCGATAAGCGCGGCGTCCATGATCCGGAAAGGGCCGCCGTCGCCCGATTGTTCGCGGAAAACGATTTTTTTGCCCCGTGCGAGTTGATCGCCCATGTGGAGACCTTCATTGAGCAAGCGATGGCGGAAGAAGCGGGCCGTTCGTTGGATTCGCTCTTTCCGTCCATCGAACAGACCGGGGTCGTCGCCAGAAGATGGAATGCGTATCGGAAGGCGTTCTCCTATTTCGCCGAAATTCTTCGCCTTCCGGCAGCGCCGTATTTGGAAAGCGTGGCGGCGTTGATGGGAAAGTGGGAGGGCCTGATTCTGTCCGTTGTCCGAATCGGCATTCTGGGAAAGCGAAGCGAGCTTCATCGTTTACAAGAGAAAATACGGCAGATCGGCGAGTTGGAATTTTCGATTCGCAGGCAACTGGAATCCATGTACGAACAGTGGGTGAGGGTATGACGGGAACAATCGATAAACCGATTCGGATCGGTTGTGTGGACGGCCGGCCCAGGCGGTTGAACGAGCGGATGATCGATAGCCGGTGGAGAGCCTATTTGGGCGAATATACAGAGGTGGTCAACATTGCTCCCTTTCGCTTTTTCAAGCTGTTCGGGGGAACGGTGGACCGGTGGGTGCGGGATTTTCCGCTGTCGCTGGAGCCGTTCGCCGAAGGCTTGGCGGACTTGTGCGAGCGATATCGCATCCGCATGATCTATATGAATTTGCCGGCCTTCATACCGTACGTGCTCATGGCGCGGAATTACGCCGGATTGGATTTGGGCGTTCTCTTCCTGGCCCACTCCGTCGGATCCGAATATTGGTTAAGGCAGTGGATCGCGATCGCGCCCTGGCTGACGAAACGCGATGTTCTGCTCTCAAGCACGGACTCCAGCCGAAAGGCGTTATTGCAAATATCGGATCGCTATCAACTTTCCCGGCACATTCCCCTGGGGATTGAAATGAGGGCCGACGGGAAGGCGGACCCGCCCGCGGAGAAAACGGGCAAGCGTCTGCTGTCGATCGGGAGAGTCGAGGACGTGAAAAATATTCATCTGCTGCTGGAATGCTTTGCCGAGATGCGAAGGCATGCGGACGGCCTCCGCCTGACGATTGCCGGGGAATACACCGGAGGGTCCCAGGCGCAAATCGATCGATATGCGCAGCGGATCGAGCGCCTGGTGCGGAAGTGGGAGTTGGAGGACAGCGTGCTGTTCGCAGGTTCGGTTGAAGGCGCCGCGAAAGACGAGCTTTTTCGGACTTCGGATCTGTTGGTCAACCTGTCCACCGATCCGGGAGAAACGTTCGGCTTTAACCTGATCGAGGCGAAAACGTGGGGACTGCCGGTGGTTTGCGCGAACTGGGATGGATTCCGGGAAGTCGTGACCCATGGAAAAGACGGATTTCTCGTCGATTGCCATTGGCCGGATGAACGCCCCTCCCTCCAGTTGGACCAAGCGGTGCGGTATTGCCTCCGCCTGCTGGAGGATCGCCCCTTGCATCGAAGCTTCTCCGCGCAAGCCGAAGCGTCCGCACGGCTCTATGACTATCGACGAATTTTTCCGTCCATTGCGGAAGCGGTGCGGGGAGCGTCCGCCCGTGCGGTCGCCGCATCGCCCGAAGCCGCGAGCATGGCGATGTCCCCGCTTTCCGAATTCAAAGACATCTACCGTTTGACGAACCTGAGCCGCCTTTCTTTTTACGGGCAACCGTTGATTTCCATCGTGTCGGGCCAAAGCGTGCAGCCGTTGGATTCGTGGATGGCGCAGGTGAAGCCGATGATTCATCATTTTGCGGGGAGGTGCCAGTATGCAAAGCTTTAAGCTGTTCATGCGGCTGTCCCCCCACATACGGATTCGTTGGAAGCTGACCGGAATCGCTTATGTGTGCGCCATCGCAAGTTTGGCGCTCCAGTTGTTTCAGCCGTTTCTATTGTCGTATTTGATTGACGATGTGTTGATTGCGAAAAATCAAAAGTGGCTCACGATTATTTTGGCCTTGTCGATCGGTTTTGCGTTGCTTTCGGTTGTGCTGACCATCATCCGTTCCGGCATTTTCCGGTATTTGGGCATTCAGCATACGCTGGATTTGCGAAATGCGCTTCTGGCCCATCTCCGAAAAATACCGATGACGGAAATCGAGAAATACGGCGCGGGAAAATTCAGCGCATTAATTGGATGGGATACGGCGACCATGGGGAATTTCGCCAATCATATCGTGGTGGAATTGGTGAAGCAGTGGTTTGCGATGATTTTTTCCGTTGTCATGATATTTTATCTGGATTGGCATTTGGGCGTGATCTCCCTTCTGAGCATTCCGATTCTTCTGCTCATCCCCAGGCTGTTCAATGCCCCCATTTCCCGCTATGTTTCCCGTGTGCGCACGCATAACGAGGAAGTCGGAACGCATCTGCTCGAAAGCATTCAAGGCTCGAGGGACATTCGCGCTTTGGGGCTTGAATCCTGGGAAGAGCGGCGAAACGAAACGTTTTATCGACATCTGGTGAAGGCAAGCACCGGGGAAACCTTGTTCAGCACCTTGTCCGGCCAGACGGGTACGCTTGCGATCAGCGCGATCATCGTGCTGATTTACGGCATCGGCAGCATGCAGATTATTTCCGGCGCTTTGACGGTCGGAATGCTGGTTGCTTCGATCCAATATTTGAACAACGCCCTGGGGCCGGTTCAGGTAATGAACGATTTTTTTGGCGAATTGCAAAAAGGCGAAGTTGCGATGGAGCGGATCGAGCAATTTCTGGACAGCCCGACCGAATCGTTCGCCGTGGCTGCCGGCGTCTCCACGGCCGGCGTCTCCACGTCTGCCGACGCTCCCGCGGTGGCCGCTGCTTCCGCGGATGGCCCGCCGCCGCAGAAAGCGTGCCAATCCGTTCGCTGCCGGGGGTTGAACGTCCGTTACGACGGGGCTGATCTTTTGCGCGGCATCGACTTTATGGCCAAGCCGGGCCAAATCACGGCCTTCGTCGGGCGCAGCGGCTCCGGCAAAACGACCTTGTTCAAGGCGCTGATGGGCTTCATGCCCGTTCACTCCGGCGAGCTCTACTTGGGGCAGGTCCCTTATGAACGGTGGTCCAGAAGCGAATTGTCGCGGCATGTGGGCATCGTGTTTCAGGAAAGCTTCCTGTTCGCGGGAACGCTCTTCGAGAATATCGCCATAGGGAAATGGCCGGCGACGGAAGAAGAGGTGTACGAGGCGGCTTGCCGGGCTTCCCTTCAACCGCTGATCGACGCTTTGCCGGACGGCTTGCACACCCGGATCGATCATCAGGGGTTCCAATTGTCCGGGGGGCAACGGCAGCGCGTGGCGATTGCGAGGGCGATATTGAAAAACCCGCAGATTCTCCTGCTGGACGAGCCGACTTCCGCCCTGGATCGCAACACGGAGGCGCAGGTGATGGACGCCTTGAAGCAACGGATGAAAAATAAGACGATGATGGTTTCCACCCATCGCTTAAGCACCATGATGTCCGCCGATGTCATCTATGTGATGGATCAAGGCGCGATCGTGGATTCCGGCACGCATGCGGAATTGTTGAAGCGGTGCGATGTGTATGCGTCGTTGGCCGCGGGGCGGGAGCGTCCCGCGCGGGGGGATCAAGTCGAGCCGATGGAGTTGATTTTATGATGATCGGGAGTTTGCGGCGTTTCTTTGAAATGACGGCCCGTGAGGACCGCGGGTGTCTGTTCGTGGATCCCTCTTCGCAAACGGAGCGGAGGATCACCTATGCCCAAATGTATCGGGAAGCGGAAAAATGGGCCGAAGAGCTGCGGCGCTTGCCTTTGCGCCGCAGATTTCTCGCAGCCGTATGGATGGAGCCGTCGCCGGAATACCTGCAAGCTGTGATGGCGATCGTTTTGGCCGATGGCATTCCGGTTCCGGTTCATCCGTCGTACAAGCGCGGCGAGGCATGGAGCATCATCGACAAAGTCGAAGCGGAGGCGGTTTTGCTATCCCGTTCCAAAGTATGGTTCGCCGGCGTGAAGGAAAGAAGGTATATCCCGCCGGCGGAGACCGCCGTTGTCTTCATGTCTTCGGGATCGACGGGCCGCCCGAAGGGGGTATTGTTGAGCGATCGCAATCTGCTGTCCAACGTCGGCTCGATCCTGGACTATGTCCGGCTCACGGAAGAAGATCGCGTGCTCTTGTCGAAATCGCTCGCTTACAGCTCAACGATAACGGGCGAATGGCTGGCGGCCTTGCAGGCCGGCGCGCATTTGCAAATGACGCCGGGCTTTTTCCATCCTTTCCAGATGGTCCGGTTCATCCGTGAATATCGAACCACCTTCGCGTGTACGGTGCCTTCGTTTCTCATTCCGCTGATCAAATCGGACAAGTGGCGCTCCGGGGATTTGATCAGCTTGCAAAAAATGACCGTGGTCGGCGGGCCTATCGCGCAGGAGATGCTGCATCGGCTTCATGCCCGATTGCCCTGGACGCAAATCATGCCTTGCTATGGCTTGACGGAAGCCGCGCCGAGGGTCACGTACTTGCCTTCCCGCCTGTTTCGGGACAAGGCGGACTCGGCGGGCATCCCGGTATCCGGCGTAAGCGTTGGCATTTACCGGGACGGGCGGCCCGTGCGAACCGGCGAAACCGGCGAAATTGTGGTGCGCGGCCCCAATGTGATGCTGGGCTATTATGACGACCGGGAACTAACGGCTTCCGTATTGACCGATTATGGCCTGCGCACATCGGATATGGGCCGCATCGATCAGGACGGGTGCATTTACGTCACGGGCCGTCTGGATCATGCGATCAACGTGGCGGGGCATACCATCTATCCCGAAAAGCTGGAAAAGGTGATGTTTGCGCATCCGATGGTGCGGGAAGCGGCGGCGGCAGGCAAGTCCGACCCGGTTTGGGGGCAAATCCCGGTTGCTTTTGTCGTGCCGGACGATCCCGCCGCCTGCGAACGGGAATTGATCGATGAGCTTTTCCGATACTGCCGGGAGCATCTGAGCGCGGCGCACCATCCCAAAGACATTTTTCTAGTCCGGCAACTGCCCAAAACGAAGTCGGGAAAGCTGGATCGCGCCGGCTTGCAATCAATGATGAAGGAGGAACCCTATGCCGTCCATCCAAGAAGATGAAATCGCGCGTCAAGTGATCGACGTGATCGCTTCGCTGTGCAACCGGCCGCCGGATACGCTGGAATTGCAGGCATCTCTGTTCGACGACCTCGGTGTGGATTCCATTCGATTTATGGAATTGTTGGCCATGCTGGAGGAGGAATTCGCATTTGAACTCGATGTGGAGGATTTGCGCCCGGAATTATTTCGCACGATCCGTTCCGTCGTCCATTTTGCCGTCAGAAAGGCGGGGCGGACATGAGCGGGTCGTCCATGGAGGAAAGGCTGCAAAGGCTGGCCGGGGAGCTGGTGGAGACGTACCCGTATTACAGGCGCGGAAGCAAGGCGGGCCTCCGCTTCGAAGACCTGCCCGTGATGGATAAGCAAACGTTGAACGTGCATCGGAGCCAGCTTCAGCTTCCGCACAGAGGCCCCGTGTTTGAATCGTTCACTTCCGGAAGCACGGGCGTTCCGTTCCGCTGCGTCAAGACGGCGGAGGAAAGGATGAAGCTGTCCATGGCGATTCATCGGCACAGGCGCAAGCGGGGGCTGCCTTTGCGCTACCGTTCCGTGCTGCTGGGCAACTCGCTGTTTGCCCAGCCGAAGATGATCGCGGTTTACGCCAACGAGATTGTCAAAACGTCGCCCCATATGATTCAAGGCCGCAGCTCCGGGCTTTTCGAGCTGGCGAATTATTTCGCAAACAAGAATATCCCTGTTCCGAGCTCCCTGTTGTTTGTTCAAAACTGGGGCGAACTGATTCAGCCGGCCCATCGGCGGATGATTGAAGAGGTGTTCCGGGTTCCGCTGCTGGATTACTACGGCGTGGAGGAGGTTTGGCTCATCGCCTTCACCGATGGGAAGGGAACGCTGGGCGTCGATGAGCAGGTCGTCCATGTGGAAGTGCTGCATCCCCAAACCAACGAGCCTGTGCCCGATGGAGAGTCGGGGGACATTGCCGTCACCTCCTTTGTCATGCGAAGCTTGCCTTTTGTGCGGTACAAAACGGGGGATATCGGCTGTATGCATCGGGGGCCGGCCGGCGGGGAGCGGGTGTTGGAGCTGCTCCCGCTGCGCAACTCGCAGATCCAATTGCCCGACCGTTCCGTCAATACGGGCATCTTGCGGTATCTCGATCAATTTTATCGCCGGCTTGCGGACGCAATGGATGTGAGGCAATTCCAGATGATTCAGGAATCGCACACGTCGTTTCGCTTGCTGATCGTTTCGGAGGCCGCGGATGACGAACGGCTGTCGGAAGAGACGCGGAAGCTGGCGATGCTGTTGAAGCAATGCCTGTTTGTGGAGCGGGTGGATATTTCGATAGAGCGGGTATCCCGCATTGCTCCCCATCCCGTCAGCGGCAAATACCAGCCTTTTGTCAGCTTGATCTCTTAAGAAAGGGGGTTGAACTTATGAACAAACCGCTTGTGGCCTCCACCGATGTCGTCAAGCTTGCGGCGATGGAGTGCGCCGCATCCTGTGTGCTGACAAGCCTTCGGATCGCCGGTCTGGATGACCGATACTTCATGCTCGGTTACTGGCATTTGACCTATTCCGCCAATGTGTTGATGTCGGGCAGGAACATGGTCAGAAACGATCTGGAGTATGTATACGGAATACGCAAGGAACTCGTTTCCGGAGCCGGAGACAGGCTGATGGCGTCCTTGCGCGAGGGCCATATGGTTTTGTTATACTGTCGGGCTTCCAGACTGCCTTTTTTCCCCGTTCGCATGCTTGGACACGAGGCGAAAGGGTTCGAGCATTGTATTTTGGTCTATCAATACCGGCAGGAGACAGGGCGCTTTCTGGTCATCGATCCCATTGCCGATTATATCGGCGAAATGTCCCTCGCCGAATTGTATAGCGGCAGCGCGCGGGAGAATCGCTTTATTTATTACAGCCTGGCCTTTCCGACATTCTTTCAAAAACCGTCTGATGTCGAAATATTTCATCGCGAGTCCGCGAACAACTTCAATCAGTATACGCAGGAGGGGCTCCACACGGGCGGCAAGGCGATCGATCTGTTCTGCCGCGATCTGGCGCAATGCGCGCAATGGAATGCGTTGGACAGGGATGCCTGGATCGATCAAAACAACATTACGATCACCTCCATCGTCAAAACCCGGCCTATCGTCTGGGAAAGCTTCCGCGCACTGGATGTTTTGAGCTCGGAGGACATCCGAACAGGCGCGGAGTCTATCGAGGCGATCGTTAAACTGTGGACGATCGTCAATTTCCAGTTGATCAAGCTGAAAAGAAATCCCGATCATGCAACGCTGGCCCTGTCCATTCGGGCGAAGCTGAAGGCGGTTCGAAGCGCGGAATCCGCATTTCTGGAATTCTTGTACAAGAAAGGGCGTGAATGCGTTGAGATATAACATTTGCTCCATCTCCTTTCGGCACGTGCTGGCGTCTTTCGGCGATCTGATCCGGTTTGCCCACCGTGCGGGATTTTCGGGCATCGAGCTGTGGGGCGTTCATGCGTATTCCATGGTCAGGGATCATCCGCCGGGCGTGATTCGAATCCTCCGGGAAATGGAAAGCGTCGGAATCGGCGTGTCGATGATCAGCGACTATCTCGATTTGCTTGCCAATGCCGACCGCTTCGTGGACGTGGAGCGGAAATGGAAGGAATTAATCTCGCTTGCCCGATTGTTCAAAACGGATAAAATTCGGATTTTCGCCGGCGACAAGGCAAGCGCCGCGGCCGTCGGGCAAGAATGGGAGAGGTGCGCGGCCAGACTGGCGCGCCTGGCCGATTTGTCCTCTGTTTTCGGGATTTACACCGTCATCGAAACGCATCCCGGCACGCTGGCGGACAATCTGGACGCCACTCTCAAGCTGATCGATCGAACGGATCATGATTTTTTGCGCGTCAATCTCGATTTTTTGCACCTCGTCGAAGCCGGATGCCGTCCGCTGGACGTGCTGGCGAAGCTGAAGCCCTGGACGATCAACTATCATTTGAAAAATGTGTCCGCCCGGGACCGCCTGCACGTATTTTCGCCGGGCAACGTTTACTCCCCCAGCGGGCTGCGCGACGGCATGACGCCGTTGGCGGATGGGATCGTCGATTTTGCGGAGATCATGGACGCGCTGGTTCGCGATCGAACGCCCTGTTCTGCGTCGCTCGAATGGTTTGGAAACGAACCTTTTCGCGTGCTGCAGGCGGAGCTTCAATGGCTGAGGAAATTCGAGAATCGGAACGACCCGCTGTTCGAACGCGCTTTGTAAAAGGAGGGAGATCGATGGAAAAAAGGTATGCGACGCAAGACGTTCTGACTTTCAAGCAAGCCGAATCGCTTGCATCGAAGCTCGTTTACAGCGTCGAAGGGATTTCAAATTGTTATCTGGACGGCCCGTCGCAGCAGATTGTGATGGAATTGACGCGGGAAGCCGACACGACCGTGCTGGATCAAACGATGGAGCGCATGATCGCGTGGGAAAAGCATCACCGCATTTTGAGCCATCGCATCTACAGGCAAAGCCAAATGCAGCGGTTTGACGAGGAGCGTCCTCTTCCCGTGTTTCCGCTGGAATCCATTTTTGCGGGCAACGGGTCGGTGCGGCGGGATATCGCGGTCTCTCTGCATGAAGCTTTGGATCGTCTTTTTGCGGGGTTGGCTTTAAACCGCGAAGCCCGCCTGCGCAAATATCCGTCCATGATCCCGCTGCGAATCCTTGAAAAATGCCGCTATATTTCTTCCTTTCCGCAAAATATTCATCTGGTCTCGGAAATCCCCCATCGGCTGGAAGCTTTGCAAAAGGTCAAGGAGACGGATCGTTTGGAGGATATTGCCCGTCTGAGCGCCTTCGCGCTGTCCCCCGCCGTTTGCTTCCATTGTTACGAGGAGCTTTCGGGCCGCCGGCTGCATCATCCGCTGGTTCTGACCGCTTGCGGCACATGTTTTCGGCATGAGGCTCCATGGCGCCTGGGCCAACATCGGCTCAACGAATTCAGCATGCGGGAAATTGTGCTTTTCGGCGGCGACGCGTACGTCGAGTCGATGAGAAAGTCGTTGATGGATGAAGCCTGGACGTTGTTTGAAGCGCTGGGGCTGTCGGGGAGAATCGAAACGGCCAGCGACCCTTTCTATTTCTCGGAAGACGCGCTCAAGAGCCAGCACCAATTGATGGCCAATATGAAATACGAATTGATTGTAAACGTCGGCAACGGGGAGGAATCCTTTTCGGTGGCGTCGTTCAACCACATGAGCGATACGCTGTGCAAGCCGTTTGGGATTGTGGACGAGGCCGATAAGCCGGTTCATTCCGGCTGTGTGGCTTTCGGAGTCGATCGTTGGGTCTATGCTCTGCTTGCGACGCACGGACCCGATTTCGACCGATGGCCTCACGGCGCCGGCAAGATGCTGCGGGACATCCTTCATTCTTGAAGCGATGGGAGGCAAGTTACGGTAAGGAGGAGACGGCGATATGGAAGTGTCGGGTTCGGAGCCTGTTATTCGAGCGGCCGGGGTGTCCCGGATATTCGGGCAAGGCAGCGGCGCGGTGCACGCTTTGAAAAGCGCCGATTTGTCCGTTGAGAAAGGCCGGCTCGTCGCTTTGCGGGGGAGATCCGGTTCGGGCAAAACCACGTTGATCAACATGCTGGGCGCGTTGGATCAACCGACGGAAGGCACGGTTTATTTCAACGGCTTGGAGATTTCCCGATGGAGCGAGAAAAAGCGGTCCGAATTAAGGCGTTCCCGGATCGGTTTGGTCTTCCAATCGTTCGGGCTGATTCCGCTCATGTCGGCTTACGAGAATGTGGAGTTCACCTTGCGCCTTTCCGGGACGCCGCATTCGCTGCATCGCCGGCGGGCGGAAGAGGCGCTGGAGTTTGTCGGGCTGCGGGAGCGCATGCGGCATCGCCCGTTTGAAATGTCCGGCGGAGAGCAGCAGCGGGTGGCCATCGCGAGGGCGATCGCCCACCAGCCGGCGCTGCTGCTTGCGGATGAACCGACCGCCGAGCTGGACAGCCGAATGGGGTTGAAGATCATGAAGGTGTTTAGGGATCTGGTGCATCATCAAGGATTGACGATTGTTTTGACCACGCATGATCCGGCGATTATGGAAATCGTCGATCAAGTCTATTTATTGGAGGATGGAGTCATTGTCAAGGAAGAGTGAGGCGAGATGGCTGAAAACGGGCGCGTTAGGCTTGCTTGCGGTATGTTTGTTGGCCGGTTGTTCGCTGATGCCGAACGAAGAAGCGGCATTGAAGCCGCCGTTGGTCAAGCCGGTCAAGCCGAATTATACGCTGTATGAAGCGAAGCGGGGGAATATCGTAAAGGAGTTGACCGGCACCGCCGTATTTGTGGCCGCGCAGAAACAAAATTTGTTTTTCACCGAAGACGGCGCCCGTCTGAAGTCGTTTGCGGTGAATATCGGGGACCGGGTGAAGCGGGGGCAAGTCGTCGCGGAATTGGAGACGGGGGATTTGGAAGCCCGTTATCAACTGCAGGAGCTCAACCTGAAGAAAGCGCAGATCATGCTGGAGCAGCAAAAGCAGGCGAGTGAAGCGGATGCGTATGCGGTTCGGTTGAAAAGCATCGATGTGCAAATCGCGCAGCTTCAACTGGATCAACTCCATGGCCAATTGAATCGGGCGAGGCTGATTTCCCCGATGGACGGCGTGGTCACCTTTATTCGCGATGTGGGGCAGGGCGACCCGGTATCGGCGTACGAAACGCTGGTTACGGTATCCGATCCCGACAAGCTGAATCTGGTGTACGAGGCGACCGCGAGCGCGGCTCTGGCCGGGGTCGAGTTGAATATGGACGTGGAACTGCAGGCGGGTTCGACCAGCCTGACCGGCAAGGTGGTGCAAAATCCGCTGTCGGCTCCGTTGTCCGCGGATGCGGGAACCCTGGAACGAATTTCAAAGATGATCGTCATCCGGCCGGACGGCGGAAGCGAGCATTTCAAGCTGGGGGAACAGGCGGCGTTCACGATCACGCTTGAGCGCAAAGAAGACGTGATCGCGATCCCGCGCGCGGGGTTGCGCAATATTATGGGGCGCGAATACGTGCAGGTGCTGGATGGAGAAAGCGTGAAAGAAATCGACGTGGACACAGGGATCGTCACATCGACCGAGGTGGAAATCCGCAAGGGCCTCCAGGCGGGACAGATGGTGATTTTGAGCGATTCATAAATTGTAAGGAATTGAGGCTGTATAGATGGCACTAATGATGATGATTTTGCGAAAAATGATCAAAAATCGATGGCTGCAGCTCAGTTTGCTCGCGGGAATTACGATTGCCGTCGCCCTGGTCGGCAGTATGCCCGTCTATACCGACGCCATATTGCAGCGGATGTTGTTGAAGGATTTGGAGCGCGTGCAGTTGGAGACAGGCCAATATCCCGGCATGCTGCACGTTCGGGCGGCGCTTCCCAAGAACATCCCGCAGGAGGATGCGTTGCGGCGCTTCGGCGATGTGGATCAATACATGCGGGACCACATTTCGGATTTTTCCCTGCCTGTGCAATCCTTCGTTGAAAAGGTGTCCAGCTTCCGTTACTCGCTTGCGCCGACCGACCCGACCAAGGTGGATGCTTCCGTCGGGCGCACCGTTTCGATTGCCGCGATGAGCGATTTGGAGGAGCATATTCGTTTGACGGACGGTCGGATGCCCGCAGCCGAGCCTGTGGATGGAACGATCGAAGCGCTCGTTTCGAGCCGCGATCTGGTCAACCTGAAAATGGTGGTAGGCAATGAGTTTGGGATTCAGGATGGCGACAAAACCGTCCGGGTGAAGCTGGTCGGCGTTTTCGAGCGCCAGGAGGATGCCGGCTTGTACTGGATTTCGGGCGGGGATATCGGCGAGAAGGATCTTTTCGTCAACTACGGGCTGTTCGAGCGGGAGTTCGTCGGCGCGCAGAAGTGGCAAGTGTATTCCAGGGAATGGACCGTCGCCCTGGACTATTCGAAAATGAAGTTTGAACGGATCGATCGTTTCATCCGCGCTTATCGGGCCATGGAGAGCGATGCGGGCCGCCATGTCGACCGCCCTTCCGATTACAGTCTGGACGCGGCCATGATGGACACATTGGAAAGCTACGATCAAAAGAAGCATGCGCTGATCCTTCTTCTTTGGTCGCTGTATGTTCCCATGCTGGCGCTGCTCGGTTTTTATCTGTACATGGTGGAGCATCTGATGATCGAACGCCAGAAAAACGAAATTTCGGTGCTGCGAAGCCGGGGGGCCAGCCGGTGGCAAATTGTGCTGGGGTATGCGGCGGAAAGCTTGATCCTCGGATTGTTGGCTCTGGGGATCGGCCCTCCGCTGGGCGTGCTGATGACCAAAATACTCGGCGCTTCCAACGGATTTCTTGAATTCGTGAACCGGGCTTCCCTGGACGCGCATCTCAATGCGCAAAGCTGGAGGTATGCCGTGGCGACGGTGCTGATTTCCGTCGTCATGACGCTGATTCCGGCCGCGAAAGCCGCGCTGGCGACGATTGTCGGCCATAAGCAATCCCTGGCCCGCAGACAGCGGCAAACGCTGTCCCACAAGCTTTTTATCGATGTGATTCTGATTTTGATTTCCGTTTACGAGATCTACAGCTTGAAACAACGGCTGAAAAGCGTGCGATCGCTCGGTTTGCACGCGACGGATTTCTTCGTGGACCCCTTGCTGTTTATCGTTCCTTCCCTGTTCATTGTGGGCGCGGGCCTGTTCATTTTGCGCGTCTACCCCTGGGTGATCCGGTTCATTTACCGCGTGGGGAGAAAAAGGTGGTCCGCGGCCATGTACGCCTCGCTGCTTCAGATCAGCCGTTCGATTGCGACCTATCAATTCGTGATGATTTTTCTGATCATGACGCTGGCCACCGGCTTGTTCAGCGCGAGCGCGGCCCGCACCATCAATCGGAACATGGAGGATCAGATCCAGTATAAAACAGGCGCGGATATGGTGCTGACGACCGCCTGGGAAAGCGACGCTTCGCCGGCCGCGTTCGGCCGTCCGGGAAATTCGCCGCAAAGCGGCCCTTCGGCCGCGGGGAACACGGTGCGCTATACGGAACCGGATTTCTCCGTCTATGCGAAGCTGGACGGGGTGGAGCATGCGGCCAAGGTCTTCAGGAAGGCGCATGCTTCGCTTGCGGTCAACCGGAATACGGCGGACGCCGTGCTCATGGGAGTGGATACGGACGATTTCGGGTATACGGCCTGGCTGCGCGACGGCGTTCTGGACTATCCTTTTTACGACTATTTGAATTTGATTGCTTCGGATCCCTCCGCGGTGCTGATTTCCAGGTCCGTCGCGGATTCGCTGCAGGTGAAAGCCGGCGATCGAATCTCGATCGGCTGGGACGGGGCCCGGAACGCGCTGTTCAATGTTTATGCCATCGTCGATTATTGGCCTTCGTGGAACCCGAACCCGGGCCGTTCGGCCGACGATGCGGACGCGCCGCAAGGCCCTCAACGGGGGCGGCCGATGCTCGTCGTCGGCAATTTGTGGTATATCCAGCAGCATATCGGACTGGAGCCTTACGAGGTTTGGCTAAAGATCGATCCCGCCTGGAGCAGCGGGCAAATATACGATGAATTGCGGGAGCGAAACATCCCCGTTACGAGTTTGAGCGATCAAAGGCAGGAAATCATTCAATCGAAGAACGATCCTTATCGTTTGGCTATCAACGGCGTCATGACGCTTGGGTTTATGATGTCGATTCTGATTTGCTTTTTTGGCTTTTTGCTGTATTGGATTTTGACATTGTCGGGCAGGGTGCTTCAATTCGGGATTTATCGGGCGTTGGGGATGTCGCTGCGGGAGGTGGTCGGCCTGCTTTGCGTCGAGCAATTGTTCACGTCCGGCGCCGCCATGATCGCGGGTGTGGTCACCGGCATTCTGGCCAGCCGATGGTTCGTGCCGTTTTTCCAGCTATCGCTCAATTCCGAAGAACAAGCGCTGCCGTTCAAGGTGGTCGTCCATTTCGGAGATCAGCTCCATCTTTATGTCATTATGTGCGCTATGATTGCCGTCGCTTTACTTATTCTTGGGCTGTTTCTCTCGCGGATACGCATTCACCAGGCCCTTAAGCTGGGAGAGGATTAGGCGTGATACGTTGTGAAAATCTGGTTAAAATCTACAAGGCGAACGATTTGGAGGTTTTTGCGCTGCAAGGGCTTGATCTGACGGTGGAAAAAGGGGAGTTGATCGCCATTATCGGCAACAGCGGCAGCGGAAAATCGACGCTTCTCAATATGCTGGGCGGGCTGGACCGTCCTTCCGCCGGAAAGCTGTGGGTGGACGGCCGGAACGTGCTGCTGTTTTCGGAAAACGAGCGGGTGCGCTATAAACGGGAGTGCGTCGGTTTTGTTTGGCAGAACAACGCGCGCAACCTCGTTCCCTATTTAACGGCGCTGGAAAATGTGGAATTGCCCATGTTGCTGCGGGGACGCCGCAAGCGTGAGAGGGCGAGGGAGCTTCTCGCCCTGGTCGGGTTAAGCCACCGAATGCACAATAAGCTTTCCGCGCTCTCGGGTGGCGAACAACAGCGCGCGGCCATCGCGATCGCGCTTGCGAATCACCCCAAGGTGCTGCTGGCGGACGAGCCGACAGGCTCCGTCGATTCGGCGATGGCGAATCGCATCTTCGATTTGTTCCGCGAATTGAATCGCAGCTTGGGGCTTACCGTCGTGATAGTGACGCACGATTTGAAGGTTGCCAGAAAGGTGGACCGCGTTGTCGCGATCCGCGACGGGAAAATTTCCTCGGAAATGATTCGGAGACCATCGCCGGAGGAAGCGTTGACCGAGATCGAGAGCAAGGAAGCGGCGGAGGAAAACACGCATGTGGAATTCGCGGTGCTGGATCGCGCCGGAAGATTGCAAATCCCGCACGGTTATCTGGAATCGATCGGCCTGCAAAATTCGAATAAAGTGAGGGTGTCGCTGGAAGAGGGACGCATCGTGATACAGCGGTAATTTTAAATTGTGGGAATAAAACACCAAATAATAAAATAAAAAAGGAAATATTCTTTACAATCGAACAGTCCGGGTTTATAATAAGATCGATAAACGGTGCGATCGGGAAATCCGCGGACAACTGCGATCTTAAAGCCCATGCCCCATCCCGGAGCCGCTATAAATACATTCGATGTACTTATTTTCATAAAAATGGGCGGATTTTGATAAATAAATACATTCAATGTCCTTGTTTTAAAGGAAACTTTGCTGCAGCAGAAATTTCACTGAAATAAGGACATGAAATGTACTTATTTTCAAAAAAATGAAGAAAAAACTCAAAATAGATACAACAAATGATCTTATGTTTGTCTTTCTGAAAGCCCGGTGAAGAAACGGTGGAGGGATGGGGCATGGGTTCGGAAAAACGCGAGTGGTCGCCTTTGCCCGCGGAGCCGCGGAGCCGCTCGTTTTTCACAATATTTCTGGAAATCGCTTTCATTGCGCGGGGAGGGGGGATCGCATTTTGCCGCTTCATGCATCAAGAATCGAACCGCAGTTTTATTTTATGAAAAAGGAGTGTTTTTAATGGCGATGAATCATGTGCTGAAACAGAAGATGCTCACTGTCGGGATTATTGTGGTGGTGTGCTTGGGCTTGCTGCCGATTTTCGCTTCCACCTCTTCGGGGGCCGAGCCGGATTGGCAGGCGGGAGTGGCCTACCATACGGGCGATCTCGTCGTCTATGGGGGGCAAACCTATGAGTGCGTTCAACCGCACACTTCTTTAACGGGATGGGAACCGCCGAATGTTCCCGCATTGTGGAAAATTTCATCGACGCCGCCCCCCCCCCCCCCCCCGACCCCCACGCCCACGCCGACCGCGACGCCCCCACCAACGACTACGCCGACGGGGACGCCCACGCCGACCCCGACGCCAACCCCGACGCCATCCGGTTCTTGCAGCGCTGCCGAGTGGAATTCAAGTCAGGTTTATAACGGAGGCGCTGTAGTTTCCCACAACGGCCATGAGTGGAGAGCGCAATGGTGGTCGCAAAACAATGAACCCGGAACATCGAGCGGAGGGGGGGTATGGGTGGATTTGGGCGACTGTTCGGGATCGACGCCGACGCCTACACCGACGCCGACCGTGACGCCGACTCCGACTCCCACGCCGACCGTGACGCCAACGCCCACTTCGATTGCCCAATTATCGGGGACGTTCCTGCAACCCGCATTGGCCGATACATGGACGGATACGCAATGGAATACCGAATTTCAAAATATGACCGACGCGGGCATCACCCAACTGGTGCTTCAATGGGCGGCGGACAGCAAGAGCCATACCACGGTATATCCGACGACCGCGCTAAGCGGATTCACTCAAAACACTTCAAACGACGTGGTCGGAAAGGTGCTGGCCAAAGGAAACACCTACGGAACGGATATTTACCTCGGCCTGGTTTTGAACGAGGACTGGTTCGTCAATTATGCCAACAACCAAACGTGGTTGAACAACGAAGAAACGATTGTGAAAAACCTGGCGACCGACCTGTATAACAAATACGGCTCGAATGCTTCGTTCAAAGGCTGGTATTTGAGCTTCGAGGTGGACAACTGGAATTTCCCGACAAGCACGGAATGGAATCGGATGAAGCAATATTACTCCAACGTGATTACGCATATTAAAACCTTGACGCCGTCCAAACCGGTGATGATTTCCCCGTTCTACAATCCGTCGGGCGGCTTGACCACGTCCGGCTGGCAATCGATGTGGGAATATATTTTGTCCGGCAGCAACATCGACATTATCGCTCTGCAGGATGGCGTGGGCGCGGGACATGCGGTCACAAGCCAATTGGCCTCCTGGTTTGCGGCCACCCAATCCGCCATCGCCAACGCCCATCCGGCAACGTTGTTGTGGGCGGATACCGAAACCTTCAACCTGGATTGGCAGCCGATGGAGATCAGCATGATCGTGGACGATATGGAAGCCGTGCAGCCGTATGTTTCCAACTATTTAAGCTTCAGCTACAACCATTATTTAAGCCCTCAGCAGGTTAACCCGCTGTACGACGCGACGTATGCGGATTACTTGCAAAACCATGTTGTGGAAAGCGCGGCGCCGTCCACGCCGACCAATTTGTCCGCCAGCGCCCAGGATGCGATGACGATTCAATTAACATGGACGGCCTCGACGGACAACTTCGGGGTGGTGGGCTACCGGATTTTCAGAAACAACGAGCTGGTGAAGACGATGTATTCGGCCGCCGCCAGCTTTACGGATGGCCAACTCACGGGCAGCACAACCTACAATTATAAAATTCAGGCGTTCGACGCGGCGGGCAATCTGTCGGCGCAGACGTCGTCCGTATCCGCCACGACGCCGACAGCGCCCAATTATTCAACCAATCTCGCGTCCGGCAAGTCTTATACGTCCTCGATGAGCGCGGATACCGCCTACCCGGACAGCGGCGGCGAATTGACGAACGGCGCTTTCGGCGCGGCGACGTATGTCGACGGAGCATGGCAAGGCCGCAATACCGGTTCCGCGTATTCGTTCACGATCGATCTGGGCTCGTCTCAAACGATCAAAGAGCTTTCCGCGGATGTGCTGCAAGTCAAATCGGTGTTTGTGCTGCTTCCGAAGAAAATCTCCTACTTCGTTTCCGGGGACAACGTTAACTTTACTTCGGTAGGGGCAGTGGATTTGCCTGCCGTCAGCAGCTCGGACCAAACGAAAAAATACAAGTTGACCAACCTGTCGAATGTGAGCGGGCGTTATGTAAAAGTCGAAGTGACGCCGGCCAGCAGCGCATGGACCTTCCTGGACGAAATCGAGGTCAGAAAATAAAAATAAAAATAAAAAAGACCTTGATTTCGCATAATAAAAGTTGTATAATCAGTGGTATCCGTCACAAATGGCGGGAACTTTAGGAGGTCGTTTAATTGACAGGAACAGTAAAATGGTTTAACGCAGAAAAAGGCTACGGTTTTATCAGTATCGAGGACGGCGACGATGTATTCGTGCATTTCTCGGCTATTCAAGGCGAGGGGTTCAAGTCCTTGGATGAAGGACAGCAAGTGGAATTTGACATCACTGAAGGCAACCGCGGTCCCCAAGCAGCTAACGTCATTAAATTATAAGACCATTTCCGCCTTGTGCGGATGAGCAACTTATAAATAGTGTCATAGCAATGAACAGCCCTGGCTTATTGTCCATGGGCTGTTTTTTTGGTTGCTCTTGAACGAAAGCTCGCGATAGTGGTAAACTATACCATACGATTATTTCATAGGGAGCGTTAAACGATGCCGAAATTTAAAAATTTTAAAGATCGGAAAGGCAAGCTCGATCAGGCGAAAAACAATCAATTCGTGAAGCTGGCGAGGGAAATTTACGTGGAAGCCCGCAACGGGGGACCGAATCCCGACGCCAATTTCAAGTTGAAAACGGCGATCGCCAATGCCCGCCAAATCAACATGCCGAATGAAAACATCGAGCGGGCGATCAAAAAGGCCACCGGCGACACGGACCAGGATAATTTTGAAGAAATTATTTACGAGGGCTACGGTCCGGGCGGCGTGGCGATCATGGTCGAATGCCTGACGGACAACCGCAACCGCACCGCGGCCGATGTCCGTTCCATTTTTAATAAAAGGGACGGGAACATGGGTGAATCGGGCTGCGTATCCTACCTGTTCGATCAGAAGGGCGTATTGACGATCGATCTGGAAGACCATCCGATGGAAGAGGACGAAGTGATGCTGCAAGCTCTGGAAGCGGGCGCGGAGGATATCGTCGCCACGCAGGAAATGATTGAAATTTTGACGCATCCGCATGAATTTGAAGCTGTGAAGAACGAGCTGGAGCGGCAAGGGCTTGAATTTTCTAGCTCCGACATTCGTTGGATTCCGCAAAATACGGTCAGCGTCTCGGAGGAGAATGCGGAGAAAATTTTGAAAATGATGGACGCCTTTGACGATAACGACGACGTTCAGGAAGTGTACACCAACTTCGAACCCGATTGAATCGGACGAGCCTCGTTTATAGCATGATCGCATTTCTTTTCGCGGTCAGCTTCAAACCGAACAGAATCATGCACAATTCCCCCAGAACGCCCATCGATTGAGCCAGCGCGCCGATCATTCCGTTCCATCCGGGAACGACGGCGATGCACAGCACGAGCACACCGAAGGTGACGGCGAGATTCACGGATTGCGACCACATCATCAGCTTCGTTTGATCGCGCAGCATAACAATGCCGTTGCAGAAATCGAGCCACGGAAAAAGGAGCGTCATGATCATATAGATCCGCATGGTTTGGATGGTGGCGACCAGCAGCTCTTGATTCACGCCCATGATATGGCGCAAAAACCAGGGGCCTGCCGGGGTGTAAGCCAACAAGCCGATCAGCAGGCAGGGGATGAAGCACAGCAGCAGCGTAAAGCGCCGCACGGCTTGCCGGTCGCGGTTGTAGAAATTCAGGACGATCTGATGGGTGTAGGTGTAGAAACTGATGACGAGGTTGGTCAGGTTCAGTCCGATGGCGAACGAAGCGATAGCCAGTTCAATATGCTGCGTTTTTCCGAGCAAAATATTGATCGTGGGTAAAATCATGACCCCGATAAAGGAAGAGTAGAGCATCGGCCGGAAAAACAGCAAAATTTGCTTTTTCTTTTCGATCGAATGGCCCGTTTTTTTCACCGGCAGCCCGTTTAAAATGGAACGGCCTTCCCACACGCTGACGCAAGCCTCGATCACCATCCCCGTCAAAAAAATAATCGCTCCCACCTGGGCGCTGTTGACCTGATTCGTATGAATGTAATAAAGGGAAAGCAGATACATGCCCCCAAGGCGGATGACCATGCCGATCGTCAACCATTTGGTTTTCATGTTGGTGATGATAATGCCTTGATAAAGGCAGCGAATGCCGGAGAACAGGCTGACAAAAACGAGAACGCGGTATACGTTCAGCGTCGATTCAAGCAGATCGGCTTCCACCCCGAATATATATTGGAATACGAGTTTTCCGAGCGGGGTGAAGGACATGACGATGCCGAAGATCAATATCGCGATCAACAAGTATGCGCAGATTTGCGCCATCGATTTGAAGGACAGCCGATCCCTGACCAGGGCGGAACAGGTTTGCCTCATCAATCCGACGGGCCTTTCGGTGAACACCAGCATGCTCATGGCGACGGAGTAGGCGGCGATCATAATTTCGGGATGGGCCGACCGGGCCAGGGTGCTGTTTATGATCAAATGGGAGAAGGAAACCAGGGTGGCGGAGATGCCAAGGGGGATAAAAAAGGCGAACAGCTCGCTCCATTTCAGTTTGCCATGGTGGGTTGGGTACATGGGTGTCTCCTTGAGATCGGGTTGCGACCGCGCAATTTCTATCCATTATATCACTCTCTGCGGCAACTGTGATAAACTATATAAGTTGAATCAATAATTAGCCCGTAGGCAAGCGTGTGAAATTGGTATCCTTTTCAAACCGTGATCGGCGCCGGACAGAAAGGAGACAGTGACTGTGAGCGATTTTTCATTTCGTCATGACGAGAGAATGGGCATTTCCATCCCGGAACTGGAAAAGGATTGGGACGAATATTCCGATCGGGAGCGCGGGGAAATATTGGCGCAGTGGGAGCCCCATTGCGGGCGGATTCCGCAAAGGATCAAAGATTTGGAACAGCATATTGTCCGCAAGCAGGCGATGCTCGATGGCGAGGAGAATTTTCCGGTCTCCTGCCAAATCAATTGGGAAATCGCCGACCTTGCCGCCGCGATCAACGATCTTCATCTATGGTTCCGCCTGTATCAGAGCCTTTCTTCCGAGTCGGCCGCGTCCCGCATGCATTCGTGACGGAAACGGCCGGGCGGCCGCCGCGCACGGTTTACGCATTGAAGCCGATTTATATTATAATAGAATCGTGTGTGAGGGCTATCCAAACAGGTGGAGGAACGATGATTGAATCATTCTAACGACAAGCCGGAATCCTTTGGTTCGTTCAAACTGATGTACAGAGTTTACAAATACATACTGCCCGAGGTTCGCAGCCAGCTTGCCCGCTGGCGGGAAGCGGCCGAGCAAATCCCCGATCGGGAACTCCAAAAACAGGCCGTCGCCAGCATGACTTCGAAACAGTTTCACTGCGAAGGCGGGGCCGTCTATGCCGCGATGAATTTGCGGCAGCGGCACGTGCTGATTCCGCTGATCGTCGCCTTTCAAACGATCAGCGATTATTTGGATAATTTGTGCGATCGCAGCACTTCATTGGACCCTCGCGATTTCAGGCAGCTTCATCAATCCATGTTGGACGCCGTCAATCCGTCGGCAACGCTGCGAGATTACTATTCTTTTCATCCGGAAAGGGAAGACGGGGGCTACCTCGATCAATTGGTCCGAACGTGCCAAACCTGCCTTTGCATGCTGCCGGCTTATGAAACAGTGCAACGGCATGTGATCAAGCTGGTATCGCTGTACTGCGATCTGCAGGTGTACAAACATATTCGGCCCGATCTGCGCGAGCCCAGCCTGCTCGAATGGTGGGAGCCATACCGCGGGGAATACGGCGATTTGCAATGGAATGAATTTGCCGCGGCCTGCGGCTCCACATTGGGCGTATTCATGCTGTTCCTGGCCGCCACCGACAAAAATACGAACGAGGAATCGGCCAAGCGTATTTTTGACTCCTACTTTCCTTATGTTTGCTCGCTTCATATTTTGCTGGATTATTTGATTGATCAGGAGGAGGATCTGCAAGGCGGGGATCTGAATTTTTGCAGCTACTACGAACATTCGGAAATGATGGTGGAGCGGTTCGAATATGTGGTCCGCCAGGCCCGGCAGGAAATCCGCCGACTTCGGCACGCGCGTTTCCACCGGATGATCATCGAGGGCTTGATCGGCCTGTATCTTTCCGACCCGAAAGTCAAGCATCAGCGCCAAGTCGGTTACGTGACCCGGCGTTTAATGAGAAGAAGCCCGTTGACGCGTTTGTTTTTCTGGGCGAACAGCATCTGGATCCGAAAAACGCTGTATTGAAAGTATGGGGAAATATGGAGAAAAAAGTGCGGCAAAAAAATGTGGCAAAAATATGTGGCGAAAAAATGTAGTGAAAAAAGCGGCGCAGGATGGAATATAGGGAGGAGAAAACGAATGTCAGTTCAATCCATTGCAGTTTTAACCAGCGGCGGGGATTCACAGGGGATGAACGCCGGGGTGAGAGCGGTCGTAAGAAGCGCGCTATTTTACGGGATCGGGGTGTACGGCGTACAGCGCGGATATTACGGGTTAATTCACGATGAAATCAAGCAAATGGACCTTCGCAGCGTGGGCGATATTATTCAACGGGGCGGGACTGTGCTGCAAACCGCCCGCTGTCAGGAATTTCTGACAGAGGCAGGGCAGCGGCAGGCGGTGGAAAACCTGCGCAAGCACGGAATCGACGGCTTGGTCGTCATCGGCGGAGACGGTTCCTATCAGGGAGCCGCCATCTTGAATAAGCTGGGCATCAAAACGATGGGACTGCCCGGAACGATCGATAACGATATCCCGTTCACCGATTTTACGATCGGGTTCGATACGGCGGTCAGCATCGTGGTGGACGCCATCAATAAGCTGCGGGACACCATGTCGTCGCATGAGCGTTCTTCCATCGTCGAGGTCATGGGCCGACGTTGCGGCGATATTGCGCTGCACGCCGGGTTGGCCAGCGGCGCCGAGACGATCCTTGTGCCCGAGGTGGAGCTGGATCTGGATGTGATGGCCAATCGGATGAAGGAAAACTTCATCAACGGCAAGCGGCACAGCATCATCATCGTTGCCGAAGGGGTGGGCAAAGGCGAGGACATCGCCCACCAGATTACGATCCGAAACGGAATTGAGCCGAGGGTGACCGTGTTGGGACATATTCAGCGGGGGGGAACGCCCACCCATAATGATCGCATTCTGGCCAGCCGCCTGGGGGATTTCGCCGTAAGAAAGCTGATCGAGGGAGAGTCGGGCAAAGCTTGCGGCATCGTGAAAGGGGAACTGACGGCAACCGATATCGATCTGGTGATCAAAACGAAAAAGCCGTTCAACATGGAATTGTATGAATTGGCGCTGCGCTTGTCGCAATAAGCGCGGGGAGCGGTCTGCTTCTCGCGCCGGGGCGGCGGGCCCTTCTGGCGTCGCGCTGCGGCGGCAGAGCCGTCTTGGGCCGCGTTGCGACGATGGCCCCGTCATGGGCCGCGCCGCGGTGACGGGCCGGACGGCCGCAAAAAAGAACCGCCGGAGCGTTTTGGACGCTTGGACCGGCGGTTCTTTTTTACGGTTTAGTGCCGCCGCACGGCTTATTTGTTGGACGGCGTCGGTTTAGTGCCGGCGCGTCGGCTTGTTTGTTGGGCGGCGTTGGACTGCCGCCCGCGTTGGCTTATGTTTTGTTCACCGTTGGTTTAATGCCGCTCAGGTTAACTTACTTGTACTCCACGTTCGGGGTATACACGTTGCTTGAATTCCACAGCAAATATTCATGAACGCCGTTGTCTTCCAACGCCTGAATCTGCGCCTCCACTTCCTTTTTCCCGTAAGGGATGTGCCCTTTTACCCACGTAGCGGTAAAATCCTGAATCCAGGGGCGCAAAATCGGCTGCACTTTCTCGATCTCCTTAAATTTTTCCCAGGCGTCCGTAACCGCTCCGCTGATCGTATCGTAGGGGTAAGCGTCGGGCACTTTGTGCGCGTACCAATCTGCTCCGTAATGGCTTGGGTAAATCATCGGACAAATGATATCCACGTTTTTCGAAATGGCGTTGAAGTCTTGGCCGATTCCCGCAGCGGAAGCCACGGCGGTGGTATACCCGAATATATCCACGGAAACCCTGACGCCAAGCGGGTTTAATTGCTCCCGGGCGTATTGGACGAAATCGGTGATGACCTGGGTTCGCTCACGGTCGTCCTTGTCGTATTTCAGCGCGTCGGCTCTTTTTTCAAAACCTTCGGCAAACCGGACATAGTCAAACTGGATTTCCTTGAATCCCATTTTGGCCGCTTCCTTGGCCACTTCGATGTTGTAATCCCACACTTCCTTTTTGTAGGGATTGACGAACGCATCCTTGTTGTCGTTTTTCCAAAGCGTGCCGTCCGAATTCACAAAGGACAGGTCGGGTTTCTTTTCCGCCAAAACCGTATCCTTAAAAACGACGATTCTGGCGATCGGGTAGATGTCATGCGCGTTGAGTGTGTCGATCAACTGGTGGGTGTCGGGAATGATTTTTTTGGTGGTTCCCCATGCCTCCAGGTCCGGATTGTCCGTATGAAACGTAATGTGGCCATAGTCGTCCTTGACATCGACCACGATCGAATTGAGATCGGTTTCGTCGATCAATTGAATGAGGCGTTCCAGCCGGCTTCCCCCCGCGCTGTTCGCGGTGGAATAAATCCCCTTGACCACCGGCGCGTCCGGCTGGGGGTCAATTTTGACGATGGGCGTGCCCGAAGCGCCGCTTGGATCGTTCGGGTCCGGAATCTGCACGACGACCGCGTCCCTGGCTTGAATCGAAGCTTGCACCATCTGGTCGAAGGTCACATCCGGATGGCCTGTCGTGATATTTCCCCAAATCATAAGCAACGATGCGAGTAAAATGTCCATTTCTTCTCTCCTCTATCTTTTCCCATATCTTTACTAAACGTGTCGAAATTTAAGCGTGTCAAAATTAAGCGTGTCGGAAAACAGAGATGCATGATCGCCGATAACATTATTTTGCTTGACAAACAAATATTTGCTTAAATTCTCATTCTGTCAGGCCGTGTGTCGGATACTTTTGCGTAATTTGGGGATGGGCCGTTTTGTAAGATTGAAAATACCTGCAAAAATACATCTTTTTACGCTCGCCGGATACTTGAGAGATCAAATACCTGCAAAAATACATGTATTTTATGTTCTTGCGCCCAAATGAAGCGGAATACTTTGAAATACCTGCATAAAAGCAGGTATTTTCCTAAAATGCCGGTTGCAGCTTATGAATAGATGCACTTTTGCAGTAATTCCGAGATTCCGGTCATCTACTCATTCCCCGCATTCGGCAGTCCGGCAAACAGACGGAACAGTCCGGTAAAAAGACGAGTCAGGTCGCAGACGAAGGCAGCCCCTGCTGTTTCCCCAACCCATGCCAAACTTTTGCATGCACAATTCTCGCATGTCCAAGCATGCCCAACTCTTGCGCCGCTTTTTTGACTATACTTTATTATATGTTACATAAAAGACGACGCATAGGGGAAATTGGTTGCAAAACGAGGAAATAAGGCCGGAAATGTCGAATGGCCGTCCGACCGACACTACATAAGTTGAACCCCAAAAAAGAGCAAGTCGCAAGCTGGCAAGCCGGCAAGGCGCAGGCAAGCGAGCGAGCGTGTGAAATGGTTTGGGTAAGCGAAGCCGAAGCGTTCACCTTGGTTCACGAAAAGTTTCCCTTCCCGTAAGTCTTCCCTTTCGCCCTTTCGTCGGGAAATCCGGGGACAGCAGCGATCGGAAGAACGTCGAAGAACACCGAAGAACACCGAAGAACGTCGAAGAACGTTGCGGAACATTTCACACGGCCTGCTGTCGGCCGATCAGGGGTTCAACTTATATAGAAAAGACGCTCATTGGATCAAAGCGTCTTTTTGGTGTTGATAAATGCTGTTCTGGATAATTTCAAATGCCCCCTCCGCGTCGAGGATGTCCAGACCGTCTCTTAAAAAAATCGGAGTGTTCAACTCTTGCGGTTTCAAAAAAGGGTATAGCTCAGGCGCTAATTTCATAACAATGCTGGAGAGTTTAACGGTTTCCATTTCCATAACAATCTTCACCCTTCCAATCGAAATTTGGTATTGCGATCAGAAAAAGCAGTACTGCGTATGGTAAAACCGGAGCGATGATGAAATTACTCCTGAAACATATGAAATTGTGACATTATTATACCATAGATTCCCGACAAAACCTACCGCCATTTTCCGCCATTCGTCGTTATTCATCACTGTTCACCGCGATTTGCCGCAAAGCCCGGTGATTCCGGTGCAATTCGACCCGTTTCGACGGAATGGCCGCCGTTGGATGGCCCGTTTCGACGGAATCACCGCCGCCGGATGGCCCGTTTCGACGGCTGTCGCCGGCGCCGGATGGCCCGTTTCGACGGCTGTCGCCGGCGCCGAATGAACAGCGGCGGGATTTTGCGGTTGATTTGGCGCGGCTTTGCATTAGAATAGGAAGGGAGAGGACACAATAGGGGTAAAACCGGGAATCCATTTTGGAAATTGAGGAGGAGGCTGCGAGCATGGCAACCGGTGTTCGGAAGGAGAAGGATTTTTTGGGGATCAAGGAGGTTCCGGACGACGCCTATTACGGCATCCAAACGTTGCGGGCGGTGGAGAACTTTCCCATTACCGGCCATCGCATTCATCAGGATCTGATCGTTGCGCTGGCCTACGTCAAGAAGGCGGCGGCGCTGGCCAACATGGAAACGGGGCGGCTTCGCCCGAAGATGGGCCAGGCGATCGCGACGGCCGCCGAGGAGATCATCGCCGGACAGTGGCACGGGCAATTCATCGTCGATCCGATTCAAGGCGGCGCGGGCACGTCCATCAATATGAATGCCAACGAAGTGATCGCCAACCGGGCGCTGGAAATGATGGGCAAGGAAAAAGGGGATTATTTTTCCCTCAGCCCCAACACGCACGTGAACATGTCGCAGTCCACCAACGATGTGCTGCCGACGGCGATCCGAATATCCGTTCTTGCCTTGATTGATAAATTGCTGCCGACGATGCGCAGAATGCATCAAACGTTCCTGAGCAAAGCCGAACAGTTCGATCATGTGATCAAAATGGGCAGAACCCATTTGCAGGACGGGGTTCCCATTCGGCTGGGGCAGGAATTCGCCGCGTACGGCCGCGTCGTGTTTCGCGATATGACCCGAATTGCGCAGGCCCAACAGCATTTGTATTTTGTCAATATGGGCGCCACCGCGGTCGGCACCGGACTGAACGCCGATCCGCGCTACATCAAGCGGGTGGTGGAGATTTTGGCCGAATTAACCGGTTTTCCCTTGACGGATGCCGAGGATTTGGTCGATGCGACCCAAAATACCGATATTTTCACTGAAGTGTCGGCAGCGCTGAAAGTGTGCATGATGAACATGTCGAAAATCGCCAACGATTTGCGCCTGATGGCCTCCGGTCCGCGCACCGGTTTGGGGGAGATCGTTCTTCCGCCGCGGCAGCCGGGTTCGTCGATCATGCCGGGCAAAATCAACCCGGTGATGTGCGAGGTGGTCAACCAGGTGGCTTTTCAGGTGATCGGAAATGACAACACCATCTGCCTGGCATCCGAGGCGGGACAGTTGGAATTGAATGTGATGGAGCCGGTGTTGGCCTACAACCTGATTCAATCGCTCAGCATGATGAACCAGGTGTTCGACGTTTTCCGCAAATATTGCCTGGAGGGAATCGAAGCGAATGAAGCGAGATGCAGGGAATACGTGGAGAAAAGCGTCGGCGTGATCACGGCGCTGAACCCGCACCTCGGGTATGAAACCGCGGCCAGAATCGCGCGTGAAGCGATCGAAAGCGGGCGCTCGGTGCGGGAGCTTTGCCTGCTGTACGACGTGTTGAGCGAGAAGGAACTGGATTTGATTCTCGATCCGTTCGAGATGACGCATCCCGGCATTGCCGGAGCTTCATTGCTTGAGGATCAGACGGATCGCTGAACGGGGAGGGATGGCACATGTCCTGCAAGCAACTGGCGCTGGCTTTTTTTCGGACGGGCGTGCTCGGTTACGGCGGAGGCCCGTCCACGATTCCGCTGATTCGCTATGAGGCGGTCGAGCATTATCGCTGGATCGACGATCGGGAATTTGGCGAGATTTTGGCCATGGCCAACGCGCTGCCCGGGCCGATCGCGACGAAGATGGCGGCCTATCTCGGCTATCGCGTCAAAGGATCGGCCGGCGCGTTCGCGGCTATTTTGGCGCATATTTTGCCCAGTCTGATCGTGCTGATCGCGCTGCTGTCTTATCTGTATTCGATGAAAGATTCGCCGATGGTTCAGGGGATGATCCACGCGATCGGGCCTGTGATCGGCGTCATGATCGCGGTCATGGCCTTTCAATTCGGCGGAAGGTCGAAACAGCGCTTCGGCTGGCTCTCAGCGTCGCTTTTGCTGCTGCTCGCTTTGGCGGCGCTGGAGGGCTTGCATCTTCATCCGGCGATCGTCATCATCCTTTTTGTCGCGGGCATGCTGCTGAAGGCGTGGCGGTCCGGCCGGGGCGGAAAATAAGGGGAGCGCGCATGGAACTGTTGAAATTGTTTTGGGCTTTTTTCATTTCCAACCTGCTCGGCTACGGCGGCGGGCCTTCCACCATTCCCCTCATCCAGCGGGAAGCGGTCGATCATTATCATTTTATGACGCTGCAGCAGTTCGGGAACGTGCTGGCCGTCGCCAACGCGCTGCCCGGGCCGATCGCGCCCAAGTTGGGCGGCTATATCGGGTACGATGTGGCGGGCTGGGCCGGGGCGGTGGTGGCGCTGATCGCGACCATCGCTCCGTCGGCGGTCGGAATAATCCTGCTGTACAAGTTTGTGTCCCGCTTCAAAGATTCTCCCTGGATTCAGGCGGTTTCGCACGGCATCCAGCCGGTCATCGCCGTGCTGCTCGCCGTCTTGGCCTGGCAATTCATCGCCCGGTCATGGGAGGACATCGGGGTCGTGCAGACCGCGCTGCTTGCCGTCCTGAGTTTTGTCGCGCTGGAACGGCTGAAAATCCACCCCGCGTGGGTTGTGGCGGCCGCGTTGGGGTATGGCGCAATATTTCTTTCGTAAAAAACTAGATATTGTTTTCCCGGTTATGATATAATAAAAGAAATGTTCTTAAGTACGGTCAGTATTTCCTGCTTATGGGAAATGCTTTTTTTTGTGAGGTCGCTTTTTCATATGAGAGACGGATAGGAATGGAAAACAAACCGATACTTAAGAGTATAAGAAAAAAGAGGTATACAGATACCCGTACAAAAGGAGTTTGAATGATTTTGAAAAGATTTGATGAACTCGGGCTTGAACCCAAAGTATTGCGCGCGATTACCGAAATGGGCTTTGAGGAGCCTACCCCCATACAGGCGCAGACGATACCGATTGCGATGGAACGCCGGGATTTGATCGGCCAGGCCCAAACCGGGACAGGGAAAACAGCCGCTTTTGCGGTGCCTTTGATCAACAGCATTGCCGTGTCGGAGGAAAGGATCGTGGCGTTGATCATGGCGCCGACTCGCGAACTGGCGATTCAGGTGGCCGATGAAATCGGCAAATTAAGCAAGTTTAAAGGAACCCGTTCTTTGCCGATTTACGGCGGACAGGACATCGGCAGGCAGATTCGCGCATTGAAGAAGAAGCCGCAAATTATTATCGGCACGCCGGGACGGCTGCTCGATCATATCAACCGCAAGACGATCCGGTTGGATGATGTGCAGACGGTCATTCTTGACGAGGCGGACGAGATGCTGGATATGGGCTTTATGGACGACATTCAGGCCATCCTCAAGCTGGTTCCGGAAGACAGGCACACGATGCTGTTCTCCGCCACGATGCCGGTCAACATTCAAAAGCTGGCGCAGCAATTCCTGCGCAATCCCGAACATGTTTCGGTCAGCCCGAAGCAGATCAGCGTACCGTCGATTTCGCAAGCCTATATCGAAGTGCATGAAAGGCAAAAATTCGAAGCGCTGAGCCGCTTGCTCGACATGGAGTCGCCCGAGCTGGCCATCGTCTTCGGCCGCACCAAGCGCCGCGTGGATGAGCTGTCCGAGGCGCTGCAGAAGAGAGGCTATTCCGCGGACGGACTGCACGGCGACCTGTCGCAAAATCAGCGCGACGCCGTAATGCGCAAGTTTCGCGACGGCGGCATCGATGTGCTGGTGGCGACCGACGTGGCGGCGAGAGGGCTCGACATTTCGGGCGTGACCCACGTCATCAATTTCGACCTGCCGCAGGACCCGGAGAGCTACGTTCACCGGATCGGCCGAACAGGCCGCGCGGGCAAGGAAGGAAGCGCATGGACGTTCGTTTCGCCGAGGGAATTGGACCACCTGCATTTTATCGAGAAAGTTACGCGTCACCGCATAAACAAGAAGCCGTTGCCGAGCTTGGCCGAAGCGATTGAGGGCAAGCAGAAGGTGACCGCCGAGCGGCTGCTGGAAGTCGTTCAAAATGAAAGCTTCAACGAGTTTAAAGGGCTGGCCATTCAATTGCTGGAGCAGTATGATTCGGTTGATTTGCTGGCCGCTTCGCTCAAGCTCCTTACCGGCGAGAAGAAGGAAGTCAGCATCGAATTGACGCCGGAGCTGCCGATCCGTGCCAGAAAAAGAGGGGATTTCCGTTCGAGCGGACGCCGGTTCACCGGACCTTACGGAACAGGTACGGCCAGGGGCGGAAGCTCCAGAAGCGGCGGCCCTCGCGGCGGCTCAAGAGGCAGGGACGGAGGAGACTCCAGAGGAGGCTACAGGGGCCGTTCCGACGGCCACTCTTACGGCAAGGACGGATCCGGGCACGCGAAAGGCGACAGAGGCGGCAGAAATTACGATCATTACGTCAATCGTTAATTCCGGGTCGCCCGCCGCGCCAATGCGGAAGAAAGTCGGGCTGTGATTCGCTTCATAGCCCCCTTTTGCGTGGCGGAACGTTTGAAAAGCGAGGAGGAAACCGCTATGGAAATGAAGGGATTGATGGGCGGATTTTACCGAATTTCGGAATGGATTATGCGGCTCGCCGTGACGAATTTGCTGTGGATCATCTGCTCCAGCCCTTTTCTGATCCTGCTCTGGCTGACGATGCTGATGCCGTCAACGAGTCAGGAAACCCCGACTTTAATTGATTTTGCCTGGCTGTTTGCACCGGCGATGGCTTTGGCGCCATTCACGTTTTTTCCGGCCACGGCGGCGATGTTTTCCGTAGCCAGGAAGTGGATCATGGGCGAAGCCGACGTTCCCCTGTTCAAAACATTTTTTAAAGGATATAAGGCCAATTATTTGCAAAGCATGCTCGGAGGATTGCTCTTTGACCTGATGCTGCTCATCTTTGTGGTCAATATTTATTTTTACAAAGGGTTAAGCGGCCTCGGGCAATTGGTTTATTACGTGTTCCTCGTCATCTTTGTCTTTTTTATCGTGTCGCTGTTCAATTATTTTTCCATGCTGGTTCATTTTCATATGAAATTTTGGGCGATTGTGAAGAACGCTTTTCTGTTCTCTATCGGCCGTCCGCTGACCTCCCTTTCGATCCTGGTGATGAATGCGGCCATTTTGTATATAAGCATATACAGGTTCAATTTTTTGCTTCCGTTTTTTACGGGCAGTTTGATCGCCTACTCCTCGTTTTGGAATTTCTACCGGGTTTTAAGCAAGATGATGGCGGATCGCGAGAAGGCCGAAGAGGAAGCGGGCGAGGCCGGCGACGAAGCGCTGCGGGACGAAGAGCGGACGCTGCCGGGAGAGAAATAGCAAAGGCTCCCGGTTTACTTTCCCGCCGGAAGGGACTATAATGTAAATAAATCTGCGATGTGCGTTTCGGTTCCCAGTTGTTTTGAACCAATGACTGTTTCACGGGAGTTCAAGATTGGAACACGGCTGACCTGCCCCCAAAAGGGGACTTCAAAAATGTTTCTGAGGACACCCACCTGCGAGAGCGGGTTCGGAAACACAAGAACCGGACGGCAAAGCGGGTTTTTTTGCGTGGGCAAAATCGTTCTTTTTCCGTATATTTTCGGCGGCCCCCCTCCATACTAAGGAAACAGCGATTGACTCTGTTACCTTATCGGGGGTGCATTTTGTTGTTCTCATCGTCTCGGCATGACGGCCGCCCATTGGTTTTTATCGTACTTATGATCGTTTGTTTGGCTGCGCTCACGCTGGCGCCCTCCCTCACCTATTCGTTCAGCGATCGCATTTTGAAAGTGGGCTCGAGCGGGGGCGATGTTTACGAGCTTCAGGGGAGACTGCAATATCTGGGATATTACCATGGGAAAATTGACGGCAGCTTCGGTTGGCAAACGTATTCGTCCGTCCGGACATTTCAGTGGAAATTCGGGATGAAGGTGGATGGGATCGTCGGCCCCAAAACCAAGCTGATGCTGTGGAAGGCGACCAAGCAATGGGCGCCGGGAACGAACAATCAGACCAATGTGACGGCCGGTTCGCAAGCCGCAAGCTCCAACGACATCACGCTGCTCGCCCGAGCGGTATACGGCGAAGCGAGGGGAGAGCCCTACGCCGGGCAGGTCGCCGTGGCCGCGGTCATCTTGAACCGGGTGGACGATTCGCGATTCCCCAACACGATCTCCGGCGTCATCTTTCAGCCCGGCGCGTTTACCGCTGTCGATGACGGGCAAATTTGGCTCACGCCGAACGAAACGGCTTATCGGGCGGCCCGCGATGCGCTGAACGGGTGGGACCCGTCCGGCAATGCGCTGTATTATTTCAACCCGCATACGGCGACGTCTTCATGGATATGGACCCGTCCGCAAGTGGTGCAGATCGGCAAGCATATCTTTGCCAGATAGCGGGGATCCGGGAGGGGGCATGGGCTTCCGATCAGGGTTGCCCGCGGATTTCCCGGTGTTCAGAATTAAGTTTTTCATTAGCGAAACTTTTCGCTGCCTTTGCGCGTCTAAATAGATAGCGCTTTCATATCATACATAAGGGGAGACTCTGTTTAGCATGAATAAGTTTAAAGCCTTTATCATCGGCGTCGTTACCGGAAGCTGCCTGATTTGCGCGGTGGGCTATGCGGCGGACGCCGTCCGAATCGAAGTGAAATTTCCCGATCTGTCCTATTGGCTTGACGGAAAGCCGCTTCATTTGACGAGCGAAACGAGCGCGCAGGCTTCATCGTTGCAGCAGCAGCATCCGCCGTCGACCATTCTGTACAACGGAGCGAATTACGTATTGTTGCGCTCTTTTGCGAACGAGCTGGGCAAGGAGGTGCAATGGGACGAGCGAGCGCATAAAATCACCTTGCACACGGTGGAAGAATGGCCTTTTGAGGCGGTTGAGCCGGAGCAGGCCCCCCAGGAAATTCAGGATTGGGTAAACGAATCGAAATTTTTTGAAATGGGGCAAATCAAAAAATACGGAAAAGAAACATACATACTGGTGACAAGAGGCGAGAAGAAAACGGGCGGGTACGCGGCGGAGATCGAGCGAATCCAGCAGTTTTCCGATCATCTTAAAGTGACGGTGAACCTGGCCGATCCCCCCAAAGGATACGCGGTGATTCAACCGATTGAATATCCTTTTTCGCTGGTCAAAACATCGGGCCCTTTGCGGCAGCCGGCGCTGTTTAAAGATGACGAGGGCAATCACATACCCGGCCTGGTGTCCCCGGACCGCTCGGTCGGTTCGATGTCCAAAATCGTGAAGCAAAATCAGGATTTGTGCCTGTTCAGCCCGGTGTACACGTCCACAGGGATCAGATTTCGCGGCATGGTGCGCGATTTCGAAGGCCTGGTCAGCTACCGTTTGCTCGATTCCAAAGGCCTGGTCCTCGACAGCGGCACGCTTCAGGCCGAAGCTTCCGCGCCCGATTGGGGCCTGTTCAGCACATCGATCGAACGGACGAAAGCGATGAAAGGAGCGGTCATCACGTTTCAGGCGAGCAGCAGTGTACATGAAGACGATGCCGGGGAGCTGGCGTTGCGGTTGAACCCCTGAGCTTCCGAACGACGGATCGGCTGTTTTGCGTTGGCTGCGGCCAATCATTTCGGATTTCCTCCTTTTTCTTACGGTCAAAGAATGGTACTATAAAGGGTAGCAAAGTGACGGATTGAACAAGGAGGGCATTATTTTGTTGAAGAGGATATTGATCGGTATTTTTCGCAGCCATGAGACAACGGGGGAAAAGGCGAAGGATCCTTTGCTGAAAACGAGATATTACAAGCTGTCAAGGGATAAGGCCTGGTCGGAAGTGATCATGCTGTTGAATGAAAAAAGAGGGTATAAAGTGCTGCATGAAGTGAAAAATGTCGGGGAAATCGTCGTGGAGAAGAAGACGGTGACAGGCAGAACCCAGGACATTACCTTGACGCTGTTCGCAATCAACCCGCTTAAAACCGCGATCGATGTGTATTCCTCCTCCAGAGGCTCATTTGGGGATTTTGGCTCCAATTACCGCGTCATCCTGGACATTTTTAATTCGCTGGATCGAAGGCTGGATCAATATAAAATCTCGCAACCCTAATCCGTTTAAAAACGGGGCTGTCCCCGCGGCAGATTCACCTGCCCGGGACAGCCCCTTGTTTGTGCGGAACCAAAGCGCGGGCTTAGTTCAGCTTCTTCACGGCTTCCAGCGCTTTGTCGAAATCGACTTGCGAGGTCATTTCCTTTAAGTATTCCACATATTGAATCTTGTCGTTTTGATCGACCACGAAGATGGAGCGCATCAACAGGCGGAGTTCCTTGATCAGCACGCCGTAGGATTGGCCGAAGCTGACATTCTTATAGTCGGAAAGCGTGACGACCCGATCGACTCCGGCCGCGCCGCACCAGCGGGATTGTGCGAAAGGCAGATAAACGCTGATCGTCAGGATCACCACGTTGTCCCCCAATTTGGAAGCTTCTTCGTTAAAACGGCGGGTTTGTGCATCGCACACGCCGGTGTCCAGTGAAGGAACGACGCTGATCAATTTGATTTTTCCTTTGTAATCCGATAAACTTGCAGTGCCTATTAAATCTTTATTGATTTCGAAATCCGGTGCTTGATCTCCCGCCTTCAATTCCGGCCCGATCAAGGTCAGGGGATTTCCTTTAAGTGTTGCGACGTTGGTGCGTTCCTGTGCCATGAAACTTTCCTCCCTTTACGTTTATCCGTATATTTTTTGGTAACCACTTAGTATTATAATATGTTTAATAAGCGATTTCCAATTGAAGGCCGAATAAGGAGAGATGCAGTTGATTTTTTTGCGTTATGAAAATGTGAGAACTTATATCCGTTTGTATCCGGTAACTACTTTTTTTCTGCTCGCCAATGCGACGGTTTTCCTGCTTATGGTGTTCAGCGGCGGTTCGAAAGACTACGACACCCTGATCCGCTTCGGCGCCATGTACGACGCCGCGCCGTACGACGCGCAATGGTGGCGGTATTTGACCGCGGTATTCGTACATATCGGCTTTGAACATTGGCTGTTTAATTCGTTCGCCATTTATGTCTTTGCGCCTCCTTTGGAGCGAATCATGGGCCGGACGGCGTTTTTCGCGCTCTATCTTCTGAGCGGCGTGGCGGGCAATGTGGTGAGCGACGCGCTTCATCATATTCCGAATCTGATTTCGGCAGGCGCATCCGGAGCGATCTTCGGCGTATATGGCGCATTTATTTTTATGGGATTGTTCCGCAAAGATTTGTTGGATCGGCAGTCGCGAAAAATCGCTCTGGTGATTTTGGGCGTGGGCGCCGTCTATTCGGTTGTGGTTCCCCATATCGATTTTTACGCCCATCTGGGCGGATTCGCGGCGGGATTTCTTCTGTTCGGATTATTGCGCAGGAAATAATCCGGCCGCGGCAAGACAAAATCGTTCGGTTCCGATATAATAAGCATGGAACAGCGATATCCATTTGGAGAGATGACATTGGAATTACGACAACTGCATTATTTCATCAAAGTGGCGCGGAAGCAGCACGTCACACAGGCATCCGAGGAGCTTCATGTGGCGCAGTCGGCGGTTAGTCGTCAAATTCATCAGTTGGAGGAAGAATTGGGCGTGGACCTGTTCGTGCAAAAGGGCAGGAAGCTTCAACTGACCGCTGCGGGCAAGCTGTTTTTAAACCGGGTGGAAACGATCATGCGCGATCTGGAAAAAGCGGTTCTGGAAATCAATGAGTTCATGGACCCCGAATTGGGAGAAATTCGGATCGGATTTCCCCACAGCTTGGGGGTCAATCTCATTCCCCGCGTAGTGGCGGAATTCAGCAAGCAGCATCCCAATGTGAAATTTCGTTTGAAGCAGGGGAAATATGACAGCTTGATCAGCGATGTGACGGAGGGGGATGTCGATCTGGCCTTCATATCGCCGTTCCCGAAAGGCGTAGAGGGAGTGGCGGGAGAGGTGTTGATTACGGAGGAGCTATTCGCGATTTTGCCGCAAAATCATGTCCTGTCGAATTACAAGTCGATTCGTCTGAGCGAGTTGAAGGATGAATCTTTTGTTTTGTTCAGCCCCGGATATTCGTTGCGCGCCATCGTTTGGGACGCTTGTCTGAAGGCGGGCTTTACGCCGAAGATCGGATTTGAAGGGGATGAGACGGACACGATTCGCGGGTTGGTTGCCGCCGGTATGGGCATCAGCTTGCTGCCGGAGATGTCGTTGAATGATCATGTTTTGCCGCAGCCGGTAAAAATAACGATCAGCGATCCGAAGGTGACGCGCACCATCGGCTTGATTCGGCGCGCGGAAGAGAAGCTCCCTTTGGTGGCGAGAATTTTTCATCGATTTTTGCTGGAATATTTTCATTATTGAAAAATTGGCGCTTTTAAAACAAACGAACCGTTCAGTACCGGACAACCGGCTGAACGGTTCGTTTTGCGTGCGCGGATGTTTTTTACTCCCTGTTCCCCGCAAAAATGGCGATGAACTTCACCAGTTGAAGCAGCGATACCAATGCGGCGGCGACGTAAGTCAACGCGGCGGCGTTCAGCACCTTGGCGACGCCGTATGCTTCATTTCCGGCAATATAGCCTTCCGCCACCATAATGCGGCGTGCGCGGTTGCTGGCGTCGAATTCAACAGGCAAAGTAATCAGTTGGAAGGCGACGGCGGCGGAGAAGAAAATAATGCCCAGGCCGACCAAACCCATCATGTTGAAGATAAACCCGGCGATCAGCATAAACGGCGCTATGCTCGATGAAAAGTTGACAATCGGAAAAATTCTGTGTCTCAGCACGAGCATCGGATAATGCACGCTGTGCTGGATGGCGTGGCCCACCTCGTGGCAGGCGACGGAAACGGCGGCGATCGAACGCTGGTAATAAACCGGTTCGGACAGATGTACGACCCGATGGATCGGATCGTAGTGATCGGTCAATGTCCCCTTTACCGGTTGGACCGGCACATGTTGCAGCCCGTGGGCGTCCAGCATTCTTCTGGCGGCCTCGCAGCCGGTAATGCCGGTGGAAGAAGCGACCTGGGACCATTTCTGAAAGGTGCTCTTTACACGAAAGGAAGCCCAGATGGAAATACCGAAAGCGATAAGGATGAGAAAATCCCATTGTGTAAAGAAAATCATCAGTCCATCCCTCCCATAAGTATAATGACCATTTCAATTAAAGCGGCGGTATGAGGCGTTAACCGTTTGAACGTGTTTTTGGCTTGCGCCGGCTTCATTTTTTCGATAATCGGTTGAAGCTCCTGCACGTCTTTCTCCAATTGTTGCAGATGAATTTCGAGATTGGCTAATTTCTCGGTCACCTTCCCGTCTTCGGACACCTTGTTCCACTGATCAAAGCTGGACTTGATTTCTTCAAGCGTATATTTCTCTTTTTTCATGATTTCAATACGTTTCAGCTTCTTTAAAGTTTCATCGCTGTACAACCGGTAGTTTGTATCCGAACGGGTTTCCGGCCGGATCAACCCGATCGTCGTATAATAATCGACGGTTCGCGAGCTCAGCCCGGCAAGCTGCGCCAATTGGCCTATTTTGTAAAGTTTCATATCTTCAACCCCCTCGCTCCTTTCAGGATGGGTGACGGTCACCGATCCATCCATTATGAATTATCATACTGAATTTGAACCATACAGTCAAACGTATTGCTTTGTCATGAATGTTAGATAATATGACACAAAATAAAATTTTTTTAAAATTTAGATTGATTATCGGTTTGTTTTTCCGTATAATGACAATAATAATTACTTTTAATGTTATATAATATTACAATTTAAAGAGGAGGGCTTTATTTGAGCAAAAAAAGGATCTGGATTTGGATGATGGGGGCGGCGTTGTTCGCCTTCCCCGGGATGGCCTTTGCCGCCGATGGCGCAACCGCTTCGCAGCTTCAACTGGCTGTGGATTCGATCTGGGTGATGCTGGCCGCTATTCTGGTTATTTTCATGCAGGCGGGCTTCGCTTTATTGGAGTCGGGATCGACGCGGATGAAAAATGCGGGACATGTGGCGGGTAAAACGATTCTCACCTTCGGATTGTGCGCGATCGCTTTCTGGGCGATCGGGTTTGGCTTCGCTTTTGGCGACGGCAACGGATTGCTCGGAACGACCGGCTTTTTCGTCGACGGCACGGAAGCGCAAGCCGCCGCCGCTTTCAGCTCGCTTTCGTTCTCGGATGTGCCGATCAGCATCAAATTTTTGTTCCAATTGGGCTTTGCCGGCGTTTCGTTGGCCATTGCCTGGGGCGGATTTGCGGAAAGGGGCAAATTGCCGGTCTATTTCATATTCGGCATTTTATTTACCGTGTTGATCTATCCGATTGTGGCCCACTGGGTATGGGGGGGCGGCTGGCTGAGCCAACTGGGGATGCAGGATTTCGCGGGGTCTACCGTGGTGCATCTGCAAGGCGCGACGGCGGCGTTGGTGGCCACCTTGCTGCTGAAGCCGCGTTTGGGCAAGTACAGCAAGGAAGGCAAGCCGAACTTGATTCCCGGGCACAATCAGGTGTTGACCGTGCTGGGCGTCATGATCTTGTGGATCGGTTGGTTCGGCTTCAACCCCGGGAGCACGCTGTCCGCGGTGAATGACGGGTTTTTCGGCTATATCGCTTTAACCACGAATATGGCGGCCGCGGCCGGAGCGGTTGCCGCCATGGTCGTATCGTGGATGGTGCTGGGCAAAGCGGATATCCCCAGCATGCTGAACGGCGTGTTGGCCGCGCTGGTGGCCATCACTGCCTCCTGCGCCTTTGTCGATACATGGGCGGCCATCGTGATCGGCGCTTTTGCCGGCGTCCTTACCTTTTTCACCGCGCAATGGTTTGAAAAAGCCGGGCTGGACGACCCGATTTACGCTTTCTCCGTCCACGGCATCGCCGGCATTTGGGGCACCTTATCCACCGGGCTGTTCGCGACGCCGGAATTGGCGGAAAAAACGGGCGTTGGCGCGGCGGGATTGTTCTACGGGGGCGGTTTGCACCAGCTTGGGGTGCAGGCACTTGGCGTGGCCGGAGCTTTCCTGTTCGTGCTGGTTCTTTCCTTCGTCATTCTTGGTATAATCAAGGCGACGATCGGTTTGCGCGTAACGGAGGAAGAGGAGATTATCGGCCTCGATTTAAGCGAGCACGGAACGTACGGTTATCCCGAACAAGTCAGAAGATCGGGCCTGGATTTGAACTAGAAAGGACGGACCCTGTTTTGGACGCAAACAAGCTGGAGACGTTGGCCCGGGGCATTCGGCATGCGGAGGAACCGGGGGATATACGGGAATTTCGCCGCCGATGGATGGAGCTTGTTCGCAGCGATCTTGCGGCGCAGGGGGACGCGGGACGAAACGATGTGAAGGAGATCAACAGGCTTCACGACGAAGCGATTCGGTCCGTCATCGCGTGGGCGCAACGGCGGTTGTCCGAGCAGGGGGAGGGGCTGCCGCCGGTTCCCTTTGCGCTGGTGCTGTTCGGCAGCGGCGCCAGGCGCGAGCAATCGCTGTGGAGCGACCAGGACAACGGCCTGATTTACGCTTCACCGGAAGGCGGGGCGCCCGGATACTTTCGGAAGCTCGGCGAACAGGTGACGCAAGGGTTGATCGCGGCGGGATATTCCCCCTGTGCGGGGAAGGTGGTATGCAGCCATTCGCTCTGGCGCAAGCCGGCGGACGAATGGTTATCCGCGATCGATCGATGGCTGGACGATCCGGATTGGGCGCGCGTGCGCTACCTGCTCGTCATGGCGGACCAGCGCTGCATTTACGGCAGCGAGCCGCTCGCGTGGATGGTCAGGAACCATCTGCTGCGCGGGGTGGCGGAGCGTCCCGAAATGTTGGAGCGCATGCTGCGGAATACGCTGCGCCACAAGGCGGCCGTGAACGCGTTCGGCCGACTGTTAAAGGCGCGTTACGGCAAGGAGGCGGGCGGTGTGGAGATCAAATACGGAGCGTACATTCCCATTGTGAACGGGGTCCGCTTGCTTGCCGTGCGCGGCGGCTTGCGCTGCGTCCCTACCCTGGAGCGGATCGAAGCGCTAAGGGACGAAGGGGTCCTCTCCCGGGAGACGGCGGAGCGATGGAGCGGCGCTTTTCGCAGCCTGCTGCGCATGAGGCTGATGGCGCAGCATGAAGAGCGGCCGTCGGGGTTTCAGTCGAGCGGCGTGCTCGGCCCGGACGCGCTTTCGGCCGCGCGGATGAAAGAATTGAAGCGGGATTTCCGAATTGCCCGCGAGTTGCAGGCATTCGTTCGCAAAACCGTTCTGGGGAAAGGACGGGGAAGCGATGGATGAGCCGAGGCACCCGGTGGGCCGCCTGTGGGAATTGTACAAAATGGGCGGCATCACGCCCGCCGTCGCCTCGATGTTCCATTCGAGCAACGCGCAGCATATCGCTTTCATCCGCTCTTTGATCAGGGAGCAGCGCAAGGACGCCGCCCTTCACACTCCGCTGGCCGAGTTGGAAACCGTCGTGTTCGATCTGGAGACGACCGGGTTTTCCCCCGACGGCGGCGACGAAATTATTTCCGTCGGCGCGGTGGCCATGAAAGGCGAGGCGCGCCTTGACGAGCCCCATTTTTACAGTTTGGTCAACCCCGGCAGGCCGATTCCTTCCCATATCGTACAGTTGACCGGTATCACCGACGACATGGCGGGGACGGCGCCCGACCTGATCGCAACGCTGCGGCGATTTTTGCACTTCGTCCAAAAACGAACGCTGATCGCGCACGGCTGCGGCCATGACCGGCGGTTTCTCGACGCGGCGCTGTGGAGAACTTCAAGAATTCGACTGTCCCATCGCATGCTCGATACGATGATGATCGCCAAATGGCTGTTTCCGCGCGACCCTGCGTACGATCTGGATTCGCTGCTTCAACGGTACGGGATTCGAATTACCCGCCGCCATGAAGCTTTGCAGGATGCGCTGATGACGGCGGAACTGTGGTCCCGCATGATCCGCGATATTCTGTCCAGGCAGGTGCGCACGTTGGGAGAATTGTACGCCTATTTGAGCGCGCGTTAGAAGTCGCGCATTTTCAAGTGTATAGAAGTGTACATTTCAAGTGTACGTTTGAAGTGCGCATTTAAAGTGTGCATTTGAAGTGCGTATTTAAAGTGTGCATTTAAAGTGTATGTTTGAAGCGTACGTTTGAAGTGTGCATTTGAAGTGTGCATTTGAAGTGCGCATTTGAAGTGTGGATTTGAAGTGTGGATTTTTTTAGAAATGTGGTGAAAAGGTGGTGCAGGGCTTGTGTGTGGGTATGGGTTGGCGAAACGGAAGTTCGGAAGTGCTCGCCTTTGACCGCGGGTTTTGTATGGCTGTATGGGCTCTGCGTGGCGGCGTACAGGTTGGGCATGGCAAGGTGTGCAGGCCCGTATGAGTTACGCATAGCTGCACAGGTTGAGCGTGGTTGCAAGGCAGGCCCGGAGTGTGAAAATATTACAAAATATCATTTTTGCGATTTCCGACCGTTGGCCGTCAGCGTTTCGGGCCACTTGACGCGAAAGCCTGCAAAAGTGCAGTTATTTATGGCCCTTTTCGGGCGCCGAAGGAAAATACCTGCGGAAATGCAGGTATTTTACGGCTGATCGCTATAAATGGGGAGCTGAGTGCAAAATACCTGTATATTTGCAGGTATTTCCTCCGACATATCGTCTATGGAGAAAATAGATGCACTTTTGCAGGAATTTTAATTAGGAAGGTTAAATTTTGCTCGTTCTCGGGTTGTTGATATCCGATGATCGATTCTGCGGCCCCGGTCTCCGGTTCCACGGTCCCGGTTCGCGGCCTCGACCCTGGTCCGCGACCGGTCCCCGGTCTGTCCCTGTCCCGACTCATCGCCCCGTCCTACGGGCCTGTCCCCGGCTCTGATCCACGGCTCAAGGCTGGCTGCACCACGGCCTACGGTCCGCGATTCCGGCCTCGGCCCCGGTCCCGTCTCG
>CAYYCV010000003.1:50559-72117 GCA_964470405.1 uncultured Caryophanales bacterium
GGCTGCACCACGGCCTACGGTCCGCGATTCCGGCCTCGGCCCCGGTCCCGTCTCGCTTCCCGGTCCTTGACCTCGGCCCGTCCCCCGTCCCAATCGCGGACAACCGCGATCGGAAGTCCAGCCCTCAGCGCGGCGCCGCCTGGTTTTCGCCATACTTTTAGAGGGCTTCCCGAACAAGTTCAAAATCCGCTTCTTCCGCCTTCCCTTTGGAACCGAGCAAGCGGAACATTTTGACCTCCGGCGCGTTCGCCCGGGCGAACGAGATGATCCAATAGCTCGGGAGGGCATACCAGCAAGTTTGCAAATCCAAAGAAGACGGAATCGCCGGCGTTCGCGGATGCGAATGGACGATGCCGAGCAAATCAAGCTGCCGGCTTCGCAGTTCAAACAAGGTTTTGACCCATTCTTCCGGGTCCGCGTCAAAGCGGTGAAGGGGCTCGGCCGAGCGATTGCGCAAGCGGATAAACCGCGTGCAGCATTTCGGGCGCTCCCCGGCGAAAACGCCGCAGGCTTCTTCGGGGAGCATCCGCCGGCAATGCTCCAGCGCCTGGTTCAGCGCGCGTTCCGTTATCTTCATCATGAGCTTATTATACACGATGCGCCGCGCTGTTGGAAAATCGGGGCGCATGGAGCCAACCGGACCGCTTCAGCTTACGTTTTTGTCCGGTTTGACCAAAAAGAAGACGAGCCCGAGCGCGATCAGGGACAACGAGGAAACGGTAATGAACACGATTTGGTGGGAAATGCCCATCAGCCATCCGAACAGCGGCGGGCCGAATGCCACGCCCAGGAAACGCAGGCTGCTGTAAAGCGAGGTGATCATGCCGCGCTCCTGCTTTTCCACGGTGCCCGTGATCATGGTGTTGATGCAAGGCAGAAGCAGGCCCGTGCCGATGCTGCTGAGCGTCAGCAGCCCGATAAAAATGTAGATGTTTTTGTAGAAGAAAATGGTCAGAGCGAGCGACAGCGTCATGAGCCCTAGCCCGATATTCATCAGCCAGCGCATGAGCACCCCGTTTTTTTTGATCACGCTGCCCGTAATGTAGGAGGTGGTGACCATGCCCATCAGCGGAATCGCCAGCACCAGCCCTTTGATGACCCCGTCGATGCGGTAAGGCTTCTGTTCGAGAATATCGGACAAATAAAATAAAACGCCGAATAAAATAAACAAAGCCAACGCGCTGGCAAAAAAAGTGGTGATCATCCATTTGCCCTTTTCCCGGAAAATGTGGAGGACGCGCTGAATGTACGGTTTGAGCCGAACGTTCTGTTTTTCCTTCTTCGGTTCTTTGATCAGCCAGATCAGGGCAGCGATCGAGAGCAGGCAAAAAAAGGGGAAGGCGAAAAAGGCGGCATACCAGACAATCAGGGCCAGCAAAGAGCCGATGATTGGGCTTAATACCTTGCCGCTGCCGTTGGAGGCTTCGGTCAACCCCAGCGCTTTGCTCTCGGTTCCTCCCTGGTACTTGGCGCCACCGAGCGCCAGCGCGAGCGGCGCCGTTCCGGCCGCGCCCAGGCCTTGCAAGGTTCGCGCGGCGATGATCACGGGATACGATTCCCAAATGGACCCGAAGCCAGCCAAAATTCCCGCGGCGCCGTACACAATCAGCGCCGGAATCATGACCGTTTTCCGGCTGTACCGATCCGACAAGTAACCGACAATGGGGATAAATACACCGGCGGATACCGAGAACAGGGTAATAATCAAGCTGGTTTGAAACTGGGATATGTCCAGCGCCCGCTTCATTTCCGGAAGCACCGGCACCAGCATCGAATTGCCCAAAACCAGCACAAGAGGGACCGTGGCGATCGCAAGGAACTGCCAAACCTGATTTTCCGAGCGGCTGGAAGCGGAACGCGACCGGCCCAACTCCCGCGGACCGGCGGATACCATCGGGCTTCGGGGATGCGTTCCCCCAATTCTTCTTTTCGTTTTTTGCATCGAATGGTCTCCCCTTCATTGAAGTAGGATTAATTTGCCCGCGTCGGGAGCATGTCATACCTTCCGTTGGTTGGATATTTAACGGGAATCGGGTTATGATGAATATAAGCGATCCGAACGATGATCCGGGTCGATTCGAGTGCATAGAGGATGGATAAGCCATGAGGATAAAACCTGTTTTCATCGTGCTGGCTTTGGTCGGGCTGGTCGGCGTTGCGGTGTATCAAAACTTTTTTGCGGTATCGGGTCAAGCCGACGAAACGGCGAGCCTGCAAGCGCAGGCAGGGGACGACGCGATAAGCGATTGGTTCATGAGCAGTCAGAACAAGACGCCCAAGCCCGGCGAAAAGGCCCCTTCTTTCTCGTTGACGGGCCTGGACCAAGCGCTGCATCGGGCCGGGGGGCGTCAGGAAAAGGCGCAGTTGATCAATTTTTGGGCATCCTGGTGCGATCCGTGCGAAGCGGAAGCGCCCGAACTGGCAAAGATGTATGAAAAATATAAGGATCAGTTGGATATTTATTCGGTGAACGTGACGCTGCTGGATTTGAAGGACGATGCGGCCGCGTTTGTGCGGAAGCACCAGTATTCATTTCCGGTTCTGATGGATGCGAAGGGCGACGCGATGGATTTGTACAAGGTGAACGCGTACCCGACCAATTTTTTTGTGGATCGGGACGGCGTGATACAGGATGTGCTGATTGGCTACAAGCAGCCGGGGGAATTGGAACAAAAAATTCGCCTGCTGTTGAAACAGGCGAATTAAAAACGTGGTGAAAAGCCGTGCGGGGGTTGGGCATTTTGAGCATGGATTGGACTTTTAGCAAGCCTTGCATTTTTCACCTATCTCGCCTATCAATGATTGCTGACGCCCATCCGCTCCTTGGGCTTCTTTTCCGGGCCCGAGATCGAGGCTTTGCCGATCAGCGCGTAGCGGATGCTGTCGCTCAGCGCTTCCCAGCTCGCTTCGATGATGTTTTCCGAAACGCCGACGGTGCTCCAGGTCGTTTTGAAATCCGTCGTTTCGATCAGCACGCGCACTTTCGCCGCGGTGGCGTCCTTCTCGTCCAGCACGCGCACCTTGTAGTCGGAGAGCGACATTTCCTGAATGCACGGATAAAATTGAACCAGCGCTTTGCGCAGGGCGTTGTCCAGCGCGTTGACCGGCCCGTTGCCTTCGGCCGCGGTGTACACCGTTTCGCCGTGGATGTTTAATTTCACGATCGCCTCGGATACGACCGAATGGTCCGCATTTTTCTCGACCAAAATTTTGAAGGATTCCAATGTGAAGATTTCCTCGATATTGCCGTAAGCTTGACGCAGCAAAAGCTCAAGCGAGGCGCCCGCCCCTTCGAATTGATATCCTTGATGCTCCAATTCCTTGATTAATTGAATGACTTCGCCGCTTTGCGTATTTTCCTTGCTCAGATCCAGATTCAATTCCTGCGCTTTGAACAGCAGGTTGCTCTGGCCCGCCAATTCCGAGACGAGCACTCTCTGCTCGTTGCCGACAAGGCCGGGCACGATGTGCTCGTACGTTTTCGGATGCTTCATGATCGCGGAAACGTGAATGCCGCCTTTGTGGGCGAATGCGGCCGTGCCGACGAAAGGCTGATTGACCGGCATGTGCACATTGGCGATTTCGTCGACGTAACGCGCCACGCTGGTCAACGTTTGAAGCTGCTCATCCGAGATGCAGCGGTAATTCATTTTCAACTGCAAATTGGGAATGATGGAACAGAGGTTGGCGTTGCCGCATCTCTCGCCGAAGCCGTTGATCGTGCCCTGGATTTGCCGCGCCCCGGCTTTGACGGCCGCCAGGCTGTTGGCCACGCCCAGCTCGCAGTCATTGTGGGCGTGGATCCCGATGGGCACCGAAAACCGGCCGCATACGAGGGAAACCATGTCGAAGATTTCCTCGGGCAGCGAACCGCCGTTCGTGTCGCAGAGCACGATCCAGTCCGCTCCGCCGGCCGCCGCTTTGCCGATCGTCGCCAGCGCGTATTCCGGGTTGTTCTTGTACCCGTCGAAGAAATGCTCCGCATCGTAAATCACTTCCAGCCCCTGGCCCTTCAAAAATTGAACCGAATCGTAAATCATGGCCAAGTTTTCTTCCAGGGTCGTTTGCAGCGCTTTATGCACGTGAAAGTCCCAAGATTTACCAAAAATAGTCGCCACGCTCACGCCGGATTCCACGATCCGCCGCAGGTTGGCGTCGTCTTCCGCGTGAATGCCTTTTCGCCTGGTGCTGCCGAAAGCGGTAATTTTGGCTTGCTTCAGCTCCAGCTCCTTTGCGCGCAGAAAAAACTCGATATCCTTGCTGTTGCTGCCGGGCCAACCGCCTTCTATATAAGTAACGCCCAAACTGTCGAGTCTGCGGGCGATCTTTAATTTGTCCTCAACGGATAAGCTGATTCCTTCTCCTTGCGTACCATCGCGCAGGGTGGTATCAAAAATGGTTACTGCGTTTGACATGCGCTGTCCTCCCTGTATCGTATATTTCTTTATTATAGCACTCTATCTTGAAAAAGTGGATAGAATGCTCGTTATTCTCCGCAAATGCGGGTTCGGAAAGCGGCTTGACCTTCCCTCGCCGCCCATGTAATATTTAACTTGATACTATGAGAACGGAGGTTTTCAGCCATGCCCACGAAACCGTCAAGGACGCTTCTGGCACAGCCTAATCCGCATCCCGACAGGGATTATGAAGTTGAAATAGAATGCCCCGAATTCACCGCGTTGTGCCCGATGACCGGCCAGCCCGATTTTGCCGTGATTACGTTTAAATATGTGCCCGGCCCGAGCATTGTGGAGTTGAAATCGTTGAAGCTGTACCTTTGGAGCTTTCGCGATGAAGGCCATTTTCATGAAGATGTGACCAATCAAATATTGAAGGACTTTGTCCGCATGATCCAGCCCCGCAAGCTTCAGGTGACCGGCAAGTTCAACGTGCGCGGCGGAATTTATACGACGGTGAGAGCCGAGTATGAAGAAGGACAATGAAACCAGGCAGGAATCGGGAACACCGGAATCGAGAAAAGGAAGAATCGTGCTGCACATCGATATGAACGCATTTTACTGTTCCGTACACGAGGCGGTGGAGCCCGACAAGTACAAGGGCAAGCCGCTCGCCGTATCGGGCAGCGCCGAGCTGCGCAAAGGCGTGATCGTCACCTCCTCTTACACCGCGCGGCGCCGGGGGGTCCAAACGGGGATGCTGGTGGGACCAGCCAGGAAAATTTGCCCCGATCTGATCGTGATTCAGCCCGATTTTGATTTATACCGCCAGTTTTCCAGGCGGTTTTTGGAAATTGTCAACAGCTTTTCGCCATTGGTCGAGCCTGTTTCCATCGATGAATGCTATGTCGATATCACCGGTTCCTCGCAGTTCGGCTCGGCGCAGGACATCGCCCGGGCGATCCAGACGCGAATCGGGGAGGAGCAGGGATTGCCATGCTCCATCGGCATCGCGCCCAACAAATTGTTGGCCAAGATGGCCTCCGATATGAAGAAGCCGAACGGGATTTCCATTTTGCGGATTCGCGACGTGCCCCGCGTTTTGTGGGACAAGCCTTGTTCGGCTTTGTTCGGCATCGGCCGGCGAACGGCGGTCAAGCTGGAAAAGCTCAACATCCGGACGATCGGAGAGCTGGCCCGAACGGATGAGCGGCGTCTGGTCGACGCTTTCGGCGTGACCGGTTCGTGGTTGAAGCAAGCGGCCAACGGCATCGATCCATCGCCGGTCAACCCGCTGAGAGAACAAAGCAAGTCGATTGGCCACACGACGACGCTGCCGTACAATTTTACGGAGCTGCCCGATATTCGGCGGGTTTTTCTAAACCTGGCCGATCAGGTGGCGAGAAGATTGAGAAAGCAGCATTTGCTCGCCTCCACTGTGCAAATAACCATTCGCGATCCGGAATTCAAAACGATCACACGTTCCGTCACTTTGGCCTCCCCCACAGAAAATGCCGACGAAATCCACCAACAATCCTGCCGTTTATTCGAAAAACATTGGAAGCCGGGAAACCCGGTGCGCTTGCTTGGCGTCACGCTGCAAAATTTGTCGGAAACGAAGCGTTCGGCCGTCCAACTGGATTTGTTTGATTACGAAAAACAGCCGAAGAAAGCCCTGTTGAATCAAGCCGTGGATCGGCTCCGCGATAAATTCGGAGAAAATGCCGTATTGACCGCCGGGATGCTGGGAGACGATCCGTCCGCTTTAATCCGCAACCATAAAATTCGCGGCACCTCCCTGCAAATGGATCATCTGCGCAACAAAAAAACGGATGCGGATTGACAGAGCGCGTTTCCAAATCAATCCGCTCTTCAATTAAACCTTGTTTCGGCCGATAAATACTACATAAATATGTCGAAATAGATCGAGTGAAATAGCCGAACGAAATAGATCGGACGGCAATGCTTTGCTGAAATGCGAGAGGAGAGACGGAAAAAACGATGAAAAGAGTCACAAGTAAAGCAAAATTTTCGGGATTCGCGGTTTTCATGTGCGCGCTTTTGATAGCCACGACGGGGTTCGGTTGGTTTGCCTCCCCGGCGGCCGCCGACACGGTGCGAACGGCGCGGGTCGATCAGGTCAAAGGCACGGTGCATATTATGAAGGCCGGCGGCTCCAAGGAATTTCGGGCCTACAAAGGCATGAGCCTGAATTTGGGGGATCACGTTTCAACGGGGGCCCATTCCAGCCTTGTTTTGACGATGGTCGACCGGGAGGACGAAGTAACGATCGGCGAGAATACCGATGTTTATATTTCCGAATTGTCCGGCAAGAACGGCGGTACGCAATCGGGATTGACCATGTGGTCCGGCTCGATTTGGGTCAAGGCCAAAAAGCTGGCCAACGCCGAGGATACCTTCACGGTGAAGACGCCGACGGCGGTCATGGGCATCCGCGGAACCCAATTCTTTACCGGCGTGGACCCCTCCACCGGGGATACGACGGTTTCGGTGGGCGCGGGCGCGGTTCAAACCGATATTTACGATGCGGATTCATCCGACTCGGAGGGGGAAACGATCCTTGTTCTCCCCTGGATGCAGGCCCATATTTTCAATTCGGGCAATGATGCGCGCTCGTTTGTCTCCCCCGTCGATCTGGATTCGTTGATCGACCAAATTTCTCCGGAAGTGATCGAAGCGATCATCCGCAACAAGCAGGCGCTGGATCGGGAAAACGAACAGTTTATAGAGGATCAGCGCAAGCGGTTGGAAAGCGGAGAAAGCGACGCTGTAAACGAGTTGTTGGATGTTCATACGCCGGACGATTTGTCGCGCGTAGCCGAAAATTTGAACCGTTTGATCGGGAACATTTTGAAGAAAGCGATAGAAAAAAACGTTGTCGACGAGCAGAGGATCCGCGATCTGGTTGAGGAAGCGAATAAGACGCTGGATAAAAAGATCGACCTGGACAACGTTCAGCCGTTTCAGCTAACGGATTTGCAAAAACAAAGGCTGGAACAATGGAAGCGGTTGGAACAGGAAAAAGCAAAGAGAATGGAAGAACAAAAGAAGAAGCAGCAAGAGATGGAAAAACGAAACGAACAAATAATGAAGAAACTGAAGGAATTGCAGGATAAGCAGAAACAGGACAATGCGGAGGAAATGGAAAGAAAAAAACAGCAAATAGAGGATAATTACAAGAAGCAGTTGGAAGATGCGGCGAAGCGGCAGTTTGAAGAACGCCTGAAGAATTTAAAGGATCAGGAGAAGAACCAGAATGAGGCGGGACAAGCCCATTCGCCTACGCCAACCCCCGATGGTTCCGCAAATTCCGGTCCTTCTTCGCCCAGCCCGACGATCGTGGAGATCAGCGATCTTTCGGAAACCGTGAAAGTGGGCGACAGCTATGCGTTGCCGGCGAAAGTGCCGGCGCACATGAGCAATCAGGAGACGGCGGAAGTGCCCGTCGTTTGGGAACCGGCTGTCGTAGACACCGGCGAATGGGGCGTGTATACGTTCCATGGCACGGTGGAAGGGTTCAATGATGGAGTCACATTGACGTTAACCGTACTTTGGCCGATTGAGGGGTTGAATTGGTTCATTGAATCGGAAGGTTCCAACAGGATCACCGTGAAATGGAATACGCTGGCCGATGTTTTCGGGCTTTATTATACCGTGACTTTGAGCGATCCGGAGACGGGAGCGGTGATCGACGAGGTGCAATGGTTGGAGGATTCTTACGCGCAAGACGGTTATTTGAATACTGTATTTGAGAATTTGGATTATGGGTCGGCGTTCACGATCAAGGTGGAGGCGTTGGACGGCGATTTGAAGCTCGCCGAATCGGAAGTGTCTGCCGCGATTCCCGGGTTGCCGGAAATTACCGGTTTATCCGCGGAGGCGTCTCCCGACGGCCATGTTGTGCTTGCCTGGGATCGCTATTATGAAGAAGGAATGGAATCCGAATCCGAATACAGAGTCTACGTTAACGGGCAAGAGGAAGATACGGTCTCGGCATCTGTGTATTCCTCCGACCTTTACGGGCTGATGCCGGGAATCAACTATACCTTCAAAGTCGAAGGCTGGTCGTCAGGCTCGGATTATCCGGAGGTCATGGGCATGCTGGACTGGACGTTGCCGACAGCGGGGCCCGCGAATGGTCCTCTCGCCATTTCTTTTGAGGATACGAACGAAGAAAGCGGGACGATCGACGGCACGGTCATCCTGACCCCGGCGTCGGATGAAAGCGACATTGTGAGATATGAGGTTTATTGGGCCAACATATTTATGGAACAGATTATGAATAGCGACAGTCACCCTGAGTTGGCGGGCAGCGCGCCCAAGACGGGATCGGACGTCACTTTCGAGCTGCATGGCGACATTCCCCCGTGCGCGGTTTATCTGATCGCTTATGCGGTCGATGGAAACGACCGTTTATCGCAGCAGTACGCGATACATCCCGTTATTGACAAGCGAGGGGAAGAACTGTTCATACCCTTGAAGAATTTCGACCTGAAATGGGGGCCGGTTCCCGTTACGGCAAGCGATTTCTTGGGGGTGGTCGAACAAATATTTTTCAATTATTTTCCGAACATCTTCGTCGGGATCGAGGCAACGTCCAGCCAGCCCGATGTTCTCAGCGTCGAAGAGGAAGGCGGAACGATGTACTTTGTGCCGCACCAGTTGGGGCATACACAGATCACGATCACTTTGCACGACCGCTACGGGGGCGCTTACCCGATTCAGTTTGATTTGGAAGTCAAGGACCTGGAAGTTATAGATTGAACCGAAATCGTGGAAAAAGGAGATTACGATGAAACGATATATCCAATCAACGCTGCTCGCTGCTTTAACCGCCTCTCTCGCCTTTGGCGCATCGCTGTGGGCGATCCCGCCCGGTTCAACGCATGCGGCCGCTTATGTGACTTCCGCATCGGGACAAGTGCTGTCGAGCGTTTCAACCTATGCGGGCCGAGGCGATTACGCTTTGGACGAAGGAACGGTTTCGACCGCCGCTTTCCGTTCTCCGGAAGGGCTGGCCTTTTTGCCCGACGGCCGTTTGCTGGTGAGCGACGCCAACAATCAGTTGATCCGCGTGATCAGCGAAGGCCAGGTTTCCGATTATGCGGGGACGGCTCTGCTAACCGATGAGAACGGGCTGCCCTTGGGCACGCTGGCGGACGGGGAGCGGGGCGAGGCCGCGTTCAATCACCCGCTGGGGATGGCGGCGGATGCCCGGGGTAACGTATTCGTGGCCGATAAAGGCAATCACGCCGTCCGAAAAATAACTTCGTCGGGCGAGGTCGTCACCGTTGCCGGCGACGGAGTGCGGGGCGATGCGGACGGCGGCGGAGCGCAGGCTCGGTTTGATTCGCCTTCCGATGTGGCCGTGGCCCCGGATGGGACGATCTATGTCGCCGACACGCTTAATCATGCGATTCGCCGAATTTCTCCGTCGGGGCAGGTGACTACGCTGAATGCCCCGTCCGCCCGGGTGGTCGAGGTGTATCCGGGGCTGGTGGAGGACAGCGGGGACTACCGCGACGGTCCGCTCGACGAGGCTCTGTTCAACGAGCCGAACGGCCTGGCATTGGATGCCAAAGGGAATCTGTATGTGAGCGATACCGGGAACCAATGCATTCGCTATATCGATTTTGAAACGAATACGGTGAGCACGGTAGCCGGCGACCCGTCGTTGACCTATGCCGACGACGCGTTGTATAAAGAGGGAGGCTTCATGAACGGGGACGCTCTGACGGCGCGGTTCAACTACCCCAAAGGGATCGCCGCCACGCCCGACGGCGGCCTGATCATCGCGGACAGCCTGAACCATGCAATCCGCTACCTGCATGACGGCCGGGTGACCACGCTGGCCGGCATGGCGGGAATCAATGGAAACCAGGATGCAATCGATACGGCGGCCAAGCTGCATATGCCGTACGATGTTGCGCTGGATCGCGAGGATAACGTCTACGTGGCGGATGCCTATAACAACAAAATTCGCAAAGTGGAAATGTACCGCTTTGCCGGGAACGCGGCGGACGGGGAGCCGTTTGCCGTATTCCACGGGCCGGATCGGATGCGGCTAGATGCTGCGATGAAGATGAAGGACGACCGTATTTTTGTTCCGGTTCGTTCGCTGGCGAAGGAGTTGGGCTTTGAGACGGAGTGGTTCGATGACACCAGGCTTCAATTGTCCAAAGGCGATTTGACCGTTCATTTGAAAGTCGGCGTGAAGCAAATCGTTTTGGTTTCTGCCGGATCGGATAAGCGTGTCGTGGCCGTTGATGCCGCTCCGTTCGTGGAGGACGGGCACACTTATGTGCCGCTGCGATTCGTGACCGAGGGCCTGGGCGCGGATGTGAAATGGATTGCCGCGCAGCGGGCGGCGGTCGTCCGCGATCCGTTCTGATCGGCGGGCTGCGAGACATAGTCTGCCAGACTGCGGGGTGAGGGGCGTTGGAAAAGAATAAGGCGGCAGAACAGATTAAAGCTTTTAAAAAAAAGCATCCGCTGAATTTCGAAGGCTTGAAGCAATACGTCACAGACGATCCCAATCATAAAATCGCGTGGTATTTGCTCGGCCGGGAGTACGCCCGGATGGGCGACGAGGCGATGGCCAAGTATTGCTATGCCCAGTCCGATGAATTTTATCCTATCGTTGAAAGCGATCCCCAACCGGGGCCGCAGCGTTACGACGCTGCGGCCGATCCGGCCCCGCGCAAGGCGGCCAGCCCCAGATGGGTGCGCATCCTGTTCGTCACGGTTTGGGGGCTGTTTTTTTTGCTTTACGCCGCAGGAAATCGGCAGTATGAGGAGCCGGCTTCGCTGCCGGACGATGGCGCCTTTCAGGCGCAAACCGCGCAGCCGAACGGGGAGCAGGGGATGGAGCCGGAGGATCGAATCGCGGTGTCCGACGAAGGAGCGGCGGTGTATTACGCTTTGGGCGGACCGGGCTCGGAGTCGCTGCAACGCGCATTGAATGAAATCGTGCTGCCCGGTGAAAACGGATTTAAACAGTCCGTGGTCAGTCTGGCGCAGTGGAGCAAGGACCAACATTGGATTCTCTGGTCGGCGCCGGCGCAAATTGTGTTCTCCGCGGAGCGATCGCAGAGCGACGGCAGCTTGAAGCTGGCTTACCATGACCGGCAGTTGTGCCAATGCCGGCCGGCCGATTCGACCGCGGCCCGAAAGCTGTTCTCCTCGTGGCAAAAGCAACAGGAGCAACGGCTGGTTTTGCGTTCGGCCGTCTCGGCTTTTCAGCGGTTGGAACACCGCATTCCGCAATCAGTGGAGGAAATGAGCAGGGATTATCCGAACAATCTGCTGCCCGGATTTACGTCGTGGATGAAGCGGATGTTTGAGGGAATCGCGGCGGATGGCCCGGATGGGATACGAACCGTTGCGCCTGCGAATCGCCCGGCGGAGGAAGACGCCGGGAAGGGGGCGGAACAGGATGCGGAGAGCCGTCGGTCGGACGGCGCTTCATCTCCCGCAGCCGCCTATTCCCAAAACGAGCTGTTGGATCAGCCGTTGAAGATTATCGTGGATAAGTCGAACCATCGTCTGGCTTTGGTCAGCGGGCAGGTTATTCTTCGCAATTACGCGGTGGGGCTTGGAGGCAAGAGGACGCCCGTCGGCGAATTCGAGATCACGGAAAAGGTGCGCAATCCCAACGGCAGGGACGACGGGGACTTTGGCAGCAGGGGCATGACGTTGTCTCAGACGCTCTATGCCATCCATGGCACCAATCAACCGGCCAGCATCGGAAAGGATCTCTCGAACGGGTGCATCCGAATGTTAAAAGACGATGTCGAAGAATTGTTTGACATGGCTCCGCTCGGAACCAAAGTGATCATTCAATCGGGAGGGCTTCCGTCGGAACAATCGACGCCTTCGGAAAGATTTGCCTTGCCGCGGGAAAACGATGAAACCAATCCCGGAAAAGTGTATCGCTGGTTGAATTAGCAATTTTACAGGTCAAGAATCAACAGCACCGCCAAAATCACAACGATAACGGCAAAACTGGAAATCACCCAGATGAGCGCTTTCTTATTGACGTCGTTTTTATGCTTGCGATCAATGTAAGAGGTTTTCTTTTTGACCATGATTCATTCGACCTTTCTTATAATGGGTTACCGAGAAGCGTAGTGAAAAAAACGGTGTAGGGATGGAGCATGGGTTGGAGAAACGCCAGTGGTCGCCTTTGCCCGCGGAGTTCTCCCTGATTGGGGCCGAACATCGGGAAATCGGTGGGCACTGCGATCTTAAAACCCATGCCCCATCCTGGAGCCGTCTGTTTTCCACCACGCTTCTAGACTATATCTATTTTATCACATTGTTTGACATTTGGGCATGAAATTAATTTGAGCTTTTTGACCGCTTTTCTTTTCCGGAAGAAAAAGATAAACTGTTTCATAGAGTGTTCAATCCATATCGGAGCCGATGCATATGCTGTATGAGAAAATATTGAAGCCGCTGCTGTTTGCAATAGATCCGGAAAAAGCGCATGACACGACCCTGAGATGGTTGGAATGGGCGGGCGGGACTCCACCCGTCGCCGCCGTGCTGGAAGCGATGTATGGCGTCAAACCGGCCCCGTCTCTGGCGACCCGGTTGTTTGGCCTGTCCTTTGCGAATCCGGTCGGTTTGGCCGCCGGGCTCGATAAGAATGGAATGGCCGTCCCGGGCTTCAGCTCGATCGGCTTCGGCTTTATGGAAGTCGGAACCGTGACGCCCCGGCCCCAGCCGGGCAACGATTCCCCGCGCCTGTTCCGCTTGCCCGAGCATGGGGCGCTGATCAATCGCATGGGGTTTAACAATCTGGGCGCCGAAGCGATGGCCGGGCGGCTGGGCAAGCTTCGCCGCCGCAAAATCCCGCTCGCCGTCAACATCGGCAAAAACAAAGTCACGCCAAACGAGCGGGCGGCGGACGATTATCGGGAATGTCTGAACCTGCTGTATCCCTACGGCGATTTTTTTGTCGTCAATGTCAGCTCGCCGAACACGCCCGGCTTGCGCAAGCTGCAGCAGGGGGACGAACTGGCCGCATTGCTGGAGCAGGTCATGGCTGAAGCGAGACGGCTGTGCGGCGGAGAACAGCCGAAGCCGGTGCTGGTGAAGCTGGCCCCGGACATCGACGAGACGGAGATGGCGGCGATGGTGGACGGAATCGTGTCGAGCGGTATTTCCGGCATTATCGCCACGAATACGACGATCGGCCGGAGCGGCGTGACCGGCCGTCATGCCGCGGAAAGCGGCGGGCTGAGCGGTCGGCCGCTGACGAACCGCGCGACGGAAGTGATCCGAAGCCTGTACCGGCTGACGGACGGCAAGCTTCCGATCATCGGATGCGGCGGCATTTTCGACAGCCGCGACGCATACGACAAAATTCTCGCGGGCGCGTCGATGGTTGAAATTTACACCTCTTTGATTTATCGGGGTCCGGGCGTCAATCGGGCGCTGAATCGGGGCCTGTGCGAATGGCTCGAGCGAGACGGGTTTACCCATATTTCCCAAGCGGTCGGCCAGAGAGCTTAAAAGCGGGGTGAGCAAAGCGGCGCGGAAAATCTGCGGGCAACCGCGATCGAAAGCCCATGCCCAACATGGAGCCGCCTGTTTTTCGCCGCGCTGTCAGAAAGGGAGGACGGCTTATGGACCAACGAGATTGGGGGCAGTTTTTGCTCCCTTATGAGCAAGCGGTAGAGGAATTAAAAGTCAAATTTAAAACGTTGCGGATGGAGTTGAAACGGCGCGAGGAATTTTCGCCGATCGAATTCGTCACCGGTCGGGTAAAACGGATATCGAGCATTTTGGAAAAGGCCAAACGGCTCGGCGTTTCCATGGATCAGTTGGAAAGCGGAATTGAGGATATAGCGGGAATCCGCATTATGTGCCAATTTGTGGAGGACATCCGGCGTTTGGTGGCCTTGATTCATAAGCGCAAAGACCTCACCATTGTTTATGAGAAGGATTATGTGACCAACAAAAAGGAAAGCGGCTATCGCAGTTATCATATCATTGTGAAATTCCCGGTCCAGACCGCTTTGGGTATGAAGCAGGTGCTGGCGGAAATCCAAATTCGAACATTGGCGATGAATTTTTGGGCTACGATCGAACACTCCCTTAACTATAAATTTAAGGAAAGCCTTCCCGTCGCTATTCGGACCAGGCTGATCAAAGCGGCGGAAGCCGCCTTCAAGCTCGATGAAGAAATGTCCAGCATCCGCGAGGAAATCATGGAGGCGCAGAAGCTGTTTGAGGATAACGCCAACGTGGTTTCCAAAGTGTTGAATGGCATCCAGGAGCTGTATTTCTATCATAGAGTAAGAGAGGCGGCGCAGTTTCAACTGAAATTCAATGAGCTGTGGGAGCAGGAGAATATTTGGGATTTGAAACAACTGGCCTCGGAAATTCAGGAGTCTTTAATGCGCTTCAGAAAATAGGCCGCTGGAGGAACCGAGATGGCATACGATCGGCTGTATATCGAATTTGTCTATTATTTTAACGTGGAACGGGATTATTTCGAATGCCATGAAGTGCTGGAAGAGCTGTGGATGGAGGAGGGGCGGGACCTGCTGTATCAGGGACTGCTTCAGGTGGCGGTCGGTTTGTACCATCATCGCAACGGAAATCTTCGGGGCGCGGTCAAATTGCTGGTGCAAGCCGTGGAGAAGCTGGAGAAAGGGATTGGCCGGGAGATCGGCATCGACTTGCCGAGGCTGCTCGATGATTCGAAAACCTATTTGGCCGGGCTGATGCATACGGAAGAAAAGCCTTTTGCCTTTCACGATCTGGATATTCGGATCACCGATCCGCGGTTGGCGGCCGAGGTGGAGAAGCTAAAAAAGCCCGCGCCTCCTTCCTCGCTTGCTTAAGGGAAGGACGGCGCGGGCCATATTGTCGGCCCAAGCTGCTCTTGTGATTGCGCCTTGTTTCTATGATTTTTCGGCAAACAGTTGCTTTACCTGATCGAGGGAAACATAGTCTTTTTCCCCGGTCGGGCTGACTTCGCCGACCAGCCTGCTGACTTCTTGGCCGTCTTTGTAATGCACGAAGGTCGGCCAGGATTGAATGTTGTATTTCTGGAGCGTTTCCGGGAATTCCAGAACGTTCATCATTTTCAAGTCGATCCCCGATTCGGCGACCACGGGCTGGATGATGGGCGTGGTTCTTTGGCAGTGCGGGCAGTTGGAAGCGAAGAAATACACGAACAAATCCCCCTGCTCCTTCATCGCCGATGCCAGTTGGTCGGGCAAAATAATATTTTGATAGTTCGGATCGTCCAACTGCTTCAATGTCTCTTCATGGAGCTTGTTTTCGGGAATGCCGTACACATTGTCCGCGTTGCTCGATGCTTTGTTCGACTGCTGGCTGACATAGAACAGCAACGCAAACAAGACGACGACAATCGACAGATAAATGGAAAGCTTTTTCATAATTCACCTCATTCGCTTTTTCCCCTATTATAGTATATTTCGATACAAGAATGCGAGTTTTGCGAAGTCGATTTAAACGAATCTTTGACGAATCAGAGAATTTTGGGCAAAATGACTTCCGCCCGCGTGCCTTCTTTGGTGCAGGTCAGTTCAAGATGGCCGCCGAGATGGTCCAAAATCCGTTCGCAATAGCTGAGGCCGAAGCCCAGCGCGCCCTCTTTGGTGGTGAAGAAAGGTTCTTTCACGTAAGGGAAAATCGCGCGGTCGATGCCGTGGCCGCGGTCAAGAACGATGAAGTGAACCGACGTATCGGCCACATGGGTGCGAAACATGACGCTTCCGCCCCGATCGGTGGCGTCCATCGCGTTCAACAGCAGCTCCTTCAGCGCTTCCCGGAGATAGATTTCGTTCGCCAGCAACTGGCCTTCCGTGTTCGGGTACTCGCAAATCAGCGTAATGTTTCTTTCCAGCGCATAGGTCTGCGCCAATGGAAGCAAGGATTGCAGCAGGCGGTGGACGGTCAGGGGAGCGATCGAAACCTCCGAAGGCTTCCCCATAAACAGAAAGCGGTCAATGTCGCGGTTGAGCTGTGTAATCTGTTCAAAAATCAGCTTGAAGTAGGGTTTGAGCAAAAAAGCGAGAGGATGAACGGGGTCTTTGGGCGCGATATTTTGCTCGATCAGTTGAAGCGTTCCTTTGATGACGGTGATCGGATTCAGGATGGCATTGGCCGTGCCGGCGGCCATCTCGCCAATCGTTTTCAATTTTTCCCGCCGCTTGGTTTCCGTGTATTGTTGATTGATCGCCGAACCGTCGCACAGAATGAGCAGAAAGGAGTGATTTTGTTCCACCTGATCCGGGATGGGATAAAGATAGAGAAGCAGAATCCGCATCCGGCCGTTGGAGGGTTCGTTGATCAACTGCCCTTCAATTTTGTGTTTTTGCTGAACCGAGATGGAGATCATTCGGTGAATTTCGGTATGGGGTGGGAATGTTTCGCCTTGGTTTACCGCGTACAGGGTTCGAATATTGTGGTTGGCAAAAAGAATGATGGATTTGGAGTCCAGCAATGCCAGGCCGAGGTGGTGTTCTTCCGAATGGAATAAAAATTGTGTTGCACTATTCATTTTTCAATTTCTCCACATCCAAAATGATACTTCCATTAAAGGTGTGGTGAAAAAAGCGTGGAGCCGTCTGTTTTTCACTACACTTTTAATTCCACAACTATTATTAAGTACTTTACAAGGAAAGTCAAGAAATACTATTTTTGTAGGGTCTCGTAAAAAGCTCTTTCTTCTTCCGCCGAAAAGTCGGATAATAAAAGGAGAAACTCCGTTGGGAAGCGTGGTGCTGCGCCGTGAAATTATCGGAAGAGGAACTGAGTCATATTATTTTTTTGTCGGGCATGATCGTGGAGAATAAAAAGCGAAACCTGATGGAGGATACGGCGCAATGCTTGCTGTACCTGGTCAAATCCATGCGCGAGGCGGACCTTCCGGAAGGAGTCTGCGAGGAGATCCGCGAAAGAATTGCCAGGATGGAAGCGCAGTTGAAGCAGGAAAACGATCGAATGCATGAAATCCGCCAAAACTTGTCCGCAAACAAGAAAATATAACGGATCGGTGCGAAAATATAAATGACCGGCGAGCGACCGGCGGGCGCGTCTCGCAAGGCTGTACGGCCGCGATCCGGCTATCCCGGAAGGCGCAGCCCTTTCGGCAAATGATTTTTGACGACTCCGTCCGCCAATTTTCCCCACCCGAGCGGATAGGAATCCGCCGTCACGACGACCCAGCCGGTCCGATCCGCGGCTGCCGCCTGCAGGACCTGTCCTTGCAAAAACCGGCGCGCTTGATCGGAATCGGCTTCCACATCGACGGATCGATCTTCGCGGCCCGGCCGTACAGCCATGGCCAGCGCGTGCGCGGGCTCGATTCTTTTCGCGCGCACGCGGGCCAGGTGCAGCCCCGGGCGAAGCACTTTCAATCCGCGAATGCGATCCGGCTGCAACGCGGAGGGGAGCAGGTACAACTGCTCGCCGTACAGGAGCGGTTCCCCCGCAGGCAGCGGGAAGCCGGGAAGGCTCTCGCCGCGGAAGGACTCGAACTGCCGCATCGCCTCGGCCAGCGGCCGGGCGAGGGAGCGCCGATTCCCGGCGGATGCGCCGCCAGCGGATGCGCCGCGGCCGGGCGGCACGCCTCGCGAGGAGGCTTCGCCGTTCGCGGCGTTTTGCAGCAAAGCGGCGAAATGCCCTTCGCCGGGTTCGCGGTGCGGCCATATCCGGTCCGCGCGAACGAGCTTGTAAGCGGGATGCCGCTGCAGGAAGGCATCGATGTTGTATTCGTTCTCCTGCATGGAGAACGTGCAGGTGGAATAGGCCAACTGTCCACCCGGTTTGACCATGGCGGCCGCATATTCGAGAATGTCCCGCTGCCGGGCGGCGCAAAGATCGACCTGCCGCGGCGACCATTCGCCGATCGCTTCGGGGTCTTTGCGAAACATGCCCTCGCCGGAGCAGGGAGCATCGACGATGATTTTGTCGAAGAAGGCGGGAAAGCGCTCGGCCAACCGCTCCGGGCTTTCGTTCGTGACGACGGCGTTGGCGATGCCGAACCGCTCGATGTGGGCGGACAGGACTTTGGCCCGGAGCGGGTGGATTTCATTGGCGACGAGCAGTCCTTGCCCCTGGAGCTTGGCGGCGATTTGCGTCGATTTGCCTCCGGGCGCCGCGGACAGATCGAGCACGGTTTCCCCCGGCCGGGGATCAAGTTGCTCGACGGGGAGCATGGCCGAAGGCTCCTGGATATAATACAGCCCGGCGGAATGATAGGGATGCTTTCCGGGCCGGGTCGGCCCGTCGTAGTAGTAACCGTCGCCGCACCACGGCACGGGCGCGAGGCGAAACCGCTTCGCCAGCATTTCGAACCGGCGGTCTTCGGGTTGCATTTTCAGCCGATTCAACCGCAGGCCGTAGGTGCGCTCCTGACGGTACGATTCCCAAAAACGGGGGGCTTCCCCGCCCAACATTTGATTCATTCTATCCACGAATTCGTCTGGAAGTTCTATCATAACCTTATTATAGCAATTTCCCGGCGGGATGGCGAGTAGAGCCCGCGAGGAACGGCGAACGATGGGCGCACGTTGTGGCTGATCGGACGCCATGTTATAATGTTCCATAGAAATTTAGCATCGGGGTGAAAAAGATGGGGTTCGAGGTGCCGAGAGAAGTGCAGGTTCTGGGACGGGACATTCAGAAATCCCAGTTGAAATATCATGGCAAGCCGGTTCGGGTATCGACGGAATTTACCTTTGACAGCGCGCACCATCTGCACTGCTACGAAGGAAAGTGCCAAAGCCTTCACGGACACACCTATAAATTGCAGGTGACGATGATTGGCACAGTGGATGAACGCGGGATTTCCATTGATTTTGCCGATATAAAAAAGATGGTGAAGGAACGGATCGTCGCCAAACTGGATCATCAATATTTGAATACGGCGCTGCCGCCGATGAATACGACAGCGGAGAATATGGTGGTATGGATCTACGAGCAGTTGGATCGGGAATTGGCCGAGCGGCAGTGGAAGCCTCGGATTCGGCTGGACGAGGTGCGCCTTTGGGAAACGCCGACCAGCTTCGCGTCGGTGGACAGAGCGTGCATGGAGGCGGAATAAATGGGCAGAGGTTCGCGCATTCCGATGGTGGAAATTTTCGAGACGATTGAAGGAGAGGGAACCCGGGCCGGGTTTCCGACTATTTTTGTCCGCCTGTTTGGCTGCAATTTGAGGTGCGTCTGGTGCGACACCCCCTACAGTTATCCGCCGGAGAAAGCGGAAAAGACGATGAGCATCGACGAAATTGTAAGGCAGGTCCGCTCGTACCGCTCTTCCCATCTTTGCCTGACCGGCGGCGAGCCGCTGCTGTACGGAGAAAATTCGCTGGCGCTGGTCGAGTCGTTGGCGGAAGTGGAAGAATTGTGCGATATTCATATCGAAACGAACGGGGCGATCGACCTTTCTTTTTTTATGCGGCGCGTTTCTTCAAATAAAGTGAGATATATTATGGATTACAAGCTGCCCGGCTCCGGTGAAACGGATAAGATGCTCCCGGGCAATTTGTCCCTGCTAAGGCTGCAGGATGAGCTGAAATTTGTGATCGCCGGCGAGGACGATTTTCATACTGCCTGCGATGTGCTTGCCGCCCATCCGACGAAGGCGCAGCCGTTGTTTAGCCCGGTGTGGGACAAGATGCCGCCGGCGCGCCTGGCGGAGATGATGCTGGAGCGCGGCCTTTCCGGGGTCAAGCTCAATATGCAAATACACAAAATCATTTGGGATCCGGCCGCCCGCGGCGTCTGATCCGGACGAGCCTGCTTGCGGTCTGCGGGTCTGGGTCTGCGCGGCGTCATGGACAGAGGAGGTTAAAGCGATGGAAACGACAAATAAAAAAGCCGTGGTCATTCTAAGCGGCGGCCTGGACAGCACGACCTGCATGGGAATTGCGCAGGAGATGGGGTATTCTTTGTATCCGCTCACGTTTGATTACGGGCAGAGGCACCGCATCGAACTGGACAAGGCGAAACAAGTGGCCGCGCATTACGGCGTGGAGGAGCGCCACCAGATCATCGATCTCGGCTTTCTGGGCCGGTTCGGGGGCAGCGCCCTGACCGATCCCTCGATTCCGGTTCCTACCGGCGAGACGGCGGCGCATGACGGGGAGCATCCCCCCGCGATTCCGATCACTTATGTGCCGGGGAGAAATTTGTTGTTTCTCTCGATTGCGGCTTCCTACGCGGAAGTGAATGAGGCCGAATCGATCTTTATCGGAGTCAACGCGCTCGATTACAGCGGCTATCCGGACTGCCGGCCGGAATTTATCCGCAGGGTGGAGGACGTGATGGCCTACGCCACCAAAGTCGGGGTGGAAGGCAGGGCAATTCGCATCCGCACGCCGTTGCTCGAATGGAGCAAGGCGGAGATTATCCGGCAAGGCTTGCGAATCGGGGTCCCTTACCATTTGACCACTTCCTGCTATAACGGCTTGTCGGCGGCCTGCGGCGAATGCGAAAGCTGCCGCCTGCGGCTCAAAGGGTTTGCCGAAGCGGGGGCATCGGATCCGATCGCGTATCTGAAGTCCTGAAGTGCGGGGGAACAAGCGGCGCGGGAGTTGAGCGTGGATGGGAGAAGCGGCCTGTGGTCTGGGTCGCCCTTTATGCCTTTATCCGCGAATTCTTCTTGCCTATTGCTCCGGATATTGTCTCCAATAGTATCTTTTATTATCTTTAGTATTGTCTCTCACAATATTATCTCTAATATGTCTCAAGTATTTCCTTAAGTACCGCTTCGCTCCAGGGATGGCCGAGCCGGATCGGGCCTGGCGGGTGCATCGGATGCATCGGGTGCGGTTGTCGGGGGGATTTAGATGGAGAAATGCCCGCTAAATACCTCCATTTCGCGCGTTTTCATAAATTAACGGGAAAATCGCCTTCTAATTTAGGCTAAACCGCTCTTTTTGAATGATTTGGCCGGAATTAAAGGGAGGTTTTCCCGCTAAATCCGCCCGGACGAACCATTCTGGAGAATTTAGAAGGAACTTTTCCCGCTAGAGTGTGACGAAAATGTAGGCGAAAGGCAAGCGGAAAGTAGACATAAGGTAGGCATAAAGCAGGTATAAAGTAGGCGAAAAGAGGGCGAAAAGAGGGCGAAAAAAGGGCGGAAAAAGGG
>CAYYCV010000003.1:72127-72529 GCA_964470405.1 uncultured Caryophanales bacterium
TAAAAACCGTCAAACCCCCCCAAAAAACCGGGGGGGGGGTGTGGCGCCCACCCCCCCCCCCCGCTTCGCCTGCCGGGCTCTTAAGGAAGCCGCCCGCGTTCATCGGCCCCATTTTCCGAACAGCAAGGCCAGCATCTGTTCGATCCGCTCCTTGTCCTCATCCGTCAATATTTGCCCGTCGTAGGTCACCGTGCGCTCCCGCAGGAGGCGGCCGATTTCCACGGGCTTGGCATTGTCCGTATGCTCGTCCTCCAGGTATCCCGCGAACTGCATCAACTGGGCATAGGATGTTTTCAAGCCGTCGGACAGCTTCATCAGAATTTCCGGGGAAGGCACGCCGCGGCTGCCGCTTTCCAGTTGGGAAATGTAGGCGTTGGATACGCCGGATCGCTTCGCCACCTC
>CAYYCV010000004.1:0-3139 GCA_964470405.1 uncultured Caryophanales bacterium
ATCTTCGCAGGGCTACCCCTTCCGAAAAGAGTTAGCGAATTGGTGAATTCGGCGCGGAAGATGGTTGAAGCGGAGAAGAAGGAAGACGAAGTGTTGTCGGCCCTTCATGGCTATGATCGTGAAGTGAGGAGGGAGGAAGAAGTCGATTTAGTATCACTTCTTGAAGATAGTAAAGAAGCGTCACGTTCCCCTGAAAAAGGGAAGGATTTATTCGATATGCTTGATTGAGCGGCAATAAATGCGTTCAAGTGTTGCAAGAAGTGCGGCACAATAACGCAATAAAAGCCGCGCAATAAAAAAGGAGATGATTGAATGTCCGTAATGTCTCGGTACGATATCAACAAAGAAGTGAAGGAGGCGGTTGATCTTGCTTTTAAAGAACATTTAAAAATCAGTGATATGGAGGAAATGTATCGGCATGCCGTTTTTCTTTCTTTGAAGCTGGGAAAGGAAATTTCGGAGCGAAGATCAGTGATGCCTGATCGTCAGACGCCTGATCCAATACCGTTTCCACCCTGCCACTTCTTTGAGTACGATATGAATGGTGTGCCGATGTATCAATTGTCGTACGAAGGAATATTGCCGATTCATGACCACGACAAGAAATTCAAGTCCAGCGTTCGAGATTATTACACGCAGGCTGCGATGGAGGTGTTGGTCGGGAAAGACATCAGGCGGTTTCGTAAGGCGTTTGTGTATATCTGTCACTTCTTTTCCGACTTCCGTGTGCGTGATTTGGATACTCGTAACCGGTCGTTCTTGATAAACGCGATTCGTTTTGGTGGAATGGTTCCAGATGATGATTGGAAAGGATTATCAATTATGGAGGAGGGGTTCTTGGATATAGAAAAGAAAAATCACATTGAAGTTTTTGTGACAAGCCATGAAAATGACTTGAAGATGGTTGAATATGTAAGAAAAAAATATAAAGAGGGGGCTATTTTTCGGGTATAGTTTTACCCGTTCTGGCCCACCTCTGCTTTTTACCTTTTTCTTACTAGAAACGATAGCATGAAAATCCCGTATTTTCAAGGCATAAAAAAGTTGCGTTAGACCAAAACAGAGCGAGAGGTTGGGAAGGGTCAACCGCGAAACGCAGTTGAGCGGGTGCCCCGGACCAACAGCGCACTTTTCTCCACCTTCTCCCTACCAAATCAACAAAACCGACTGAAACAACGGGGCGAAAAATTTCCAGTGAAAGGGGTGAAACCTCATGGCAAGACGATGGACCGAACGTGATATATCCATTTTGCAAGACTTGTACGAAGTCCGTGAGATGACGAAACACCAAGTTATTTCAAAATACTTTGTTGGTAGGGAAAGATACGGTGTAAAGCGGCTTTGGACGATGAAGCGTGAATGGCTGATTTCGTCGAAGGTGTACGGACTTTGGATCGAAGGTAAAAAAACGTTGGCAGCACATTACCGATTGACGGAGAAGGGGCTTCGGGTGCTTGTGAAATCGGGTAGAATCAGTGATGGACAGGTAAGGGCGCGGGATTTGGAACTAAGCGCTAAACAACGGCAATACGTGATGGACGCAAACGAACTTCACGTCAGAATTCCGGAAGTGAACTATCTGGATTCCCGGGCAATCAAGAGAAAACATGCGCTCAATCGCGGCGATTTGGTCATGGGCACTTTCGAAACCGGGCACGGGGACTATGGCGTGTATATTTTGCAGCCGAACGGGCGGGAACAAACAACGGTGAAGATCATCAAAGAAATCTCCGGGAAGTGGAAGTTCGCTGGCCGCTTGGTGTTTTACAAAAGCGAAGCCGCCAAACAGTTGTTTGAACGCGTTTCTGAACAACTTGCAATGACAACAGGCGGGATGCCGGTTCATTTGCTCCCGTATAATGAGCGGGGCATTGCGATCACACGCGATTTGATTTTGAAAGATGATCTGAACGCGCTTGCTCAACTGTTAAAAGACCACGGAACGCTCGAACTGATTACGAGCAAGCATGGTTTTCGCCATCGGATACGGGATTTTCGGGAATGCTACGCCATCGAACTGCTCACCGGCGATATGTTGATTTTGAAACGATCTTTAAAAAACTATAACGTGAACCAGTATCGGAACGAGGGTCGAAAAGTACGAGTCTTTTGCTGGTCGGACGAATTGGAAACCGTACGTCAGGCGGTAGGGGGATTGGTCGGTGAATCGGATTACGTCGAGATTGTCCCGGTTGAATGGTGTTTGAAAGAACGTTAAAACGATAAGGAGGAACGATCACACATGATGGAATTGGAAAGAATCTTTCAATATCAAGGTCAAGATGTAAGGATGATATTGCAGGACGGCGAACCTTGGTGGGTTGCGAAAGATGTTTGTGAAATTCTCGGATTGGAACAAGTTACGCGGGCGATGAGTAGACTTGATGACGATGAAAGGGGGTTATTAATATTAACCAAACCTCAAATTACCAATAAAATATTGGAAGTGAATGCTGTCAACTATTCGTGACTCTACCAACTTATCTTGTCTTCAAGTAAACCTGAAGCAAAAGCTTTTAAACATTGGATTACACACGAAATCTTGCCATCCATTCGAAAGACGGGAGCGTACGGCATCGAAACGGACAAGATCGAAAAGACCAAATCCCATTTTTCACTGAATTTCGAATGGGAAGCCCGGATCAGTCCTATTATTGGGGCAAGTACTTCTTTACCAACCGAAGATTTGCTTTTGAAAGCGGTGGCTGACATCGGCTTGATCGGGCAGGAACAAATGCGAGTGCTGTTTGGTGTGAAGGATCGGCATATCCGCATGCTCTTGTCTTCCGGGAAGTTGGTTCGGCACACATTGGAGAGAGAGCGGCAGGAAATGGCCGTATACACGCTGGGGCTGAGCGGAGCAAAACTTACGAGCGCTTCACTTCCGCAGGTGGCCGATTGGGACATTCCGGAAGTGCTTGAACGCTTGGTCTTCTTTCAGTGGTGCTGCAAGCTGGGGAAGGACGGGAAAAGCTTTCGGATCAATTCAGCGCCTGAACCGTTCGTCGGCTCCATTGAAATCGAGGGGGAGGGCATCTTTTTGATTATGGCCCCGCGTAAAGAATTGGGGGTATTCGAAATGCCGGACGATCCTGGAGCGCCGGTCCTGATTTTGGTGGCTGTGAAAAGCCACGGAGAC
>CAYYCV010000004.1:3149-42497 GCA_964470405.1 uncultured Caryophanales bacterium
AACGAATACTAAAGGCGTTTCAAACTGCAATGATTGTTTGCGATTCACAGTGGTTGGATGGGATCGCGCCGGACCGTGGAATGGATCTATTTGATCTTCTGGATTAACTCATTTTTTGAAAGGAGGTGAAGCGGATGCTTCGCTTTTTTGTGCTGCTCTTTTCTTTGGGGGCATGGGGGTTCTTTCTATGGCGGGTTCCAGCATGGCCGCCGTCAATTGTAATCGCCCTTTTATGTTGTGCTGGATATATTTTCGGGTGGGCGACTCGCAAGGAAAACTGGCTCATTTTCTTCTTTTCGGCGCTGTTGTGGGCGGGAATGTGGCTGGGGAGTTGGGTCAGCGGAGAATGGGAACATGTAAATCCTTTTTTTGATTTCATTCCCGGGGTTTTCGTTGTGCGGTTAGTACTCGTTGTTTCCCTTTTGTTAACTTCATTCTTCACATTTGCCAACTACAAAATGTCGCTCAACTTCCGACATCGGCGCGGAAATCTCGACAAGGAACAACTCGCTCGTCTCAGCCCGCCTGGAGCCGAAATTTGGAAAGCATTCAAAAACATTTTCAAACGAAAAAAAGAGATGGACATCGTTTTGTCGTTGGGAAAAGAAATTCGTATGAAGGAATAGTGAATATTCGCATGAGGATGTGATGCCCGAAATGAACGACCACCCCTTTGTTCAAAAACAAAGGGCTATTTCTCGTGGAAGGAGGAATGCATATGCCTCAAGTTCAATGGGGAGGAAGCGATTGCTTCACGCACATGTTGATCGTGGGGCCGACGCGATGCGGGAAAACAGCTACGGTCATTAAACCAATCATCGACCAGTTGCTGTTGATGAAAAAGCGAGGCATCCCACTTGGAATGTCCGTGGTCGAACCGAAGGGCGATGTGGCACGAATGGTGTTTGAGAAGTGTAGAAAGTTGGATATGCCATGCGTTCACGTCGATCCGGAGAAATCGGACAGTGCGGTGTTCAACCCGATGGAGGGCGACATGGACGATGTGGCGGAGGCAACGGTTGTCGTGCTGAAATCAATGTTTGGGAAGCAAGAGGCGTTTTTTGCAACCGTTCAGGAAGTGGCGGCGCGGAATATTACCAAACTACTAAAGCGGCTTTATGAAGATGATATCAACCTTACGGATGTCGTCAAAACACTTCGCGATCCGACCATGCTTGAAGGGGAAGTCCAAAAGCTGTGGCAAAAAGAAGGCGAGTCCGATCTGGTTCAGTTTTTCCGTTCGGAACTTTTGGGTGCACAACGCGAAAGGTATCAGCAGTTTGTCCTGGGCTTGCGAGCGCAACTAGAAAACTTGACCTCAAATCGTTATTTGGAGCGAGTGATCAGCGGTCGATCCAGTATCAACATCGACCGTCACTTCGCGGAAGGTGGTATTCTCGCGGTCAACACCGCCATGGGTAAACTTCGGAAAGCCGGTGACGCTTTCGGACAATTCGTGGTCATGCACCTGCAAAACGGTACTTTCCGGCGTCCGGGGACAGAAGCAACACGTATTCCGCATTTTCTGATCGTGGACGAGTATTCGCGATATATCAACCCGGATGTGGAATTATTCCTGTCCATTGCAGCCGAATACAAGACAGCGGGTATTTTTGCGATTCAGTCACTCGGCCAGCTCGAAGTGGAGAGTGGCAAGATCAATGCCAAGGCCATGAAACAATCCATCATGACGAGTTGCAGAAATAAAATCGCATTCGGTGGTCTCTCGTTCCAAGACGCGCTTGAATTCAGCAGGGAATTTGGCAAAAAACAAATCATCCGCCGCGAAAGCACGTTCAAACAACAGATGTTGATTCCCAACATTTTGCCTGAGAGCTACCGTGATACGGAAAAAGAAGAGGATCGGATTTTCCCCACGCAACTAATGTACGGGCTACCACGGTTTCATTATGTGGCCTTACTACTGCAAGGTGGAACACCGCAGCCGCCGATCTTGGCGAAAGGTTCATTTGTTCGACAGGAGCGGAAGCTTTTTAACTTGCGTATAAAGCGACCCAACAAGCACAAAGTAGAGGAACACCATGAACAACTTGAATCGCCATCATCAAAGCTCGTGTTTGTGACGGAAGATGCCCCCAAGGAACAAATGGAGCTTCTTTTTCCTGAGAAAGATGAATTTGAATAGTCTTTAAAAAATAATTTTGGAGGAATGAACATGAGTGAATTGAAAAGAGTTTTGATCGAGGGCTTCGACGAGGAAAAAGCGCAGTGGCAGGACGTGGATGAATCTTGGGCACGGATATACGGCGCAAAACAAAACAACCTGATTTTGCAGAGCGTTGTTTCCGGTATGGAAGTCAAACTTAACTTACCGTGCGTCGTGGTTTATGTCGGAGACGTGCGCGGCTATATCCCGATGGAATTCTCCGGAGCGGGTGACGCGCATGAACTCAGGAAGCTGGTAGGCCGGCAGATTGCATTCAAAATCGAGAACTATGATCGGGACGGGGATACCTTCATTGGTTCCCGGAAAGCGGCTTTGGAACACATGGAAAACGCCACTTGGAAACGGCTGGAACAAGATGCGGTTATTACAGCGGTCGTTCAAAGCGTGGAACGGAAATCGCTACGGGTGGACATCGGCGGTATTTCCGTACCTATCCCTGTGGAAGAAATGGGCTACGGCTGGTTCGACGATCTTCGCGACAGTTTTGCGGCAGGGGATCATATCAAGGTCAAGGTCACGGAACTGGATAAGGAAGCCAAGATCGTCAAACTCAGCAAGCGGGCCGTGGATCGCAATCCGTGGCCGGACTGCACCCAACGGTTTGTACGGGGAGGCGAATATGTCGGCCTGGTCAGCGGCCGGACGGAATACGGTGTTTTTATTCGTCTGGAGCCGGGCGTCGATGCGCTTGTGAAGCAACCGCGCTTTGAAAAAGTAACCAAAGGGGATAGGGTGTTGATTCGTGTGATGAGTGTCGATGTGAAAAAAGAACGAATTTCTGGCAGTTTGACGAAAAAACTGTAAACCGGGAGGGGGATTCCCCTCTCAAAAAAATTCAAGGAGGCGGTGATGATGGGCAATCAAAAGTCCCCCTTTTCCCTCAGCCATGAGTGGACGTTTCTTCCCGGCAACATCAGTCCATCTAAAAAGGCGGGCATGGCCTCGTTCCATAGTGGCGAAGCAACGGCCCTGCATATGATCGGCGTTGTCGGTGCAATCGGCTCCGTTCAGATTAAGCATCTTTTTGACTTTCCCAACAAAAAGGTGCACCGAATGATCGACGAAGGGAAATTGGTACAACATACCTTGATTCGGAATCGAGACCGTATCCCGATATACACGCTCAGCCCCCATGTGGCCAAAACCCTTTTTCTTCCCCAGCCGGAGGCATGGAGTGGGGAAATAGCGGTTCAAAAAATGATCGCGTGTCAATTCTTGCTTTCCCTAAAACGAAAAGAAAAGGCGTTTCGAGTGCTGCCGGCGGAATCGTCGTACATTTGCGATGTTGAAATCAATAGCGATATACGTCATCTGGTGGTGCTTGGTTGGGAAGAAACGGTTATAAGTGAAAAAGTAATTGTGATCGCGGAAAACATGAAACAGGCGAACGGAATAAAAGGGGTAAGGGAAGACACGAGGCTGCTGTTACATGAGGATTTGGGAACGGACTATCGATTCTACAAGTGGACGGAAGGAAAGTGGTACAAATAAAAACACGAACAAGTGCTTGCAAGGGAAAAACTGGTGTGATAAAATAAGGGTGTAATTTCAACACCCTATTTCGCCAAAGTTTCATCATATCCCTAGATGGAACGACCGAAATGGGATCGCCCCCGATCTTGAACAACATCATCATTGTTCAGAAAAGAGAAGGGAAGAAAGATCAAGTAAGCAGGCCCCTAACCATCACTTTTGATTTCAGATGAAAAATCAAAGGATAGGGCAAGATGGAAAGGAAAAGTTCGCGATATACGCACATCGCAAACTGGACAAGCACCGAAGCTCCCCTTCACAAAGCGCATGCGTATGCGGGTGAAGAGCAGGAGGAAAGGGCGACGTAGCCGAGAGGCCGGAAAGACGCGGAGGAAACGAAGCGCCAGGGATCAGGAAGGTTGAAGTAATACGATTGTGTTTTTAAAGCCGATTTTTGCATGGAGTTTCCCGTGCCGGAATCGGCTTTTTTGCATTTTATCAAAAGTAAAGGAGTGGTATACTGATGCTGAGGTGATTTCACATGGATCGCGCTGAAAAAATCATGGAAAAAGTTCGCGTTTTGACTAAAGCTGAATTACGTAGCTTTCACGAGTTGTATCAGTTGTTTTTAAAAGAAAAAAAGGAGGTACGTAAATTGAGTGGTGAAACGCAGTTGAAAGATGTTCCAAAGGACGAACTCATCCTTGGAAAAGAATATAATTTTTGGCTAAACGATAAGGATGAGGTGTATGACGAGTTATACAAAGACGAGGTTTAAACGGGGCGAGATTTGGGTGGCCAAACTGTTATTTCTGGATAATCCAAATCATTATAAAATACGCCCCGTGATTGTAGCGGCGAATCCGATGGATGACGATGTGCTGATTATTCCGGTTACGAGTGCTCAAGCGAGAAGCGAGTTCGATGTTTTCTTGGAACACTGGAAATCTTCGGGATTGATACAGGCGTCTTGGGCCAGAACTTCTAAAATAACACCGTTGAATCAAATTCGATTTATTAAACAAATAGGGATTTTGCACAAAGAGGATTGTCAAAAAGTCCTTGAAATGTGCAGAATCCTATTTATTTGATTTTATAACGAGTCTTTAAAAGCCGATCTTTTGCGGAATACCGCTTGAGGCCGGCTTTTTTATTAAAAAATGAAAGGATGATTGAAATGGCTGAAAAGTGTTTGGAAATTCTCGTTCGGGAATGGATGAAACGCCAGCCTGTTTTTTCTCAGCTTCATGGCGAGTCATTTGAAGAGGCGGTTTCCTGCATCGCCCAATTTTTGCGCGAAGCTTCATTCCGTGAAGCGTCATTCACGGAAGCGACCAGCCACAAGGTCTATAAATTGATATGCGAAGCGCTCGCCGCTTTGGACGACGCTCAAACCGAGGCAGAATCCAACATGAAAAATGAAATATGCATGGTGTGGAAACGCCTGGATGATTTGGCGTCCCGCATTAAAAAGGAAGGAGAATGAGATATGAGTAATGAGCCGATAGAACTGAGTGTGATGGAAAAAGTGGTAATTCAAGGCGATCTTTCTGCTTTGAATCCCTCGGAACGATATCTCTACTACACCAAAGTGTGTGAGAGTATGGGACTCAATCCCTTAACAAAGCCATTCGACTATCTCCGGCTCGAAGGGAAGTTGGTCCTCTATGCTACACGAAACTGTACAGAACAATTGAGGAAGTTACAAAAAATCACGGTAATAATCACTGGTCGAGAACGCATATCTGACGTGTATTGTGTGACCGCGAGGGGTACGACTCCGGATGGCCGCACCGATGAATCGATGGGTGTGGTACCCCTGGTGAAAGAAGAAAAGGTATGGGATGAAATGCGGGGAAAAAAAATATCGACCGGAAATATCATTCCTTTGACTCCCGACGAGTTTGGTAATGCTTTGATGAAAGCCGAAACGAAAGCCAAGCGACGTGTAACTCTTTCTCTTGCCGGCCTCGGCATGATGGATGAAAGCGAGATCGAGACTGTAGAAGGTGCCGAACGCGTTGAAGTCCATGATGAGCAGTTGCCGGGTAAAAAGGAAGAAAAAAAATCTACTAAGACACAAAAGAGTACGACGAAGAATGCAACGACTAAAGCTGCCCAGCCACCCAATACAAGTGTGTATGAGTTCATTGATATGGTCGGTGGCGAAACTCCAAAGAAAACGCCTTACTTCCAAATGAAAGCCAAAAACATCGATTCAGGGAAAGAAATAATCGTCTTTGCCAATACACCTGAAACCATGAAGTTACTTGAAGGGATTCATGAAAAGTCTCGGTTCGAAATGGACTTTGCATCTGAAAATGAGATTAACGTTTTGAGAACCATTCGCATTTTGAACGATACCCCGGTAACTCCGGAAGATCGGGAAACGTACGAACTGATCGAGTGCAAATTCGGAAAATCTCCCGGTGGAATGCCCTTTGCTCAATTGAAGGTGAATGGAAAATCTGGTCAGCAAGAAGTAATCCTGGCCCGTACGCCGGAAATGATCAATGCAGTAGAAAAACTCCAAAAGAACGCGCGGTTCATAGCCAAATTTTCGGTGGAGAATGGATTCAAAGTTTTACAATCCATCCAGATGATCGGCGATGAGGCAGCATGATTACGGCCGCGTTCACGGATAGGCTCTCTCTCATATGTGTCATTCCTTCCAGGCGCTCCAACGGTGTATATCTCGTTCAAATAGCACCGCGAGGGTTGGAACTCATCGTCAGCCATGATTGTCCGGCGATGCATTTTCGCGAAGGGTGCAAACATATTCCCGAAGTGGTATCGGCGTACGAAACGCTTCATTGGTGGGAGCCGAAGAAACGGGTTGTCGTAGAAAAACGGAGGGTTGTGCTGCATCCTGATTGGAAGCAGCTTCCCGTGCCTAAAACATCGACGGAGCAACTTCGGGAGTGGATTTGCAATGATTCCTGAGATTCTGGAAATTGCAAAACAACACAAACTCCATATCCGCTCACTCATCGGCAAAGAAGTACACGCGAAATGCCCCTTTTGCCAAGAAGACTCGAAACCTGGAAAAAAGAAACGGTACTATTTATCACTCAATACCCAAGACCAGGTGTACAAATGTTGGTTCTGCGGTGAAAGCGGTGGCGTCATTCGATTTATTTCTTTGCTCGAAGGTGCGTCGGAAGAAGAAGTAGCCAAACGATATAGAAAAAGAAAAATCATCCATCCAGCGGAAAAACTGACCCGATCACAAAGGAACATGATGCGAGAAGTCTTTGGATATGCTGTTGATCCCGATTGGAAACGGATGAAGGAAAGAAATCGGGCGTACTATTTGCGTACGCTCGATTTGCTTTGGGAGGATTGGAAGTCGTTTTTGGAGATTGAGAAGCACAATGCTTATCAGGCGCTGGTGGCGGGTATCCTGCTTGGAAAATACACTGCCAGCATCGAGGGAATTCGGAAACGCGAAAAAGAGATTCAGGCTTCAATTTTGGAAGAAGTTTTGAATATCTATTCTTGCGCCGAAAGACCGCGATGGACGGAAAATGCCGAGGCGTTTGTTCGCGAGATATTAAAAGGCCCCATAAGACCTGAAACCGAAAGGCAGGCAGGAGGTGGGAGGTAACATGAACATCTCAATTCTTACTGGAAGACTGACACGGGACCCCGAACTGCGATTCACCCCGTCCGGTATCGCTGTGGCAAAATTCACGCTGGCCGTGGATCGCCCATATACGAACAATGAAGGCAAGCGTGATGCGGATTTCATTCCGGTCGTCGTATGGAAAAAAACGGCTGAGGCGGTTGGTGATCACTTGAAGAAGGGCCAAAAGGTCGGTGTTCAAGGACGTATCCAAACGCGAAGTTATGAAAAGGATGGAAGGAAAGTTTACATCACGGAAATAGTCGCGGAGAACGTTGAATTTCCGCCAAAAAGTGACCACGCGCAATCAGCGCAAAGCCAAGCTTCACAAAGCCCTTCACAAAGCCAGGGTTCAGATAACAACTACGGCCCATGGATCGACGACGATGATTTGCCATTCTGATGATATATTCGTTTTCACGACTTGATCTGTTCGGACGTTGCCCGTACCGTTGGTATCAGAAATACGCTATGGGTCGCGAGGAGCCGGTGACAAAGCCGCTTGCGCTTGGTAAGGCGGTTCATAAGGCGGTTGAATTGCGAACCCAGGGTATACTTGAAGATGAAGCGGTTGTGGCCGGTATCATAGAAACGGATTTCCATCCAGAAGTCACAACGGATGACATAAAAGAATTGCTACAGAATGCGCCGCGAATGAACGGAGAGACAGAAGTTCATTTCGAACTTCCCCTTTCCTCTTCCGCGTCAGCCCCAAGAATACAAGGGTACATTGATCTCATACAACCAAACCGATTTGTGGATTGGAAAACCAATTGGCAGATGTACGGCGCAAATGACACTATGCAACTCAGACTATATGCTTGGGCGTTGATGGAGATGAGGGGATGGGACCAGGTCGAAGGGATGCTATATTTTTTGCGTTATCGTCGCCGCGTCCCATATGTATATTCTCGCTCCGATGCAGATCGCGCAAGAGCCTGGGCGCTTAAAGTGGCTGATGAAATCGAAAGAAAAATGTTTACCGTGGAACTCTTTCCGGAAATGACCGAGGACATATTCCATCCATCCCCGGGAGCTTACTGCAAACATTGTCCTTATGCGGCAGAATGTGTACAAAAATTCCTGATGATTTACTCTTAAAAGCCGATTTTTACACGGAATGAACTGTGTAAATATCGGCTTTTTTTTATTCCAAAACGAAGGGAAGTAAACGCATGATGATCCAATCCATTTTCATCATCGCACTGACAATCTTGTTCTTTTCCTGTTTTGAAGTCAAAGGATTAATTGCGATTCTAAATAGCGGCGAGGAAGATCAGGAAAAAGCTGAAATAGGGGATTCGTGTTAAAGCGGTCTATTCAGCAATCCATTAAAAATCCGAAAGGAATGGTTTAAATGGCAGTTGAAGAAAAGGAATTAGTACAGGTTACTCGGGAAGAAATGGTTCAAAAGGCGCTTGAGGTCGAACGTCTCGAAGCAGCCCTGAAGCAGATGAAGGCTGAAATGAAAGAATGGGTGGATGCCAACGGGCCGTTACATGCCGGAGACAAGGTGTGGGATTACCAGACCTCGGTTTCGTGGGAGTTTTCTTCAGTGAATATGAAGGAAGTTTGCCAATTGATCGCGCTTGAAGCGAAGAACCCGTGGGAATTTTTGTCTCTACCAGCAGCCGCCATTAAAAAGCTGGAATGGGACGAAAAAACCCTGATCCAGTACGGAAAAAGAAAAGAAACAAGGAAGTTCTGGTATCGAAAAGAAAAGTAAAACTTGTTTTGCAATTCTGAGCAATAAATGTAAAACGTGTTAAACAAAAAAAATTCGCCTGTCGCCCGGCGTAAAACGGCGGTGTCAGTTCCGACGCCGCCGTGCGCGGGACTGACAGGAAGGAGAACGATGGAGGACTTCGTAATCAGAGAAGCGGTATTATCTTCCCTGCCAGCTAAACGAAGAAAACATGTTGAAACTCTTTTGCGAATGATAGAGGCAGCGGTATTTGAGGAAGAAAAGCCGTACATTCGCGACCCAGAAGATGTTTACCGACTTGCGATTGACGTTGCGGAGCTGGAGAAGGAGCATTTCGTTGTGCTTTTCTTGAATACAAAAAGTAGAGTGATTCTTCGCGAAACGATCTCTACCGGCATTTTGAATGGTTCCTTGGTTCATCCGCGCGAGACGTTCCGAACAGCCATTTCACGAAACGCTCATTCGATCATTTGTGTTCACAACCATCCTAGTGGCGATCCGACACCAAGCCAGGAAGACATCCAAATTACCAAGCGATTAGTTGGGGCGGGTAAAATTATTGGCATCGAAGTGTTGGATCATATCATTATTGGAAAAACCGGCCAATTTGTTTCATTAAAAGAACAAGGACTGATTTAATAATGTCACCTAAAGAACGGTTTTTGATAAGCCTTTTGAACAAGCAAACGAAAGAACGTTGGGTGGCCGTGATCATGTTGAGCGCCCCACCGGAAATATTAAAAACGATGGCGGAGAAGACGATCTTCTCCGTTTTTCGTTAATGGAGGAATGAAAATGAAGAATTTTATTTTTGTAGATATTTGCAATACACTGGCGAACGTGAATGCGGAACTTGCTAAACGCGGAGTCGATACCAGCATATATCCGTCCGACATACCGGATGGGATATGGAATGATGTATCGATTTTCAGCGAAGCGGAGCCGATCATGCCGGTGGTGGAGTTGGTTCGGGAGCTGGCCGGACAATACGATATCGTATACCTGACGGCCCGGCCTCCTTCAGCCCGGTACATCACTCTGTCCTGGTTGCAACGCAATCATTTGCCGAAAGCTCCGTTGATTCATACCAATGGGCGCCTGAAAGCGGAATTTGTAGCTGCATATTCTCTTACCGAAAATGTGATAGGTGTCGTCGAGGACGCCCCGCACGAACTGCAATCCATAATGCGGGTCCGACCCGACGTTCCGCTATATATTCCTGATTGGAATTATAATAAACACATTTCGATAGGGACGCGAATCGAGTGGGTCGATCAGAAGAAGGTGCTGGCATGAATCGGTCTCGATATATTCGTCCGGTGATCACCCCTAAAGTTGCATACTCAGGACTTACAATCACTGCGATGAATCATATTGTGGCGTGTACTTTGAAGCGTTGGCTTCAGGATGAAGACGATTACCTTTCCTCTTTTCAGCCAATTGGGATTCACGTCGAAGTGAGCGATGGGGATAAAATTATTGACACAAGGCTTATCACGGAATTTCCCGGGCTGAAAGAAAAGATGTATTGCGTAATTGATGAGGCCGAGAGCGGAGTCCTTGTGACCATCCTGCTGCCAGAGGAATACTAAGGGCACGATTGCAAAGCTGATTTATAAAGCGGTAAAAAGGAGATGAAAAGCAAATGACCAAAGACCAAGTTTTGGCCATAAAACCAGGGCGTGTACTCGATATGATGATTGCGAAGGACGTTATGGGGTTTATCCCTATAGGTAAATCGAATTGGTGGTTGTATCCGGAATCCTTCAACTGCGAACCCGATAAAGCGACCAGTTGGGTTATTGAGGCAGAGAATGGTGTCGAGTTTCGAGGTAAAAAGTATGTTAAACCCATCTACATTAGCGACTTTGCGCGTTATATTCAAAACGCTTGGGCTGTTGTAAAAAAGATGTCAGATATGGGGTATTCAATGGTGCTGGACAACAACGATTACAGAGGACATTACAGTGTAGGGTTTTACGTTGACGATGTAACGCTAAGTGAAGCTACGGGGGAAACTGCTCCTGAAGCCATATGTAAAGCGGCGTTGTTGGCTCTTATAGAAGCGAACCAGAGGAATGATGAGGACGATCAGTAGTGTCGCAGTTCGACGAAATGTGCAATAAGGAGGATTGTATAAAATGGTGAAAATAGAAATTGAAGTAAAAGACGCTATCGCTGGTGGGTCGTGGAAGGAACTTTATGACTGCCATGCGACTGATCCGCAAACATGGGCAAAGAAGTTAATCGGGCGATTCAATGCTACTCTACGTTCCGGAGAAAATCCGAGAGAAGTTGTCAATGTAAAAGTATTAGGCGATTCCATTACGAAAGATCATGTATGGCGAAAGGTTAACGCTGTTACGATCATTCGAGGAAGCAGGAATTACGACAAGGTGCGCTGTGAATGTTGCGGAATCACAGGAAAACGGTTTGGAGTAGGTGGCATAACGCGCGACTCCATGTACAAAGCAAAGAAATACATTAAGTGTCACGGATGATGTTGCGTAGTTCGACCAAAAAACGAAGTAAGATAAATGGAGATAGAAACGAACCATAAGATGCAATAAAAATCAGGAGGGATTATCTTGGCCAAATTGATCAAAACATACGAAAACGATGAAATTAAAAATGAACTATTTTTTAACGGGGAGAAGTTCTCATATTCAATGATTCCTGACGAATGTGGGAAATGTGGAAATGATAAATGTTTCGAAGATCAACTTGAAGAAAAGTATGGAAATGAAAATGAAATTCTTAAGGCGGCAAGTCGGTTGGACTTTGGGGACGAAGACGAAATTGAACGTGCTTTATCCATTCTTTCCGAGTACGAATAATGAATGGAGGATGTCAATGAATGAGATAACGATTGTTTATAAAGCCCCGGGACAAAGTCATGAGATCAGAAAAATTCCGAACACGCTTAAAGCCATGCAAGAACTGGTTGGCGGGTATGTTGAACACCTTCTCCTTAATAACGGACTTGACCTTTGGTTCAACGAGGAAGGCAAGCTTACTAATCTTGAACCAAACATCATGATACCCGGAGGGGAAGTTATCGTGGGATCATTATTCGTCAGTTCATCCGACACCAGGGGGGAGTTGATCGGGTTGGATGAGTTTGAAATCGTTACAGTTTTGTCAATTTTGAAAAGTTGGTCTCTAGGGGTGAACACAAAGAGATGATAAGTAAATATCCTATTCCAACACACTGCCCCTAGCGAAAGAAATTCTAAAAAAAACAGGTTGGTAGAAAGGAGACGGTCGATAACGGCCGTCTTCCTTACATTTAAAGGAAAGGGGAAAGGGTATGTCCAGACTTGCCAGCCAATCGAAAGGCGGATATTATCCCACGCCGGAGCAGGAAAATGCGCTGATATGTAGACGGTTAAAAGCCAGAGAAGGAACAACAATCAACATGCTCGATCCATGCTGCGGGACTGGCGCGGCATTGGAAGGGATTGCCCGACATATACGGAATCAAGGAGCCAATCCGGTGACTTACGGGGTGGAACTGGAAAAATCACGAGCTGATAAAGCAAAATCAAGGTTGGATTATATACTTCACGAAGGTTACGAACAAATGAGAACTGAAAATCTGTTCTCATTGTTGTACCTGAACCCGCCCTACGATAATGGATTCTTTGAGAGAGTTGAAACGATCTTTCTCCGAAATTTGACTGACCATAGAAAATCGGTATTACAAGACGATGGCGTACTGGTGTTTATCGTTCCCCAAGCAACGTTGTTAGACGCTGCGGGAATTCTTGCAACAAGATTCTCGGAATTATCAGTATACCGGTTTACAGATCAACATTTTGATGAATTTAATCAAGTTGTGTTGTTCGGAAGGTTTAAACGCCCTGGTATACAGGAGAAGAGGGAAAACACAAGGCTTTTGAAGGAATGTTCGAATGCTTCTAAAGACGATCTGTTTTCACTTGATTATGCAGATGGCGTGACCTTTCAATTATCGGAATCCAAAAAAGAACCGTTGTTCCGAGCAGGGGTGCTAAATATGGCGGAACTATTGAGGGATGTTCAAAACAGCACCCTATTCGATCAAACAAAAGAGATATTCAACAATCGTGCTTTTTCAGCGACGTTTCAAAATCCGATTCTGGAACTGAAGCCGGCACATTATGGTGTTGCCATTGCGAGTAATGTCATGGGCGGCAACATGGGTGATCATTTACTTGTAGGTGGGACGAAAAAAGTCACAGTACAGCGGGAAAAAACTAATGATGAAGGTGAAAAGACCGGGGAAGAAGTCGCGGAATTTTATAAATCACGCATTCGCATCTTTTCGGAACAAGGCATTTTTGATTTAGAATAATCAGCATAAGGAGGGAAGCCCTCTGGCTTAATCAGTCAGGGGGTTCTCCCCCTGATATATTTTGAGCCAAGGCAAATCAATGAAAATATCCTTATCAGGTGCAGATCGTTATTTTGATGCTATTTTACATGCGGCTTTGACTGAAAAAGACGAAAACGGTAACGAACGAATTGTATACGCTTCGTTCATGGGCGTTCCAGAAGCAGTTCGGGCGATTAGTGCAGGGATCGTGGAAGGACGTCCCGTGAACATTCGAAGTGGTGTGTATACGCGATTCCAGGGCGAGCATTATCGTTTCCTGATTAAATCTATCGGTTTGGGCGATGTGGCTCACGCCATTGTATTCCATGCACAAGCATCGATGGATGGTGTACAAAGCGTGGCAAATGCAGTGGATGATGATGTGATCAAAAGCTACTGTATTTCGTATGACCAGCCAATCCAAGAAGCGATCAACGAACAAATCATGCAGCGGTTTCAATTGCCAACGGAATGGCGAGATCAATACACAAGAATTTTTAATGATCGGGTGACGCCGTTGAATGTTGTGATTAATCCGGATTTTGGGTCGATTTGCCCGAATATGCAAGCAGTAAGAATCAATCTTTCGGAAAATATGGTGACAGAACGTCTGACAGAGCAACTTCAAAATGGCTATCTTACCATATCTAAGGGGAAACTGATGGAACCCGGTATATTTCGCCCTGATATGACGCTCAAGGAGTATATCTTAAAGAACATGAAGATATTGGCGAAGAAATTTCAAGCTAAAAAGCCACTTTATGTCCAAGGGATGCCGCTGAACCCGGCGATAGCAGGGATGAGCAGAATTCCATTTCCGGCACAAGCCTATGTCGTTCAAGGAATAATCAATGCGATGAAAACTCATCCTACTGTTTTTTGCAACGGGGATATGGGTACGGGAAAAACAACCGTAGCCGGAGGCGTTATCAGCGTATTGCACACTGAAAGTCAAAGGCAAGGAACTGCAATACTGATTTCCGCGCCTTCCATTACATTGCCCAAGTGGAAAGATCAAGAGTTGAGGGAGATGTTCCCGCAAGCCAAGGTAACGATACTGCGTCATGCGAACGAAGCCTTACATTTGCTTCACAAAATCAAAGCGGGATATAAACCACATGGACTTGAAATTTATTTGGTATCGCTGGATCGCGCAAAGCTTGGGCATGAACCGTATTTCAGCGGTATATGGAAACGCCTTGCCGGAAGCAAGTTTGAATATGCTTGGCATTGCCCGGATTGCTTTCAGCCACTTCGGAAGAAGGATGAGGACGGCGAAACATATATCCCGTTGGAATGGGAAGATATTGCCCAAACCCCTCAGCCAACTCTTGGAGAATTACTATTAGCACGGTTCAATCACGAATTGCTACCAAATGGTTTGCCGAAATCCTTGAAAGTCAAGTGGAAAAGAAATCGTAGATATATGGAATGCAACGACCACTTAACTGATCCTGACAAAACGCCATGTTCATGCAAGCTATGGCGTCCGGCTGTCCGTTCACGTGGCGAAACGATCAATCGTCCCCGTTGGAACATGTCGGGTATTATCCGTAAAATGAAAGGCTTCTTTGATCTTTATATTGCGGATGAAGTACATCAAGCCAAAGCGGAGGACAGCGGTAGAGGAGACGCCTTTGGCCAACTTGCCAGTGTGGCTCCGAAACATTTATTGCTCACCGGCACCTTGACAACAGGCCGATCCAGTTCGATCAAAGAAATTCTCTGGCGTACAACACCACGGTTCTTGTTGCAACAAGGATTCGATAACAAAACAAGTGCGGTAAAATGGGCAAAACGCTACGGACGAATTAAAACAATTTACCGACATGAGGAACAGGATAACGGCTGGGTAACTCGGCAAAAGAAAAAGGCAATGCAGCCCGTGGAGGAACCTGGCATTTCACCACAGCTCACCGTTCAGCTTCTGGATCGTGTTGCTTTTCTTGAATTACAGGACATGGGATTGCCGCTGGTGGAGTATAAAGAGAACGTTGAAATCATCTCGATGGACCCGGATCACGGACGTGCATACCAACAGTTTCACAGCGACCTGTACCACACATGCTTAGAACGAACAAGGCCCGGAAGCACAGATTCAGGAAAAGCGGTATGGAGCAAATTCATTCCAGCCACGATCGGATATGCGGACCGCCCAGATCTCGGAGGACATGTCGCGTTCATTTCCACTCTTCAAGACGAAAAGATAGTGGAAACCATTGAGGCGCCTGCTTTCAAAGAACAATACTTTCACCCCAAAGAACGACGATTGGTTGAAATTGTCCGTCAGAATTTGTCCGAAGGTAGAGGTTGTATGATATATAACCACTACACCGGACGCGGCGGTATGAATCAGCGCACTCTGCATGTTCTAAAGTCGCATGGCATTGATGCCGTGATCTTGGATGAGCCGAATACGGACAAACGGTCGGAAAGATTGGCTGAACTGGAGCGCCAAGGCGTCAAAGTCATCATTTGCAACATGAAACTAGTTGAAGTAGGGTTGGATTTGTTTGCTTATCCGACAATCATTTTTAATCAACTGAGTTATGATATCAATGTCGTCCGTCAAGCCAGCCGCAGGGCGTGGAGAATTGGTCAACATCGAGAATGCCGGGTATATTTTCTTGTTTACGAAAAAACTCAGCAAATGGCGCAATTTTTACATCTGGCACGACTTCGAGCCCATGCGCTGATCGTCGAGGGTCGTACAGACAAGTCCCAATTTGCAGATTTTGTAAATGATGAGCAAACTACCCTGGTCAACGACATTGCTTCTTGTATCGGGAATAGTGGATTGGCGGATATATGGAAAACGATGGCAGCAACGGAATTGGAAGGTATAGAGATAATTGGAGAAGCTGGTTTCAAACAAGCCATCAAAGAACGTATGCACAAACTTGCGAATGATACGAGAAAGCTTTGCGGTTTGGCGACAGTTGAGCCGATAAAACCCAATTCAAAGAAACTCGATGCGTCAGGAGTTTTATATGACATCGTGGTGGATCGCCAAACTGAAGAAGGACAATTGGCATTTAATTTCTAAAATCAGATGAAGAGACTTGCGGCAACGCAGGTCTTTTTTTCTAAAAGTTCGAGCACAAAGTCGTATAAAACACGAACAAGTGCTTGCAAGGGAAAAACTGGTGTGATAAAATAAGGGTGTAATTTCAACACCCTATTTCGCCAAAGTTTCATCATATCCCTAGATGGAACGACCGAAATGGGATCGCCCCCGATCTTGAACAACATCATCATTGTTCAGAAAAGAGAAGGGAAGAAAGATCAAGTAAGCAGGCCCCTAACCATCACTTTTGATTTCAGATGAAAAATCAAAGGATAGGGCAAGATGGAAAGGAAAAGTTCGCGATATACGCACATCGCAAACTGGACAAGCACCGAAGCTCCCCTTCACAAAGCGCATGCGTATGCGGGTGAAGAGCAGGAGGAAAGGGCGACGTAGCCGAGAGGCCGGAAAGACGCGGAGGAAACGAAGCGCCGGGGATTGGGAAGTTAAATTATTAGGATTGTGTTTTAAAGCCGATTTTTGCATGGAGTTTTCCGTGCCGGAATCGGCTTTTTTTGCATTTTATTAAAAAACGAGAGGATGATTGAAATGTTTGGAAAAATGAAACGGGTACAAGATTTTCTTGGGAAAGAAAAGAAACGTCGCCAGGCAGCGGAAGATTTCCTTCGTTTTGCAGCCCAGGTCACCAAGCATGTTGCGGAAGATATTTGGGGGACAAGCGATGATGCTGATATTAAAGTTGGAGAAAAGACAGTTTTCCGGCTCAACAAAGCAGCTTTCTACTCAGAAGAAAAAACGGTAATATCTCAGAACGGAACTTCATTTTGGGAAAGCGTACGAGAGGTGAAAGAGTTTCTCGATACGCTGGTTGAGGATGTACGCGAACGCGAAGAAGGGAGAAACCGGCTGGTCGGCGAAATGCAAGGGCTGGCAAAGGAAATCTCGTCTGATCCTTCATTCCGTTTTAACAAGCGGGCTTCACTGTAGGAATATCTTGCTTGCTAAGTTTACTAAAATTTAAAAGGCTAGGAAAGCGCCCAGCGGGGTGCTTTTCTTATGCCTGAAAGGGAGAGGGTTTAAAAATGAGTGTAGTTTTAAGTGACGTCGCTGCTGTTCAATCCGATCAAGCCGATATCATCGGTCATTTGACTTGGTACTCGATCAGTGAAATTCTCATTCGACCGAGTGAGCTTCGCCAAAAAATGATTGATTCCGGTGTTGGTGAAGGGTGGATGCCAAAACCTATTCGCGTCTCGGATGCCTTCAGACGCGCGACGGCAATCAAAAATCGACGGCCGATAGCGGCAGGAGTGCATGAGAACTACTTATGCCGGGAAGTGGCGAGTGACCAGACAATGGTGCAGCGGAATATTGTTTGCGAAACGGTTGACACAAAAGGAAAACGGTTGGATTACCAGCAGGACGCGGCGGTGCTGGTACTGGACAAAAAGAGTGCCCAGATAAGCATCACCAGTTCAACGCCCTCAGCCCATCAAATGGCCCAGGAAGCAGCTCACCGCTTCGACATTTTTCGGGAGCATTACAGCGGAAGCGTCCTGCGGACAACGTTGATGAACATTTTGAAGGGCATGTCTCCGACGCCAGTACGTCCTTCTGGCGGGGTATACTTTATTCCTCGGCAGTTTGAAGACCAATTGAAATCTTTTCGGGAGTTTGTCCGTTCCCTTGAAAAAGGCGAGAGTGAAATGGTGCCTCTGATCAACACGAAGGATATGACGGGAATGATCACGCGGATGCTTCACGAGCATCTTCAACGAATCATCCAAAATTGCAACGAGGGACTTACCCTCAATCTTCCGAAAGGACATGTAAAGGAAATATTGGACGAGGCAAGAAGGGTTGTAGCCGATTACAAGGAGTATAACTCAATCGTAACCGGCGACCTGAAAGAAATGGAGATGAGTGTCCAGGAAATCCGAAGCTTAGTCACTGCCATGCTTGAAAAAATGGCGGGATAAAAGTTGAATCCCCTGCGGGGAAGTGAGGTGTTAGTATGGAGAACACTTCTTTCCCCTTCGAGGGGGAAAAGTGCGAAGATCCAATCGGTTGTACAAGGAGAGCGGAGCGCTGGGAACAACTGCAACAATTTCACCTTGAAAAGGCAGAATGTGAGGTGCAAGTAATGCAAAATGGTTTGAAAGAAGGCGAGAATATTCTTTCCTTTTCAGACCACCTGCTTTCAAGGCAATTCGACCGAAGTATATCAAAAAATCAAGTAATTCAGACTTTACGAAATGGATGGCCGATTGAACGAAGAGAAAATGACATCGAAATCACATTAACGATCATTTACCACCATCGATTGGGATCGGGTGGTTATAGACCGCTGCATGTTGTGTGCACGTTCAATAAAAAAGACCCCAAAAAATGGACGGTAAAAACAGCCTACGATCCAAGAAGCGATAAAAGAAAGTGGGACAATGGATATCAAAAAAGAATTTGTTTTTGCAAGTAATTTTTGTCGTGCAAAAATTAAAATAATCGGGTATAATTGTTGTAGGAGGGTGATAATGATGGCTAGGACAGGACGGCCTAAATCGGAAAATCCCAGAAATATGACAATTAATGAAACCCGTGTTACGAAGGAGGAATACCGAATGATTGCCTTAAAAAGTGCATTATACGCCGGTGGCAGCACCGCAAAATTGATACGTTTGTCAACAGAAGCTTATCAGGGCAGGATTCGCGAAAAACAAACATGTGGGGCATGTGGGAATATAATGACGTTGAAGAATGATCAGGAAGCGTTTTGGTTTGAAACAATCCACGGGGAACATGAGATTGTCGTGTCCGGCGTACCGCAATATCGGTGCAAATGCGGTAATGTTGAAGGTGACTTGATTGTATCGGCAGCCATCGAAGAGTCCCTTGGTGACGTGGTTGAAAGTTGTTTGAAAAAGGGCAACCCGATACCTAAACAATTGGAATTACAGTCATTGTTAAAGCCGAAGTCGTTGGTTATCGTGTAAAATAAAGAAGTTTTAAAAAGCCATGAGTCGCCCCAAAGGGTGCTTGTGGCTTTTTTTATTATTCAAAAAAATGGAGGTAACGCGATGGAAAAAATAAAAGGTGTTCAAAATGCGCTTTCCGCCCAGTATGCGGAACGTGAAGAAATCATTGAGGGCTTGCTGCTTGCCTTGATTGCACGGCAGCATGCCTTGTTAATCGGACCCCCAGGTACGGCGAAATCCGCGCTTGTCTACGATCTGGCCAGTCGAATCACCGGCACAAACTATTTCCAATGGCTGCTGACACGGTTCAGTACGCCGGAGGAGTTGTTTGGACCGGTATCACTAAAAAAATTGGAACAGGGCGTGTACGAGCGGAATACGAATGGAAAGCTGCCGGAGGCACATGTTTCGTTCTTGGATGAAATTTTTAAGGCCAACAGCGCCATTTTGAACAGCCTGCTTACACTTATTAACGAACGACTTTATTATAACAATGGTGGCCCCGTTCAGACGCCGCTCATTTCAGTCATCGGCTCCTCGAATGAGTATCCCGAGGAAGGAGAAGGGCTCGAAGCGCTGTTCGACCGGTTCTTGATCCGGTTTGAAGTGGATTATATCGGCGAAGATCAGTCTTTCGTGTCTATGTTGAAAGGCTCTGATCCCGTACCAGCCGACATCACGTTGGATGAACTGTACGAAATGCAGTTTTTCAGTGACTTGGTGACGATCCCAGACGAGGTTCTTGAGACCCTGGCGAGAATCCGCAAGGGACTCAAGGATGAGGGGATTCGCCCATCCGACCGCCGGTTCAAACAAGCCCTTTCTGTTATTCGTGCGAGAGCTACTCTCGCAGGAAGGCAGCAGGCCGTCGTGGAGGACATTTTGTTTCTCAAAAACAGCCTGTGGGAAAAGCCGGAACAGCGGGAAAAGGTGATCGGGATTGTGAAAAAGCATGCTTCCGATGTTGTTAAATCTCGCCTTGAAGAGGTCACCTGCGAAATTAAGGACATCTTGCAAACGACTAAGGAAAACAACACAACAGAACAAATCATGGAAGCAATCTCAAAAATGAAGTCGATTTCGAACGAACTGCGCGATATGGCTAAATCTTATCCGGTTCGTGAAGAGATTAAGAGGGGACTGTCTTTTGTCGGAGAATCGATAAAGCAGTTATCCTCTGAGGCGGTGGGAATATGAGTTCCGTTCTCAACACCGATTCGTTCGATCGAAGGCGTTTTGGTCAACTATATGAAACATCAAAAAAAATGAAGGAAGTGGAAAAGAAGGGAAGGCAGCAATTGCCTTCCTTTCGTCCTCTTATGGGGGACATGTGGGCTGGCTTGTTTAAAATGAAACCTGAGCTTCAGGAAGAAGTTGCTCCTGAATCCCAAATCAATCATCAATTCATGCAGCGAATAATGAACGACGAAGCGTACGAACGCTTTCGGGAGTTCAGCCGATTGGATGATCTTACATCGGCTGTTGGCTGCATGAGATACAGCGAAACGGTGTTGAATTGGATAGAGGAGCAGACGAGTCGAAATAAAGCTTTGTCCAAAGCACTTAAAGAAGCAATGTCGGGCGATGCACAAAGGATGCAGCAAGCTTCGGAAGCGATGTCCGATGCACTCGACCAAAACGGCTCTGCTCTTTCCAAGGGTCTTCAAAAGGCCGGGGAAGAAACGGTGCAGACGAAAGAGAATCTGAAATCGCTTTTCGGCGGGATTCAACCGGGAAGTGGAGAGGCGGAATTAAAGAAGATTCCGTTGCGCGATCAGTTTGCGTTGGCAGAACAACTTTCAGGGGATCATAAACTGAAAGAAATCGCGAAATGGGCCGGAAGATTAAAACTCGTCGCACAACAGAAACAACGAAACAAGCATCGGGATTCCATTGACCGCAGTGGCGTCACCATGGGAAATCAGGTAGAGAAATTGCTGCCGGCGGAACTGGCCGCATTCTCCAGCCCGATCACGCGGAATGATTTCCTTCGACGCTTTGCGGAAGGGCAGACGCTACAATTTGATACAAGGGGAAAAGAAACGCTTGGGAAAGGTCCGATCGTGTTGTGCCTTGACCAGTCCGGAAGCATGTCCGATCAAGATGCGATGTCCAAAGGATTTGTTCTGGCATTGATGAGCATCGCTCGGAAACAAAGAAGAGACTTTTCCCTCATTCTCTTTTCGGGAAGGGCCGAGACACCTAGAATTTTCAAACAGGGGAAAATCAGTGTGAAGGACATGGTGGATCTCGCTACAGTCTTCATGGGAGGCGGGACAGATTTTGGTGAACCCCTTCGTGGTGCGGCGGATGTTATTTCCAAAAGCCGATTCAAAAAAGCAGATATTATATTTGTGACTGATGGCGAGGCTCATCTGCCCGACCAATTTATCGCTCATTGGACCGATCTGAAGAAACAGAAGGAGTTCCGAGTCTTATCATTGCTACTTGGAACGGAACAGGTCGGAACTGTTAGTCAATTCTCTGACCGCGTTATAAAGGCATCGGACTTTTCGGACAGTGCAGTTCACCAAGCGTTTGAAATTTAAAGGTTGACAAGAAGCGAGGCAGCTATTAAAGCGGCCTCTATTCTTTGTCTCTCAGGAAGGAGCAGGCCAGCCATGAAACTGAACATGAATGATGAAAAGTTCTGTATGGGGTGCAAGTATTTCGATATCCCACCAAAATGCCTACATCCAGATCATGCGCGTCATGATATTGAACCAACCTTTTTATGTGATGATTATGAGGAGAATAGTTCTGATGAGTAGGTCGGACAGCGCGCGGTTCATCAAGTATTTGAGATTTGAAAGGAATGGGACCGCCACCGGGCAGTCCCCTTTCATGTAAAGGAGGAGTCAAATGAACAAAGTCGAGAATATGAACTATGAAACGAAAAATGTCGGAATTATTACCGACGCGCATGCTAACTGCGTAGAGGAACTTATAAAAATTAATGGTTTACAACAAGAATTAGAGACCATGGGGTACCGGGCAAAAATCTTTGAAAGCTCCGACAATATTATCGAATCAATCAATAACGGAACCTTTTCTTGCGGTTTAATCTACAACACTCAACTGCATTCCAGCAGTTGGAATGAATCGCTTTTGGCATTAATTGAGGGGAAGGGAATAGCCTATATCGGTATGGTGCCGGATAAATATACAGTTAAAATGTTGGCTGAGCGCCTGGATATCTCCACACCGGCATTTTTTGCGGCTGAGCCTTTTCATCACGATGACTTCATATTTCAAAAATTAAAAACATTGCGATTACCTCTTATTTTGAAATCCAACTACAAAGGAAACAGTTCGGGAATTTTCTTGTGTAATTCCTATGATGAGGCTTTTAAACAAGCGATGCGAATGCTTAATAAATATCATTCGACTGTTTTGTGTGAAGAGTTTATATTCGGGCAGGAGATAGCGGTTCCTATTATTGGGAATGATCCAGAAAATATTTTTTTTGGCGTGACTACCGTCAACATCCAAAGAGATGATAGTTTCTGGCTTGATTCTGATTGCAAGATGTTTGGAGATTATTCATACATTAATGCCAATATCCCGGATGGGATTGAACGGAAACTAAAAGAAGCTTCGCTCAAGCTTTTTCGTGTATTGGAATGCCGTGATTTTGCTGTGTTTAAATTCAGAATTACAAAGGACAAAATTTATTTTATTGGGATCGATCCGTCAGTTGTTAGGGGAGGGCCTTTTGATGTGGTTGGACGAAATGGCTATACCTTCGCTGATGTTTTGAATCTGATTATTACCAATGCTTACAAAAAGATTACTAAGGAGAGGTTATATGAGTATTAGAATTTTAAATTTGCATGGCAATGCTTACGAGAGAGGCTACCGATCGGGGCTTGCATTTAAAAGGTCTTTATCAGAACGCTCTCGAAAGTATCGTCAAATTACCACCGACCTGAAGGAAAGTGTGAAAAATGTAATAAATAAGACGCGCCATATATTTCCTGAGTACATCACGGAAGTTATTGGCCGTGCTGATGGAGCTGGCATTAGTAGAGATATCTATTTTGCTATGATGTGCCCTGAATTAATGCAAGAAAATACGGGCTGCACTACCTGTGTTGCAAGGAAAGCAGACGGAAATATTATTCTAAGCCATAACGAAGATGACAACTGTAGCGCAGACGATATTAGTCTTGTTAAAATTAATCGTTCTGACGGATGGTTCGTAACAAACGATGTTAATAAAATGCCGTTTGGTAATGGTTTTTCTTGGAACAGCTATGGAATTGTTAAAACAATAAATTATACACATTCGTCATCATCGCACTTGAATCTATCGGGGATTCCCCGGTACTTCACACAGCGGCACGTAAGTGAAGCGACTTCGATTGAGGATTTCATCATCCGCTGCAACCATCCAGACAGGGCTTCAGGTTTTCATGCTATCGTGTGTGATGCCTATAAGAAAAAATCAGTATCTATAGAGGTGACCGCAAAAGACATCAGCGTAAAAGACATTGATGCGTACTATTGCCATGCTAATCATTACATTCATCGAGATATTCATAAAGGGACCATTGTTGCTGACAGAGATGGTAATTCGTTATTTCGTCAAGAGAAGGTACAAGCGGACTTAAAAAATCTCGTTTGTATCGATAGTTTTCGACAGTTAAGGGACATCATAGGACAACAAGGGGATCGATTTGAAAACTCAATTTTGATATCTAAAGCTATGGATGAATCGTATACTTGGGCAAATTTTAGTTATGATACTTCTGACCAAATGGTACATTTGCGATTCTATTTCGGCGGAATGACTGAGTTACAAATGCATTATGATATTTTTCCTGACGAAGGAGGAATTAAAGGTTGCTGATGGTATTTGTGAGAAATGGCGGGCGAAGATTCAGGTAGACGATCAGTACATTTCTCTCGGTCTACACGATACAGAAGAAGAAGCGGCATTCGCGTACAATAAGGCGGCCAAGAAATATCATAGGCAGTATGCGAGGCTTAATGAAGTTCAAAAGGTTTCCAGTATGAGAGCTGCGACTCTCCGGGGAGGGACTAAGTAATGAAAAAAGTGGAACTAATCAAACGACTAAGCCAGATTGTGAAAGACCTTCATGGGTTTTATTGTGATTTTGCGAGATAGTTTGCAAAAAACAAGTTTGACGGGATAACTCGGGAAATGGCGGGAGTCCCCCGGATAACGTGGGATGCAAGGATTTCTGTGGATAACTTAGGAGGCAGTGTACTTTGCAAAAAAATTTAGAGTGACTTGTGGATAACTTGAATTTCGGGCCTCGCGTCCGGTGTGAATAAAACCATTTAAACCCGCTTTAACACGGCTTTCACGGCGTTTAAGCGGGTTTAAATTTGTTGCGTCCCAAGGTGGGACAGGTAGGACAGGTGTGGGACAAGTAGGACGGGCGGCTAAATGATTTAAAACTAAATCATTTGGGACATAAAAATCATCCGGCGTCACTGATCCCTGCGCATGTCTCGTCGTTCGTGCCAAGTAGCGAGTTCGATGATTTCCGCCCTTTTTCTTTTTTGCTGGCGGCGACGAAATATTCGTGCTTCATCTCAATGATCTTGGTGATTTCTGTCCGATTGTATTCGTCTAATTCCCGCAGTTTTATGATTAGGTCGTGTTCTTCCAGACTGATGTCATAACCACCACCAGTAACATTCTCCCTCCCCTCTCCTTTCAAAATCCAATCCGTGGACACGCCACAATAATCAGACATTTCTATCAGGAATTTTCCACCTGGTACCCGTCTATCCCTTTCCCAATTACTTACGTTTGCCGAGTCCGTCCCTATCGCTTTTCCAAAAGCATCCATTGACATTCCCTTTTCATCCCTTAAGCGCTTGATACGCCGGCCTATTGTATCCATGCAAACCCTCCTTATTGATTTTAGTCAATGCGACGCGACGAAAATCAGCGTTTCCTCATTTATATTGATTTTAATTAGCAAATATTATTGACTTCATTGATTTTAATCAGTAAAATAGAAGTATGATTTAGAACTACATCACATCAAATTTTACCACACATCGCGAAAATAGCCACCGTCTTGCACAGCGGCAGGCCGTATGTTCTTTGACAATTGCATAGAAACACCGTTTCAATTCATTTCGTGCAAGCGGGAGGTGAACAAGGTGATCGTTAGTAAATACGGCCGCAATTTTGTACAGGACGCGCAAATCATGTCCATGTACAGGGAAGGGTTTTCGCATATCTCGACAATGGTTGATGGTCTGCATTTTTTCAGCAAGGAGTCTTTCGGCATCCTGGCAGATTCATATCGGGAGACAAACAATCAGCAGCTTGAACAGATACGCAGGGAACGCCGCCGGTTGGAGATTGAGATTAAATATTTTTTGGCCCGCGCCAACGCCAAGATGATGTATTTCGCCCAGATGGAGGAGCATATGAAGGCATTGCAGCGTCAATTCGACGGAATCTGTGATGAGGCGATAAAAGAAATGAACCAAGAAGGCGAAGGGAGTGAACACCATGAGGAACAAACGCAAACTGACGCCGATCGGGAGGGTAATCAAGAAACGACTCATTGAGGTCGGCATCACGCATCGACAGTTGGCGGAGGAAATCGGAACGACGGAGCAATACCTGAGCGCAATCCTTTTCGGCGTCCGTTCCGGGCGCAGCTACCTTCCTAAAATTGCCCGCGCGCTCGGAATCGATCCGGATGCCATTCCAAGATCGGCTTGAAAGGAGAAGGAAGCTTGAAAACAACGATTTATGTGTACCCTGGTCAAGAAGCAGGGCTGCATGTTACGGGCCGCCCCGCCTTGCATTTTGAAGGGAATGTTGTAATTGAAGTGTACAAGAAGGAACCCGTCGATATGATGACGGATCCCATCTTTCAGTCAAAACGCGAGGTAATTCTTCCTTCTGGTGCCAGAATGACTGTTCATTTGAGTATTGAAGGAAAAACTAACATTCATGAAGTCGCCGAAGCGTTGCAACAAGTTATTGGCCGGGAGCCTGATTGGTTATGACATCCAAAGCCTCTAGCAGTGAATGTTGAACTGCTTTTTTGATCGATTTTTGATCGAAGCCACCCGAATAAACTGGTTCAGTAGTTTCCTGGAACAAATTTTTTAATGAAGCTACATCGTTCTCGCTCGGTTTTGAACTGTCAATAGCACGATGAATGATGACCTGTGATTCTTCGGGTAATTGAATGCGGTGCACAATGCGGTACGATTTTTGGACATGATAATCATCGTTTTTCGAGAAATACAAGCAGTGAAGTTTGCTGGATTCAGAAGAGAATCGCAAATCTTCAAGAAATCCCATTTCTTTGTTTTTGGGTGTTACTGGTCTGATTTGTGCATTGCTGAATTTACGACAAATTTTTTTCGATTCGGAATCTAATATTTTCCTAACCGCATCGACACTAAAGACACTTGTGCGTTTGACTGTTGGAGGAACGCGATTTGAAAGTTCTTTTTCAAAGTTCATACCATCACCTCCTTTCTGAGTTTTGGAAAAGTCTGGACAACTAACCAATTCGACAGAAGGAGGCAAATCCCTACAAGGAGGACAACCAATGAAGAGTGGCAAACGGCCAACATTGCGTCAAAAACGGCTAATCGCATCGATCGGTTTGAATGCAGCTAACTGGCTGGTGGAACGAGATTCCGCAACCACTTTCGAACTGATCCATCGTTTCACCGGCCGGCACAGGATCATCCCCAAAGGGCACAAGGATAAGGAATGGAGGCCCGGAAAGCTGTGTTAAATCCGAAACGCGAAAAGCCGCCCAGCACGGCGGCTAATCGGTGAAACATCAAAAGAAATTACTTCAATAGTATACCACAACCCAAATGAAGAAAGGAGGGGGACACTTGGAAGTCTTACTATCAACTGCGGATGCTGCGGAATTGGAAGGCGTGGCACCGCGATCGATGCGGCGAAAAGCCACAAAAATAAGCGCGGTGCGGGTGGCGGCTAACACATCCACGCTGGGATACGAATACCGCATCCCCCTCCGCGAACTGAGCGAGAAGGCGCAAGCGCGGTACTATACGCAACATCCTATGGCGCATCCCGCTCCACCCGCTCCAAAGCCCGCTCCTGCTGAACGTTTGGAAGGCAAAACAATGGAGGAGCTGACCGACCGCCAGCGGGAGCAAGCGGCGCATTGGACGCGCGTGGTATTGGAATGGCGGCGATACATCGCGGACCATCCGAAGCGGCGCACACAGATGACGGCGGCGTTCGTGGAGGAATACAACCGCTGGCATCCGGATCGACCGATAACAGAACGCACTCTCAGGCATAAATGGAAATTGTACCGCGAATTTGGCGAGATTGCCTTGGCGGATGGCCGGGCGGATCGGACGACGGGAGACACCGCGATTCCGGACGTGGCCTGGTCGGTCTTTTTGCAGTGGTGGCTGGACGAAGGGCAGCCAACCGTGCTGCATACGTACAACATCCTGAAAGCCTGGGCGCGGTTGGACATGCCAGAATTGCTCCCGCTGCCGTCGGTAGACAGTTTCTACCGCGCGGTCAAGCGCATCCCGCAGCCGGTGCTGAAATTCTTCCGCTTCGGGGACAAGGTGTTCGAGGATGAGGCGGTCATGTACATCCAACGCATGTATGAATGGATCGATTCTAACGATGTGTGGGTGGCGGACTATCATACGCTGGATGTGTTCGCGCGCTGCGACTATACCGGGCGCATCTTTCGCCCGCATGCCGTGGTGTGGTTGGATGTACGGAGCCGGAAAATTTTGTCCCTGGTGCTGTGTGAAAGCTCGAACAGCGACGGCGTGATCAGCAGCTTCCGGAAAGCGGTCCAAACATACGGGATTCCGCAGGCGGTTTATCTAGACAACGGCCGTGAATTTCTGGTGTCAGATTTCGGTGGCCGGGGCAAGCGTAAGACGGGCAAGACCAGCTATGGCGAGACCATCTTGGAACGCCTGCAGGTAGAAATGGTCAACGCCAAGGTGGCCAATGCCAAGGCGAAGATCGTGGAACGGGCTTTTCGAACGTTCACCGAACAATTCGCCAAACTGGTCAACACCTATACGGGCGGTTCGCCCGATCGAAGACCGGAACGGCTGGAAACGGAGATCAAGAAAACCGACCGCATCCCGCTGCTGTCGGAAATCCGCGAAAACCTGTGGAAATACATCGAAGGATGGTACAACACCCAAACCAGCCGGGCGGCCGGCGTGAACGGCCTGACCCGAAACGATGCATACGACCGCCACCTGGTCAAGAAGCGCGTGGCGACCGAGGAGCAGTTGAACCTCATGCTGCTTCGCACCGCCCGGCTGCAGACAGTCAAGCGCAACGGTGTGTATTTGGAATTTGGCGAGGTCAAACTGTGGTTCTACAGCGCGGAAATGGCCGCGAACTATATCGGGCATAAGGTGTACGTTCGGTACGATCCGGAAGACCTCTCTACCGTGCGCATTGATGATGAACACGGTCGGTTTATTTTAGAGGCGGAACTGCTACAAACCGGCGGCTACGGTGGCGAGGCAGATAAAGAGGCCATCCTGCGCGCTGAACGGCTGAAAAAACAGCAGCGGCAAAACGTGCAACAATATATGGATCGCCATAGGGCTGTACCAGCGCCCAGCGCGATGGAGGCCCTGATGCGGGTCGCTGATCACAACATGGATCAAGAAGCTGGCCGTGTATACGATGCCGATGTGCTGGAGCCCGTGCGAATGGCGGATCGTGAACGTACGCCACGGCTGGCCGCCGGCGCGGAGGAGGATCGCGTCATCGAAATGTCTCGGATGATCAAAAACGCGAAACGAACGGAGGGCAAAGAGTGAAAAATGAACTCATAGAGTATATGAACGAACAAGGGTACAGCCAGGCGGATATCGCCAAGCGCCTGGGCATGAGCGGCGCGGCGATCAGTCAATACATCCACGGCAAGTACCCATCGCCGGAGACGATCGACGCCAAGGTGCGCGTCATGCTTCAAAAAGAAGAATTGCGCCAGCAGGTGGCGGGCGTGAAGGAACTCCCGTTTGCCATGACCGGCATCGCCCGACAGGTCATGGAAGCGCTCGAATATGCGCGGATCAAACGGAATATCACGGTCATCTACGGCGATGCCGGCGTCGGCAAAACTCGCGCCGCCGAGGAATGGGCGGCAGGCAAGATGGATGTGGTCCACCTGACCGCCGCGCCGGCGCTCGGCAATCCGAAATCCTTCTTCAAATATTTGGCCCGCGAGCTGCGCGTGATCAAATCCGGCCACATCGATGATTTGTATCTGGAGCTATGCGACCGTTTGCAAGGCTCGGACAAGATGATCATCATCGATGAAGCCCAGCATTTGAAGCTGCAAACACTGGAGAATATCCGGGGCATCCAGGAGACGGCCGGCGTGGCGGTGGTGCTGATCGGGAATGAAACGGTCTACACCAAGATGATCGGCCGGCATAGCGCGGAATTCGCGCAATTGTTTTCGAGGATCGGCTGGCGGCGGCACGTCCTGACGGATCATTTTACGCTGGAGGACGTGCTCCTGGTGTTCGGGGAGCTGCAGGAGCAGGTTGGCCAACTGTTGCTCGAAATTTGCCAGGGCAAGTACGGCCTGCGGGGAGCTGCGGCGGCATATATCAATGCCAGCAATAACGAGGACACCAGCGCCAGGGGGATTCGTGCGATGGCGCGGTCGATGGGAATCGGGGTGTTGGTATGAATATCGAAGGGCTGGTTGTGGCCGAACATTCACGGCCGGAGTCGTTCTTCATCCTCATGGCGCATCCGGACGGATCGCAATTCCTTGCGACGGTCTGCGGCGAAGAAGTGTTTTCGCTGCACGGCTATCGCTTCTTCATCCGGTGTGAACAGGGGGAGTGCATCGTATCCGATGCCCGTTGCGGAAAGCTGCTGTCCCGGCACCACAATTTGTACAAGGCGATTGAATTGGCGATCGGACGTATCATCCTTCACTGGCCGAAGTATATCAGCCAAATCAAATCTGGCGGAAGCCGGCTGCGTCCCCCTCGAATCCGGCGGTGCTTGCCGTGAGCGAAATAAGTATCTATAAAGTGGTCTGCGGCGATTGCGAACAACCGTATTTCGAGCCGGATGAAGGATGGCCGACCTGCCCCCATTGCGGGCGCACACAAGAATGCGTGCTGTGTATGGATGAGACGAAAACCTATGAGGTGATGGTCAATCCATTCACAGGGGAAGTATCGCTAATTCTGCAAGGCAAGGAGTTGATGGAAAATGGCTGAAATCATCGACTTTTTCCGTGCCGTACATGAAATTCAGCGCCCCCGAAGCCATCCGCTCAACAACTACGACGTTCACTTCCGTGATCCCGCCGGCCGCCGTTCGGTGTGGAACATGAATGCGGCCAGCGAAGAAGCGGTCGCCGAAGCGTTTCATACGGCCGCTGGACCGGGATATTTCATTATTTACGTTCGCTTGGTGGGGTATGCGAAGGGTGAAGATGGATGATCAAAAACAAACAAGTCCGAGCGCACGGCACCCCGGTTCCCCGGCGGGCCGTCGAACAGCAGGTGCGCCGAGCTTCGCCCTGTCTGATACGTCCAATGACGGACGAGGAAAAAATCCGGTACGGGGTGGCGAACCCCTCCCCTGCCAAGTCAGGAGGAACGACCCATATGGCCTATATCAAATATCAACATGTGACCAAAGATTTTGTGGAGGCGGAATTCGCCGCCGGCAAAACCGCCGCACAAATCGAGCGCGAGGCGGGCATGCCCGCCAATTCGCTGTATGCCCGAATGAAATCATGGAACATCCGCAGCCCGCATTCCAACCAGTCCGGCAAGCCGTCTCCCGCTTCTGTTTCCGCACCTGCGGCCAGCCCACCTTCCTCGACCTCCCCAGCCGTCTACGGAAAATACGGCGTAGAATTCGCGATCCGCAGCCGGTTGGCGGCCCGGATGGCCGCTGTGGCCGATCGAGAGCAATGCGCAGCGGATGATTTTGTGGGTGCATTGAAATTGCTGCTCGCCACTTTCGAAGTAGAAGGTATTGGCCACCCGCAGTAGATTGAATCAGGCCAAAATAAGGAGCGTGAGGCGTTTTGGGTAAACGAAACAAAATGTTGAAGTTCGTCATGGGCCGTTTCGAACAGTATTTATGCTGGGAATGCGAGGAGAGGTTTTTCGTACACCCGTGCAACGGTGGAAAGATGTGCCCGCATTGTGGCCACGACGATTCGGATTTCCTCGGCGTTTTCGAGGGTGAGCTCACCGAAGTGTCGGAAGACGACGAAGCGTGAGCAATGAAAGCATCGAACTTCAAGGAGGAGTACATCCATGCAAACTCGGATTGAAATCGAATTGGTTAGCCGCGAAGTGGAACTGATCCGCGCCGCCCTTCACTTTTACGGCCGACCGCCGAATCCATACCCCCGAATTTACGAACAAATCGCCCGGAAGATGAAGCCGGTGGGCATATATCGTTTTCAACTGCTGGAGACCGCCTGCATCATGCTCGCATTGGTCCAATACGCCGAAACGGTCCGGGAGGCGTGCGGACGGTGGGGACACGCCAAGGAAGCCGTTGACCTGGCGGACGATCTGTTCAAACTTTGGTTGCGCACCTCGACATCGGATCAGGTCCGGAAGCTGAATCAATCGATCCCGCCGATCGTCGCGACTACCCATTTCAAACAGAAGCGGAGGAATGCGCTATGATCTATCAAAAAAAGATGACCCGCTCCGGCGGCGTGACATTGCCGGCGGCGCTCCGGCGCGAGATCGGCCTGGAGGATGGCGAAAAGTTCACTATCCTCCAAGCCCCGGACGGCAGCATCGTCCTGCGCCGGGCGCAACCCAAATGCTGTATAACCGGCTCGGAGGATGACCTGGTTGTTCACGACGGCAAATACTATTCCGTTCTGGCCGTCGAAGCTCTCTACCACAAACTGATGGAGGTGCGCAAATGAATACGACAGTGCAGGAAAAGAAGGAAATCGAACTGATGATGCTGGTTGACGAGGCGGTGAAGCTCGACCGCCGCATGAAGGAAGATAAGAAGAACCTCGATCGCCTCAAGGCGCGATTGACAGCGGCGGCCTACGAGGAAATCGACAACAAGCATCTGCGCTATAAACAAATCCATGGCGCAGACGGGGTATTCACGGCCGCCTACAAGGAGAGCTTCCGCTTGGACGATTACGAGAGGCTCATAGCGATCGTCGGCGAAATTGCCAAAGCTCAAATCACGCGCACGGCCAAGGAAGAAGTGAAATACGATGTTGAAGCCCGGTTTAAGCGCGCTTTAACGGCGCTTTATCTCGATGACTTCAGTGATGAAATCAGTGTTGAGCAGGTGTTGCAAGAGCTTGGCTTGGCCGCCAGCGCGGTCAAGATGGCAGCGAAGAAGCTGCAGGGTGAATACATGCGAGACAAAAAGGTGCTGGAGTCGGTCGGCGTCACCGGCGAACGCGAGGAAGAACTCGACGCGATCCGGCGATATCGGAATTGGGAGCTCGTCGAACATTTTTTCGGCGACCTCTCCACCTCCGCTCGCGCGCAATTAAAGCGTACGATCTGGATCGAGAACCAACTGGCTGCCGGATTGGAGTACAAGAAATGAGTTGGCCGGTCCAAGTTGATCCGAAAAAGGCCATATGGACGATCGCCCGCAAACTCGGCATGGAGGAAGCGGACACCCGCTCCCTCCTGCAGCGGGAAACAGGAAAAGACAGCATGCGCGCCTGCAGCGATCGCGAGCTGCAGCGGGTGGTGCTGGCGCTCCGCCGACTCCAGGGAGAACGCGAACAGCGCGGGGACCGCGCCACATACAAGCAACTGGGTTTCATCCGCCGGCTGGAAGCGGCGCTCGGATGGCAGGACGAGCCCAAACGCTTGCAAGCGTATCTTCGGAAATACTACCAGGTGGAACGAGCGGAGTGGCTGACCCGCTCCCAGGCATGGCGGGCGACGGAAAGCCTGAAAAAGGTATTGGCCAGGCAGCAACGTTAGGAGGGTTGCCGCGTGAAACGAGATCACAACGAGGAGAGACGTGCAGTTAAGCAAGTATTCGGGGCGTATCGCCGGAACCAGGCGTTGCTTTCGACCGCCGCCCGGCCGGCCGAGGCGCAACTGGCGCTGGATTGGTCGGATGGTGGTGAATGGCGGGCCGTGGATGATGTGGAAATTCAAAAAGCCGATGCCCGGCGGTATAATAAGAAAGTGTGGGAGTGCGCGAAGAACTATCTCTCCGCCGAGGAGTGGGCGATCATTCACCAATCCTATATGAGCGATCGCCGCCTGCTGCCGTGGCAAATTTTCGAGCCGCTCCACATGGAGCGCACGCAGTTCTACACCACCAAAGCTAAAGCGATTGGCAAACTCTATGTATTGCTTCGAATGCAACGACTGCTTAAAAGTACGGACTAATTGAATTTCAGATTGTCTTAAGATAGAGACTAGGCAAAGCCGGTCTCTATCTTTTTTTGTGAGGCTTTGCGGGGTGGCTCCCGTAGCGGCCGACAGTGACACGTGATCGAATCGCGATGAAGGCCCAAGCGGCTGCCGGGTATACAGCGGGAGGCGGCGGCTGGTGGTCCTGAGCGTATGCACCCGTTGCGGCGAGCGTGTGGCGTTTAAACGGATATTCTTCCGGAAAGCAGTCTTTAGCCTTGGCGGGGAGGCTGTTTTTTGAATGTATTCGCCTGCGGCTCCTCTCCCCTCTCCCGCTGGGAGGATGCCGGAGGTCAAAGAGGAGGCGCTATCGTGCCGGAATGGGGCATAGAAATTATTTTTACCGCATTCTCGTTGCTTCTTGCGGCGGTCATTTGGTACACAAAGCGCGACAAGCTCAAGCAAGAGAAAATCAACGACAAGCAGCAGGAGCAAATCGAGAAGCTGTCCGGTGATCTGCAGGAGTATAAGCTGGAGGCCTCAGATCGTTATGTGCTCAAGGATGATTTTATCCGGGCCATATCGCAAACGGATCGAAAGCTGGACAAGATTTATGATGAGGTCATTAAGTTGAATAAAGCGGAGGCGAAAACGTGAAAGACGAACGTATCATCGAAGAGAATCGCAAGGATCGTGGACAAATTATTCGCACTCTCGCTCTGTTTCACCCTCGCCCAATCGAGGTCGGACACCTGCGAAAATCGCTGGCGAACGGTCAGAAACTTTTCCGACCCTCGGAGCTCGACAGTCACCTGCACTTTTTGGAATCGGGCGACCCGAATGATGAGAAGCATCCGCAGTATATTTGCCGTCCGGCTGGCGGAGAACTTGGCACGTATCACGATGCTGACAAGGTCCACCTCACCCGCTTCGGGGCGCTGCTCGTCGAGGGGTCGGTCGATGACGAGCATATTATGTTATGACCGGGACCGGGGGATACAAGCGGCATCGAAAGCATAACAAGGTGCATGACCTGCCGCAGGACGTGCGGGACGAGTTGGACGAACGGTTGGCCGACACCGGGATTACGTACGTCGAAATCGCGACATGGTTGGAACAGGAAGGCTACGAGATTTCCAAGTCCACCATCGGTCGCTATGCGCTCGAATCCCGGAAACTGGCTGGGCGCTTGATGGAAACGCAAGTGAAGATGCGCGAACTGGTCAAGCTCGTCGCCCATAGCGGACAGGATGACGAAGCACTCACCGAAGGCGCGATCCAGATTGCGACTGGGAAACTCACCGAGCGGATCGCACTGATCGAGGAGGAAATGGACGACCTGCCGCCAGAGAAGGCCATCGACCTGATGATCAAGCTTTCGCGGGCCAAGGCATACAAAGACAAGGTATACAGCGACCTGCGCGGGGAGTATGAGCGAGCGTATGAGAATTTCAAAGCAGCATTCCGCGCCGAGCTCGCGGACAAGTATCCCGACATCGTTGCTCGGCTGGAGGAGATCGCGAACAGTACCATTGGGAAAGTAGGGCAAGAATCGGGGTGAGCGTGTGAATAGTTTCATCCAGGACTTTCGCAAGGACGATGTGGAGCAGCGCCGCCAGCGCGTTGTTCAGCAGGGTCAATCCAACTTCCGGGCGTATTGCAATGCGATGCATCCCGGTTTTTTTATGCCGCATAGGAGATATCAGGACGTGCTTTGCGACACGCTGCAGGCGGCCTACGAAAAGCGGCTCGTCAACCCATCCACCGGCAAGTCGTATGACATTATCATTGTCAATTTGCCGCCGGGATTTGGGAAGTCGTTCACCGGCGTCATGTTCGCGACATGGGTATACGGCCAGAGCGGCAAAACGCAGATCGTCGAGGTCTCCTACAACCAGACCTTGGCCGAGACGTTTTCAAAGGCCGTACGCGAAACGATTCGCGACGAGGAGATCCAGGACGATCCGGATCATTATGTGGCCACCAGCTTTTTCCCACGTCTCAAAATCAAGCATGGAGACGGCGCGGTGACACGCTGGGCGCTCGAAGGCTCATACATGTCCTATCTGGCAACCGGCTTCGACGGATCGCTGACCGGTATGCGCGGACATATCGGGATCATCGATGATCCCATCAAGAACGCCGCCGAAGCCGTCAACGAGAATGCGAAGGCCGGACACTGGAATTTCTACAAAAACACATTCAACAGCCGGCTGCTGGACGATGCGCTGCAGATCATCATTCAGACACGCTGGGCGACCGACGATCTGGCGGGCATGCTACTCGCAGAATTCCCGGAGCGCTGCTATGAGATTCGAATGGCCGCCTTGACCGAGGCAGGCACAAGCTTATGCGAAGACCTCTACTCTACGGAGGATCTGCTGCAAAAGAAGGCCGTGCTGGATGAGCATATCTGGTTGGCAAACTACATGCAAGAGCCAATCGACATTCGCGGAGGGCTCTATGCGTCTGGATTCAAGACCTACGATGCAGTGGACGACTCACAGTTTGAACGCATCATTGCATACGGCGATACCGCTGACGAAGGATCGGACGACCTCTGTGTCATTAGCGCCGGCGTGATCGACAAATATGCGTATGTGCTGGACGTGTACTTCACGGACGAAAGCATGGAAACGACCGAACCGGAGACGGCGCGAAGACTTGATCTGCAGGGCGTTCGGGAAGCCGCGATTGAAAGCAACAACGGCGGGCGAGGATTCGCGCGAAATGTAGCCACCGAGCTGCGTCGGCTAAAAAACCGCAAATGCCAGATCACCTGGTTCCACCAAGGAAAAAATAAGCGGACGCGCATTCTGGTCAACGCGAGCAATGTATTGGAACAAATCATTTTTCCCGAAGGCTGGGAAAAGAAGTGGCCCAAATTTCATCTGGCGCTGGTCAAGTATCAACGAAAGGGCAGAAACGCGCACGACGACGCACCGGATGCGCTGACCGGACTCGTGGAGTTGGTGAATGGCGATGTGAAGTTGCGTCGCAAAGCGCGCGTCGGCTCCCGCCGGCGACTGGGATTGTGAGGTGAACGCAGATGATTAAAGTCAGACCGGATACCCTGATTACGCCGGAACTGATTGCGGCGATGATCGCCCGCTGGAAAAAGGAAGACCTTCCCCGTATCCAGAGGCTGCGAAAATACTTCGCAGTCGAAAATAATATTCTGAATCGGACGATGAGCGATGAAAAGCCCAACAATAAAATGGCCCACGGATTGGCGAAATACATCGCCAAGATGGCGACGGGCTTTTTTATGGGTCAGGGCATACGGGTGGCGGCACCGGATGCGGCCTTTCAAGAACGGTTGAAGGACTTACTGCAAGATAGCGCCACTGGTGATCCAAGCTATGAGTTGGCCAAAGAAATGGCCATCACCGGACAGGCATTCGAAATTCTCTACGTGAACGAGGAAAGCGATTTGCGCAGCGTGCGTTTTCCGGCAGAAGAAATGATTCCGGTCTACTCATTGTCGGTCGGCGAATTCCTGGAGTTTTCCATTCGAATGTATACCGAGGAGGATTGGATCACAGGAAAGAAAATGGAATTCGCCGAAGTCTACACCGCTTCCGAGATCATTGTGTATCGGCTGGAGGCATCCGGGAAGTATGTGGAATCGGAACGTCGCCCCCACCTGCTTGGCGATGTCCCGGTGATTGTATACTGGAACAACGAGGAGCGCAAAGGGGATTTTGAGGACGTCATGTCCTTGATCGACGCATACGACCAAAGCCAATCGGACACGATGAATGATTTCGAATATTTCACGGACGCCTATTTGGTGATCGTCGGGGCGGACGGGGGGATCGCCGAGGAAGACGAAGATGAAAATACAATCAAAAGATTGAAACGCGAACGGATCTTATTCTTGGATGAAGAAGGGCAAGCGAACTGGCTTGTGAAAGAAATCAACGATACGGCCGTGGAAAATTTCAAAAATCGCGTACGGAACGATGTTTTCTTTCTCTCGCAGGTCCCGGCCCTATCCGACGAAAGTTTTGCGGGGAACTTGTCCGGCGTGGCGTTGCGATACAAGCTTTTTGGTCTGGAACAATTGGCGGCGGAAAAGGAAAAGAAGTTTTTGCCCGCCTACCGCAAAAAGCTGCGCATGGTCACCGGCTATATCAATACCCGCTTCAATACGCACTACGAAGCGGGTGAAATCGCGGTATCTTTCGACCGCAATGCGATCGACAACTTGCTTGATCTGGCCAACGTGGTCGCACTACTGGACGGAAAAGTGAGCAAGGAGACGCTGTTGAAACTTCTGCCTTTTGTCAAGGATGCACAGGCTGAATTCAAGCGCCTGATCGCGGAGCTTGCGCAAATGGACGATATCCCGAATGTGGACAGAGAAGCCGCGCTGGCGCTAATGGGTGGTGCGGCGGATGAAGGAAAGTCATGAGTTGTATTGGATACGCCGCCAGATTGCCAACGAGGCCAAGGCGGTCAACTACGCCGAGGCCAGACTCCGCGATATCCGCCGGCAATATCGGGTAGCCAAGGCAAGCATAGACCGGGAAATTGCCGACTTCTACAAGAAATATGCCGGCCCCGATGGGAAGGTGAATCCGGCGGCCGCTGCCATTCCCATCCGCTCGAAGTTGACCCGGATCGGCGATCTTAAGCGACGTATTCAGAAGCAGCTCGCCGCGCTCGCGACCAAGGAAACGGAATGGGCCAAGCTCACTCTGTCCACTGTGTACGAGGATACCTACTATAAAACTCACTATGAGCTGCAGCGTTTTCGCGGTCTCCTGCGCAATGTGGAACGTCTCTCCTCCGCCCATGTAGACCGAGCGATCAGCACGGCCTGGAGCGGCCGCAGTTATTCCGCCCGCATTTGGGGTCGTCATCAGCACCTCGGCCGGGCCGTGGCAGAAATCATTACGCAAGGCGTCCTGATGGGCCATTCGAGCGACCGCATGGCGCGGCAACTCGCGGCCCGGATGGACGCCAGCTATAGCGCCGCCAAGCGCCTCGTCCGCACCGAGAGCAACTATGTGTACAACCAGGCGGGGAAACAAAGCTACGAAGCGGCCGGCGTGGAAGAATATGAATTTCTGGCCACGCTGGACATGCGCACGTCCGAGACATGTCAGCAGCACGATCGGAAACGGTATTTGCTTCGAGACGCACAGGTCGGGCGCAATTTCCCGCCCATGCATCCGAATTGCCGCAGCACCACCATTCCTTATTTCGCCGAGGATGCCGGCGAACGAATTGCCCGCGATGCGGCCGACGCTACTGTGCATGTCCAAGGTCAAATGACGTATTCAGAATGGCGCAAGCGATATATCGCGGCGTAGCCGGACAGGCGCGTACAATCGCGTCTAAGGGCATGGCGTTTCACAGCGTCCCAATGGTGTCGAAAAAATCATTAAACGTTTCTGGGCGATTTTAAACGGGGATTAAACGACCTTAAAAGAAGGCGGACCGCCCCGTCGCTCCTATTCGATAGAAAACCTAAACTTTGGAGGAGGAATTACAATGAGAAAATGGAATCGGCTTCCGTGGTTCGCCCCGGATGATCCCGGCGGCGCGGCAGCGTCGGATTCGGCAGCGGACGGTAACAAAAATCAGGGCGGGGATTCGCCGGCTGCGGATGAGGTGGCTGCCCAAATCGCGGCAGCCAAAGA
>CAYYCV010000004.1:42507-45357 GCA_964470405.1 uncultured Caryophanales bacterium
ATGAACAGCAGCTCGCGGAGAAGTTGGAAGCCGGCAAAAACGAAGCGGAGAAATTGGCAAAAATGACCGCCGAACAAAAGGCGGAGTACGAACGCGAGCAGCGCGAAGCCAAGCTGGCCGCGCGTGAGGCAGATATTGCGCTGCGCGAGTTGAAGGCCGAAGCTACAAAAACCCTCGCAGCCAAAGACTTGCCCGTGGAAGTGTTGGATTTGGTGATCGCGATCGACGCCAAAACCACCAACGAGCGAATCGATACATTCAAAGCCCAATTTGACAAAGCGGTGCAAGCCGGCGTGGAAGCCAGGCTTCAGGGGAAAACGCCCAGCGGCGGTAGCGGAAAAACGGCTGCCCCCGCTGAAGAACAAGCGCGCAAACAATTCGCGAATGCATTGAAAGGCGGGATATAAATGGCGAACACCATCGGTTATGCAAGCATTTTTCAACCGGAACTGGATCGGCAAATGGTGGCCGAGGCTTCCTCCGGCTGGATGGAAGTGAATGCCGCCATGGTTCGATACAATGGCGGCAGCGAGGTCAAGGTCCCGTCCATCGTGATGGACGGCCTCGGCGACTACAATCGGGATACCGGCTTTGTCAAGGGCAGCGTGACGCTGAGCTGGGAAACACACCCACTGACGCAAGATCGCGGCCGAACGTTTTCCATCGACGCGATGGATGTGGACGAATCCAACTTCGTGGCGACCGCCGGAGCGGTCATGGGCGAATTCCAACGGACCAAGGTGGCCCCCGAGGTAGATGCCTACCGGTATTCCCGTATTGCGACTCTGGCTATCTCCAAATCGAAAGCGTCGGGCGGGTATACGCCGGCGGCGTCCACCATACTCGGAAAGCTCCGTGGAGATATTGCGGCGATTCAGGATGAGATTGGCGAAGGCGCGCCGCTCGTCGTGACGTTGCCGATCCCGGTGGCCGCCGTTCTGGATAACGATGAAACGATCAAAAAGCAATTGGATGTCGTGGATTTTTCCAAGGGTGAAGTGACGATGAAAGTCAAAGCGCTGGACGGCATCCCGCTCCTTCGGGCTCCATCCGCTCGCATGAAAACGGCGTATGTGTTCCAGGACGGCACGACCAGCGGACAGACAGCAGGTGGATTTGTGGTGGCGGAGAGCGCGAAAAGCATCAACTGGCTGATCACCGCGCGTTCGTCTGTCGTCGCCATATCGAAGACGGACCTGCCGCGCATTTTCGACCCAATGACGAACCAGACCGCCAATGCCTGGAAGATCGATTATCGGAAGTACCACGATTTGTGGATCCCGAAGAACAAATTTTCCGGGGTGTGGGCGAATATCAAGGAAAGCTTAGAGTAAGGAGGTCGCTATGGGAAATAAAAAGAATGCCGATCCGAAAAACCCGGAAGACAAAATATACAGCGAAGCGGAACTGGCGCAGCGCGTGCAAGAAGCGGTAGCCGCCGAGAAAGCCCGGCACGACCGGGAACTGGACGCCCAAAAGGAACAGGCGCAGGCGCAGCTTACGGCGGTCCAGGAGAAATACGATCAGGAACGGGCCGAACGGATGGCGCATGCCGAACCTGCAGGGAAAAAGTACACGTTGAAGCGAGACAACGTGGTGAAAGTGGTGGATTCCGCCGAAGCGGCATCGGCGCTGCGGGCCAAAGGGTTTCAGGAGAGTCCCTCATGACGCCCTTGGAACGATTGAAAATCCGGTTGGAAATCGATCTGTCGGATACGGGTCCTGATGAACAGCTATCGTTGCGCTTGAGCGACGCCGAAGACTTTTTTCGCGCGTATTGCCACCGCCCGGATATCCCCCCATCGGCCGGCAGCCTGATCGAGCGCCTGGCGGCGTTCGACTATGCCAACCGGGCCAACGTCAAAAGCGAGACCGTGGCCGACATGGGCGTTTCCTACTACGAGGGGCTGCCGCTCCGGCTGAAACGGGAAATCAACCGGTTCCGGCGCATTCGGGCGATATGAAAAAAAGAATCGCCGCGCAATATCGCCGGCTGATCCGGAAGCGGGATCGCGTGCTGGGCCAGCCCATCGTGTATATGCGATACACGGGCACCGCTGCCGGGCGGCCCGCGCTGGGAATACCGAATGTGAGACAGTATACGGACACGCCCTTCATGCTCCAGGTGAAGGAACTGGATGCGGAAGAAGTGGCCACGTCGGGCGGCATCCTGCATATGGGGGATATTCAGATCGACGTGCGCTTGGATACGGTGTCCTACGACGATCGGATCCGGATCGGTTCCCGCTGGTTCCGTCCGGTGCAGATCACCGAAATTCACGTCGCGGCGCCGCAGGGATGGAAAATCTATGCGCGAGAGGATCCGGATCATGGGCAGTGACTTCATTCGCATCACTTTCCACGGCCTGGACGATCTGCGGAAGCTGGCCCGGAGGCAAAAAGAACGTATCGCGCGCAATGCGGAAATCGCGGTTCGGCATACCGTGCTGTACGGTATTCGACTCATCGTTCGCGACACGCCGGTGGATACCGGGCTACTCCGGTCGTCCATCGCCGGAGACTTCGGCCGATTCGCCTCTGCGCCCGGCGGGAAAAGCCATTCGCTCACCCGTATATCCGGCCTGTCCGGAGCGATCGGGACGGATGTGGACTATGCGGTGTATGTGGAATATGGTCATGAGCTGTTGCCCCCGGTGACGCCCAGGCAAAAGCAAATGGCCTATCTGTTTGCCGTGGGCATCCTGCGCCGCACCCGATCGGGGAAAGTGGTGTACAAGAAAAAGGCCAGATTGGTCCGCGCCGGTTTTTCCGGAACGCTCGACGTCCCGCTCCATCAGCGGATCAATCGCCGGGCCGGTGTCCGCGCGCGGGTGAAAGGCAGCGGCATGT
>CAYYCV010000004.1:45367-58098 GCA_964470405.1 uncultured Caryophanales bacterium
GCCGGTACTTCGCGGCCTCCATGCGCGAAGTCGTGAGGCTGGGGCTGCTGGGACAATCCTTCACCGGTTTGAAAGGAGCGCCCTAACATGGAACACATGCAGAAAACGGTGAATGTGTGGTTTGAGCAGCACGCCGCGATCCTCGGTTTGGCCGGAGTGGAACAGTTGCGCTTCGGTCCCTACCCGGAAGTCGCATCGCTGCCCGATCTGGCCGTGGCCGTGTTCGCCCTTCGTACGCTGCCGGATTCGTATACGTTTTCCGAAAGTAGCAAGGAGAAATACCTGACCGTGCTGCAGGTGGATATCCTCACCCGCAGCGCGGACGATTTTGCACCGGTGCGGATTCGGGACAAGCTGTTCACGCTGTTGGATGGCCGACGGCAGCCCCGGCAAAACTGGACGGATCCGGATCACCCGGTGGAAGCCGGTGAGATCCGCTGGCGCTACCAGGACGAGGAACCGTTCGATCTGGCTGGCGGCGTGCGCGCCATCAGCATGACATACGAGTTGCAATGGTGGAAACCACCTAAGGAGTGAATCGCATGGATGAACGGTATACGGCGAAGTGCGGCGGAAAGGGCTGCGGCTTCGCTTTTGTATTTGCCAGGCGTCCCGTGAAAAAGACCGAGGCGCGCTGTCCGCTTTGCGGGCGGAAAAAGATCATCACACCAAAGGAGAGTGAAAGCGAATGGCATTCGAACAAGCAAGAACATCCGAGTTGATCCTGGTCACCGGGCCGTACGCCTGGGGAACCATCCCCGGCGTGACGGAATTTGGCTACACCCACGAAAGCGATGTGACCCGGCGCGGACAAGGCAGCTTTGGAAGTCATGGACCGCGCGGCATCACGGAAATATACAACGGCATCGCCGGCAACTTTTCCTTGGAAGGTTCCGAAGGCGAAGACGCCGTCACGGCGATTTCCACCTGTCAGGATCCGGCCGGCTTCGTATTCGGGGACGTGTCCAACCGCTACCCCATGTACCTCGTATCCAATGCCTTCGAGGAGGACGGCGTCTCGCCGATCCGCGGGCATTTTGTGGAATACGCGAAGCTGAACGGGATGCCGAAGGCGGTCGCGGGGACGAGTGCGGTGCAATATGCATTTCAGGCCAAATTCGCTCGCGATTACGCGGGAAAAAAAGTGGTCGTGGAGGTGTTTTCCGGAGACGAGACGCCGGTGACGGCGCTGAGCTTCGGGACCACCCCCTACGCGCATGAAGTTGGAAAATATGCACTGCTCATCCTGCAGCAAACAGAAAATGAAAAATCTGTGAAGGTGCTGAGCCTGACCACGGATTTCACGGAGACGGACACGGCCATCACGCTGGTCTCCGGCCTGGCCGAGACGGAAAAAGCGCTCGTGATTTACGTGGCGGCATAGGGAGGGTGAGGCGACATGGAATTGACGCAGGAACAAATCGAACGCCGGGCGGAGGGCGTGGTGTCGGGCTCGTATCGTCCGGATGTACCGGGTTTGGATGTCCTGTTCATCCGGATGACGCTGAGTGACCGGGGCGCGTCTTCCAGGGCGTACAGCGCCAAACTGAAAGAACTGTTTGACGCCGGTGGGTATTTCTCGGAATTCGCGCTGCCGAACGTGCTGCGCAAAGTGTGCCAGGATAACCACTTGGATCTGGACGCGCTGCAACGAAAACGCGCCATTCAGGAGCGGCTGTTTCGATCGATCCCGCCGGATCTGCAGGGGCCGTACGATTCGCTGACGGACGAAGAAGTGGCGGAGCTGCCGGCGGAAGCGCGGGAATCGCGGCAGCAGGCAATTGCGGAGCGTGGCCAACGTTCCGTGGAATGGCTCGCCCATTTTTATGCCGATGCGGACCGGGAAGTCTTGGCCGAAGCCGAACAGATCGAACAGTTGGAAAACCATATCCGGTCGCATACGGCGGAGCATCTGGCGCGAAAACATCAGATGGAAATGGAAATCCTTCGATGCACTCGCCAGGCGGGGAATCCGGAACAACCCTATTTCAAATCCATCGAACAGATTCAAAATTTGCCCCCGGCGGTGTTGACGCCGCTGTACATGAAATGGAAACAGTTTCGCGAGGGGATGACCGACGCTTTTTTCTCCCCATCCTCCGCCGCTCGGTGATCTGGTCCGCCATCTGGCGCGCCTCGTCCGGGATGGAGCATGCCGTCTTTCCTGGATCCATGGCCGAATGGACGGCGGATCAGCGAAGCGTGATCGCCCTGCAGCGGGAAGTGTCCGGCATCCTGGAGTTGGCCGGCATGAAACAGGTGGCGGTGCCAGCGGCGGTGTGGAACGACGTGGATCGCATGCGGCGTTTCCGGAAGCAATTGGCCTCGGGCGACGTAGCCACGTCCACGCATCATACCCATGGCTGGCGGAGGTGAGATATGGATCAGCAACTGCGCATCGACATTCAGGCATTCGATCGATTCCAGCGCGAATTTGACCAACTGATTCGCAGCATGGATCGGACCGGGCGTTCCGAGGATAGGTTGAAAAGCGAAACGAAGAACCTGAATCAGGAAACGAATCGTTTCTTCCAAACCATCGGCCAACTGGGCGTCCTCTATGCTTTCGAGCGGGGGCTCAAGTCGGTCTTGTCCACCGGCAGTCAATACGAGCTGCGCATCCGCAGCGCCCAGGTGGTCACCAACGATTTTTCCGATGCGCTGAGTCAGTTGGCCATGCGCGCGGACGATGGCATCCAGGGCCCGATCCGGATGGCGGAAGCATTCGAAAATCTGGGCCAGGCCGGGATCGAAACCAATGCCATCCTTTCCAGCAGTGGGGATATTCTGGACTTTGCCACCGCCGCGCAGTTGCAAATGGCGCAATCGGCGGAGGCCGTCATTTCCACGGCCAAATCGTTTCAAATGGAAATGAATCGCTCGCAGGAAATTACGGATGCGTTCACGGTCGCCATGAATGCGGGCTCGCTCGCCGGAGAGGATTTCTCCTGGGTGATGGGATCCGCCGGCGCGGTGGCGAAACTGGCCAACCAGGACTTCCGCGAAATTCTGGCGACCGCTTCCGGCATGCGAGACGCCGGTATTCAGGCGCAAGATGCCGGTACCAGCATCAAAGCGGCGCTGCTGCAACTGATCAGCCCCTCGGATCAGGCCAAGAAGCTGATCGAACAGTTGGGCATCGAAATCTACGATGCATCCGGCCACATGAAGCAATGGCATGCGATCACGGCCGAGTTCGAGCGGGCGTTGGCTCCCTTCAACGAGCAGGCCCGAAACATGGCGCTGGCGGCGATCTTCGGCTCGGACGGGATCCGGGCGATGGCCACGAGCATGAACATCGGCAGCGATCGGCTGGAGGCCCTGGTGGGAGCGATGGAACATGCCGAAGGCGCGACGGAGCGGGTGGCCGGCGTCATGGCCCATACGATGGATGGCGCGATGAAACGCCTGAACGCGAATTTCGAGCGAATGCAAATCCTCATCTTCCAGGACCTCGAACCGGCGTTTCTCGGCGTCACCGAGCTGATGAACGGGCTGGTCGTCGGGTCCAATCACCTGGACGACGGCACGCGACAGTTCATCTTGCTGCTCATTGGTTCCGGTGGGCTGGTTTTGGCCTTCACCACGCTGGCCAGCGCGCTGCGTCTGGCCACGGCGGCCATCAAGGCGATGAACGTCGCCATGGTGGCCAATCCGTGGACAGCGGCAGCGGCGGGGATTGCGTTGGTGGTGAGCGGCCTAACCTTTCTCGCCGGCCGGGCGGAGCAAGCGCGCATGGAAACCGAAAAAATGATTCAGAAGCAAAAGGAATTGAATGAGGTGTTGAACGGATCGCCCCTGACCCGAACGGGCGACGAATTGCAACGGCTGCAGGCCATCGCCGATCGGGAGGGGGAATTGAATCGCCTGTATGGCGAACGGCAACGCATCCTGGATGAAATCGAAGGTTTGCGGGCAGGGGCGCGGGGTGTGGTGACCTCGGACCCCGGTTTCTATACAGGGCGGCTGCAGGAGCTGGCCAAGCTGGAGGCGCAACTGAATGACCTGGATCAGACGTTTACCGATTTGGGCCTGTCGCCGGAGGGTTTCAAAAACCAAATGGCCGAGATCAAGGAACAAATTCGCGCATCTGTGCCGGCTTTTCTGGACATGAAAAAAGCGGAAATTGACGATGTTCGGGCCAAAGCCGAGCAGATTCAAAAGATGAAAGACTTGAAAAAGGAATACGTCGAACTGACCGCCAAAGGATCCCGGTCCCAAGAGCAACAACAACGCCTGAACCAGGTCATCAAGGAATTAGGCCAGGAGATCCCCTCCCTGACCATCGATATCGACGCGCAAGGCATTGCGCACATCCGGAATGCCGAAATCATCGGGGAGCGCATCGATCTGGAGGAGCAACTGGCGGCGAAACAAAAGCAATCCACGGTGGAATATCTGCAAAACCTTCGGAGCCAGGCGGCAGCGGAGGTCGCCATCATGCAGCAGCGTATCGATGGATATAAGAAATTGAACGCGACGATCAATGAAGCCAAAACACCGGAACAGCGTGCCTTTGACCAAGCGCTCCTCGGGCACTTAACCTCGACGATCGGCGTAGACGGTGGATCATCGACAGCCGAAGAAGACCAGCGAGCGTCCTGGCAGAAGGTGATCCATCAGATTGACGACCAGTTGGCGGCGATTGAGCATCCCCGCCCGTCCGCTACGCTGGATTTGTCCGACCTGACTTCGGCCGCGAATGGATCCGCAAATCCGAGCTGGATCGACCAGTTTAAAACGGGATTGGATGCACTGTCCCGTTCGCTGGACCCGTTCTCCGTTCGCACGGCGGCCACGGCGGATGCAGTTTCGCTGTTGGCCGTGAAGGAACGCCTGCTTTCCAAAACATGGGACAGCGGCCAGGGAACGTTGAAAGAATTGAATGCGCTCATGGCCATCCGCAGCCAACAGGTGCAAGCGCTGCGAGAACACCAGAACCAGCTTCAAACCGAAAACGCGCGTGGCGAACAGGTGCGGGAACGGCTTGTGGCCACACAGAAGGAATTGAACGCGCTCTATGCGGCCGGCGGAATCAGCGCGGCCGAATATGACGATGCCGTGCGTTCCGTGCAGGGGGAATTGGCCCAACTGGAACAAACCATTCGCCGCAACGCGCAAGCCTGGTGGGAGGATGAAACGGCGTTGCAAGCGGTGCGGGATGCCCAAACCGAATTCGAGAAGCAACTGCAGGCCGAACGCGAGCGCCGGCGGGACGATGCGTTCCAATCCGCGATGGAGCTGATGCGGCATGAAGTGGCGCTTTCCCGTTTGTCCACGGCGCAACAGATTCAGTATCTGGAGCAACTGCGCGAGGCGCATACGTGGAGCCAATCGCAGATGTGGAATCTGGAAGAGCAATTGTTTGGCCTCCGCCAGCAGCGGATCCGCGAAATGACCGATGCGCAGCAAAAGCAGCATGACCAGCAAATTCAGGCGATCCGCGACGAGTTTGACGCCCGGCGGGAAGCCATCGAATCAAGTGTGGACGCACAAAAGCGGCAGATTGACGATCAAGAGGAACGGCGAGACAAACAAAAATTGCTGGATGAAATCGCGAAATACCAGCGCGCCACCAGCGAAAAAGGTCAAGCGCATCTGAAAGAGCTCAACGAGCAACTGCACGACATGGAAGTCGCGGAAAAGAAACAAAGCCTGGACGACCAGAAAAAGGCGCAGCTCGACGCGCTTGATGACGAAAGAAAGCGTTTCGAGGATCACTTGAAAACGCTGCAGGACGCTTTCCAAGAACACGCGAACGACATGAGCGGGCTGGAACAGGCCGCCCAGGATGCTCGGGTGTTGGCCTGGTCGGAAGGAAACGATCGGATCAAGGCGCTGCTGCTGGATTTGGCGACCACCTACGACCAGGTATCCGCCCAAATCGGGACGCCCGTCTCCGCCTCTCCCCCGCCGATCTTTCCTGTACCCGAACAAAACGCGACCAAAACGGCGATGCAAGGCATTCTGAGCGCCCAGGAACGATGGCAATCGGCGACCACGGAGGCGGATCGCCAGCAAGCTCATGAAGATGCGGAACGCTATCGGGCGAAACTGCCGCCGGATCTGGCGGACATGACGCGAAGAACCACGATCGACGCGCTGCGGCTGTACATCGCCTCGCTGGATACCGGCGGCCGCACCACGGCGGACGGGCTGGCGTATCTGCACCGGGATGAAGTCGTGACTCGCGCGCCGGTGGTGCGGCGAATCGAGTCGATGACCGAGCTGCCGGCAGCCCTAAACAGCGGGTTTTCTCTGTTGGCCACGGAGATCCGAAAGCTGCAGATGAAAATCAACATCGAAAAAGTGGTGGAAATCCACGACCCGCGCATAGAGGATGCGAGCGACATGCAGGCGTTGGGCGCGGAGGTTGGCGCGGTCACGGCCGGGATGATTCGCCGGACGTTTTCGGGCTCGGGAGGTGTGGGTGAATGAATGGGTTCTCGTTCAAAGGCCGGCGCGGGGAAACGCTGGGTTTGGTTCTGCTCGGCCATCGCATCTCCTCGCCGACCGCGCGGGAATATGAGGACGAACTGCCTGGCATGGATGGTACCGTGGATCATGGTACCGAATGGGGGCGACGGCTCGTGGAGCTGGAGGTGGAGTTGCAACCTGCCGACGAGCCGATCGACCTCCGAATATCCAACATCATGGCGTGGTTTGACCCAAAAAAAGGATCCGGCCCGCTGGCGCTGGATGATGTGCCCGGCCGGGTTTTCTTCGCGAAATATGCGGGCCAATTAGGCATCGAACCGGTGGCGCGATTCGGGATCGTCACGATCCCGATGAAGTGCACCGATCCGTTTGCCTATGGTCCCGAGCAGGTGCAAGAAACGGTGACCACCGCCTCGCCCTTCTCCGTGAGTCGGGTATCGGCCGGGAATCAGGAAACCCCGCCGGTGCTGGTGCTGACCAACCAGGGCGAGAACAACATCCATGGCTTTACGATCACCAGTGAAATTATTGCAGAGTAGGAGGCGATGAAGTTTGAACATTAGCAATTACCTGGAGTCGGCGATCCTCAATGCCGTGTTTCGGAATACCCCATACAGTTCCCCGGCGAAGGTGTACGTGGCGCTGTATACATCCGATCCCACCGAAAACGACACCGGGACGGAAGTAAGCGGCCATGCGTACGAGCGTCTGGAGGTGACCTTCTCGGCCCCCGTTCAGGGAGCGAACGCCGCTACGATTGAGAATGCGTCGGAGTTGGGCTTTCCGGTCGCTTCGGGGGAATGGGGAACGATATCTCATGTGGGGATCCGCGATGCGGCCGAAGCGGGAAACCTGCTGTATTACGGCTCGCTGGATACCCCGCGAACCATCCAAGAAAACGACCGGCTTAAATTTCTCGCCGGCGAATTGAAAATAGGATTGGGGTGATGAGAATATGGCTCAATTCACCATGTATCCGGCCGTGGTCAACAGTCCGCTGACCGAATTGGCCGCCGCGATCGATGCCGTGCAGACGGATATCGCGGTCATGGACGCCTCCGTCCTCCCTCCTGCGCCGAATCTGGCGACCATCGGAGCGGGGGATGCAGCAGAAACGATTTTATACACCGGTGTTGATGCCGACACCCTCACAGGCGTTTCACGCGGTTTCCAAGGGAGTTCGAAAGCGTGGTCTGCCGGCGCAAAACTCGCCCGATATTTCACGGCGTACGACTACGACGCCGCCCGGCAAAACATCGAGGACCACGAAACGCGAATCGCCGGGATCACCCCGGCCGGGATCGGGGCGGAGACGCCGGCCGGAGCGCAGGCGAAGGTGGATGCGCATGCCACGCGCGCGGATAACCCCCACTCCGTCACCAAGGCACAGGTTGGGCTGGGCAGCGTGCAAAACTACGGCGTCGCCAGCCAAGCACAGGCGGAAGCTGGGGCGACAAATAACGTATACATGACGCCTCAACGGACAAAGCAGTATGTTGACACAAGATTGCTCAATAATCTTGAGTTTCGCCTTAGTGGCGGCGTGGTTGAATATTCGACAAATGGATCAACATGGATGGGGGTAGGGGGAGTGAAGTCATTACAAAGCGGTATCACTGAAATTCATGGGTCTGGAGCTTCCGGAGGAAGTGAAACTGCTACAGATGTCACGCTCACAACGGCGGTAAATATGGAAAAGTCAAAAGTTATAACCCCGTTTGGAATGGCAAGGACGGGTGGTAACACAGCGATATATTCGGTATACGCTTATCTGACATCATCAACAAACTTAAGGATCGTGGTGAAGCAGAGTTCTGGCGACTCATGGTCGGGAAAAATCGCCTGGCATGTTGAAGAAAACTTTTGAGGAGTGATCGCATGAATTTTTTTGCACAGGTAGGAAAGAGCGGGAAAGTACACACCATTACGCCGTCTGAGAACGATATGATCAAAATATCATCCAATGATGAAAGAATCATTGGAACGAGGTATGATCCTGAAACGGGCACTTTCGTCGGAATGAAAGTTGCACTTTCAATTGACAAGTCTCAAATTGATTCAGACGGCGTAGACACTGCTACTGTCACGGCGTCGATCTATAATTGGGACGATACGGTTTCGGAATATGACGGTGATATTGTGTTTGATGTGGACGGTCAAATTCGAGCGGTGGACGCCAACAGTGGTCTGGCTGAAATTACATTTAGCAGTCAGGAAAATGGAGTGCATGAGATAAAAACAGTCAACGACAATATGATGTCGAATGGATTGGTGGTGATAAATGTTGTTTGAAATCTATGATCCGCTAAAACGCTTGTAAGTCCAACCCGGGGGTGAAAAACCATGTTCAACCAGTCCGGATTTAACCGGACGGCATTTAATGCGCCGGCGATCATCGATCTTCCGGTTGCCGCCCATCTTTCAGGCGCTGGGACACTGAACGCATCGACGATCGTGGAAGTGACCGCCTCCGCTCACTTGACCGGAGCGGGCGCTCTGCAGGCCGATTTCATCCGCGAAATACTGGATACGGCCACCCTTTCGGGGGAAGGAACCCTACAGGCCGGTAGCCTTCGAGAGCGCTTGGCAGCCGTTCTGCTTTCCGGACATGGTACATGGGCGGCAAACGGCATGCGCTACCAGGTGCGCACCCTCAGGTTCACGGGGGACTTCTCGCCGGGCGATCGAATCGAAATCGACATGAAAGGACGGATTTTGTTGAACGGAGCGAATGCGTACAGTTTGAAGCAAGGAGACTTTTTTTCGTTGACGCCGGGGGAAAACACGATCACCTACGAGGATGATGCCGGATCCAGATCCGTTCGGATTCGGGTCACCCATCGGGATCGGTGGTTGTGATGAAATTTCAACCGCGAATGGAAGTTTGGAGCAACGGTCTGGCCGTGGGCCTTCTGTCCTCGGCCGCGCAGGTGCAGGTACACGAGACGATGAACGACGAATTCTATGTAACTTTCTTCTACCCGAAGCTGCCGGACGATGCCGATCGGTATGACGCGCTTATCGAAGAAAATGAAATCCGGTTCCCCGCGAAGGTGGAGCGCGGCCAAATCTTCCGGATCAAGCGCGTGGAGGAAAAACGAGATGGCCAGAAACTGTACAAGCAAATTGAGGCGCATCATATCGCGTTCACGCTCGGCCAATACTTTTACGACGGGTACATTGATTTTGCCGCCGCCAAGCCGATCGAGGAGCTGCTGCAGGAGTTGGCCGACGGCACTCCCTTCACCTTTGCCGTCGAGGGCGCGTTCGATCCGCAGGATATTTTCGATTGGGGCGAAAAGTCCAAGCTCTCCCTGCTGCACGAACTCCGGGCGCTCTACGAAGCGGAATATACCTTTGACAACTACACGATCACCCTGACCACCCGCAAAGGCATCGACAACGCCTTTGATATCCGCTACCGCAAGAATTTGAAGGCCATTCAACGGACCAGCCACACGATGGAGCGGGTCACCCGGCTGTATGGATATGGAAAAAACGGCCTGACGATCGAAGGATATTCCGGAATGGAGACCAAATTCATCGACTCGCCCCATTTCGATCCGGCCCAGCCGTTCATGGGCAAGGTGGAGTATCCGGATATAGATGATCCAGGCCGCCTGCTCGTGGCCATGCAAAAATATTTGCGCGAGCACGAGCTGCCGAAGGTCAGTTACGCTGTCGATTTTGTCGAATTAGCCAAGACCGAAAACATGAACACGCTGGATGACGGCGACTATGCCGTCGGAAACAAAGGAACGATTCACGACGAAGGGCTCAACTACGCCGTTGAGGCCCGGATCAACAGTTACACCCGGTATCCGTTCGAACCGAAACGCGGGGCCTTGACGTTGGCCAACTTCCGGAATTTGAGCCAGGCCGACTATCTTTATCGGGCGACCGTGGAATCGAAGCGGGCCATGGTGTACACCAGCCGCCAGGCCGTGATGAAGGGAATCAAGTACGACGATAGCGTGACGATCGTCAACGGCATCGGCGTGGTGGTTTCGGATGCCCAGGACCGGCACCGGGTCGAATTGGGGCAGTACCTTCCGGGCGAATATGGAATGCGCGTGTTGAACAAACAGGGGCAGGTGCAGATCAGCGAGGACGACGACGGCAACGCGATTTTCGCCGGCATGTTGGAGGCCGCCGGCGGTACGTTCTCTGGAGCGCTGCAGGCGGCATCCGGAACGTTTGCGGGGAACCTTTCCGCTGCTGGCGGTACATTCACCGGTAAGCTCGTTGGCGTGGATGGAGATTTTTCCGGCACGATCACGGCCACGGCCGGAACGATCGGCGGCTGGACCATTTCCGCGACCTCATTGTCTGGCAACGGAAAGATGGCGGGTGGTACGATCACCGGCACGACGATCCAAACGGCGGCCAGCGGTCAGCGGGTGCAGATCGATACGGGCTTTCATTCCTTTGATTCGAACGGCGTGAAGCGCGTGGACATTTCCGCTGCCGGAAACTATGGGTATGCCGGTTTGGATTTTCACAGTGGCAACGGCACACACCAGGGAACCATAGCAGCCAGTTCGTTGGGGGAATTATTTATTGATGCGGATCACGACCTCACGATTCGTGTCGGGGACGGTTATTTTTTGAACTTTGTCAATCATGTGATTTTCAACCAAGCCACCGTTGACGGCTTGCAGATCAGTAGCGTCGTCGGCCTGCAGGGGGCTTTGAATGCGAAATCCAACATAAGTGATAACGAGCATATATACGCCCGAAATCTCGCATTTGATCCGTCTACAAGAAACCTGCAGATGTTTGCGGCGGACGGTACGGTTCTGGCCATTGTCAATATCCCATAGTTGTTTCCTACACTAGGAAATTGGTATAATGTAGGAAAAAGACGTGCAAGTGAGCGGGTTTTATGAAAAAAATGATTCTCGGAGTCGTGATCGGGATGCTGCTCGGTTCGGCGGTTCCGGCGTTTGCGGCAGTTGGCAACCAAATCGCGGCGAAAATCGTGAAATACAACCTCTTGATCGACGGAAAAGCGGTGCCGACAGAGGTGAGTCAAATATCCTATCAGGATACGACGTATGTTCCGTTGCGGGCCTTTGCCAATACATTCGGCTGGGACGTGACGTTTAAAGGCGATTCGAATACAATCGAATTTACAAGGGGAAGTGGTGCGGTGCCATATGCTGACGAGATAAAGGCTAAAAACGATTTGTTGCAGGAAAAAGTCGATATTGAATTCAAAATCAGTTTAAAGCAGCAAAGAGTAAAGCAGTATCAAGATGAAATATCCGAACTGCAAACAAATAAACTGGATGGGTATAAGCCGTTCTACGAATCGCATAAAAAAGCGACGGATCCCCCATTCGAAGATTCGGAATATTATGAGGGGATAACAGGGAAGATCGCCGACAAACAGGCTCAAATCGACGGGCTTCAAGCAGAAATAGCGGATCTGGAACAGCAGAAAGCTACGCTGGAAGCGCAATTGAGCAAATAACACCAAACCCATAACTTTTGAAGTCGCCCTCGGGCGGCTTTTTGTTATGCCCAAAAGGAGGTAGACCGATGGCCGTAGCGAGAGCGGTATGTATTGAAGTTAACCTATCTCACCCTTACGAAGAAATTACCCAATGCGTGGCGATCATTGCCAACGCGCACCCCGGCAAGGAAAAAGAAATTATGAAAAGGGTTCAAATATGGGTTGGAGAACAAATCAAACAACTGGAGGGTGAAAAGAATGAAAGGATTTGATTGTGCGACGCCGCTGTCGTACGAGAAAGCGCTGGCCATGAAAGAGGATGGCATGGAGTTTGTCATCCGGTATCTCACCTTGGAGCGGTATGCGTGGAAACGATTGACCCGATCCGAGGCGGAAGCCATCACGAAGGCAAAATTATGGCTTGGCGCGGTGTGGGAGACGACGGCCGATCGGGCCGGCGGGGGACGTTCGGCCGGGGATGTGGACGGCCCGCTGATCTTGCAGGATGCGCAGCGCGTGGGTATACCGCCTGGCGCAACGATTTACCTTGCCGTGGATTTCGATGTGGTGACGGCGGAACAGTTTGAAACCGTCGGGCGATATTTCGCGGCGGCGCGGGCGCACCTGACGGATTACGTGGTCGAAGGGTATGGCGAGAAGGATGTGGTTGATTTTCTCGTCAGCAAGGGGATTTGCAAAGGCGGCTGGCAAACCTACGCCTGGAGCCGTAGCCAAAAATCTCAATATATGAAGGTATTCCAATTTAAAAATGGCGTGACTTTGAACGGAATTTCTATCGACTTGAACGAAAGTTATGGCCGCGAAGGCTTCTGGA